>DATHSW010000228.1:0-46988 GCA_035463855.1 Candidatus Deferrimicrobiaceae bacterium | reverse complement strand
CACCCGATCTGCCCGGCTCGGGACGCAGGCGCACGAAGCGCGGCGTTGCGCCGGAGAGAATCGCATCGGGACCGTAGTTCTCGTAGAACGGCTCGAAGATGATCACCTCGTCGCCCGGATTCAGGACGGCGAGGAGCGTGGAGAGCATGGTCTCCGTCGATCCGCAGCACACGGTGACGTGACGCTCGGGATCGACGTCCATCCCGTAGAACCGCCGGTACTTCTCCGCGATGGCGCGCCGGTGGGACGGCGTCCCCCAGGTGATCGCGTACTGGTGGAAATCGCCGTCGATGGCCCGGTGGGCGGCCTCGATCAGCTCCCGGGGCGGCGGGAAGTTGGGCATGCCCTGGGCGAGGTTGATGCCGTCGTACTGGTTGTTGACCCGGGTCATCTCCCGGATCACCGACTCGGTGAAGCCCTGGACTCGCTTGGAGATCATGCGGTTGCGGCCGGACCTCGTGGCGCTACCGTCCGCCCGCGATGGCCGGGACGATGGAGACCTCGTCGCCCTGCTTGAGCGTGGTGGTCGCGCCCTGCAGGAAGCGGATGTCCTCCTGGTTGATGTAGATGTTGATGAAGCGCCGGAGCTGGCCGCCGTCCTCGACCAGGCGATCCTTGAGCCCCGGGAACTGGCGCTCCAGGACCTCGATCAGGTCGCCGACGGTGCCGGCGTCGGCCTGGACCTCGGCCGCGCCCTTGGTGAGGGTGCGGAGCGGCGTGGGAATGCGGACGAGAACGCCCATGGTCGGTCTCCTTCTCCGGGCTACGTCCCGGTCTTGGACTTGAGGTCGGCCAGCGCCCGGTCGAACGCGGCGAGCGAGGGCTGGATGCTCGCACCACTGCCGAGCCGGTCGTGCAGCGGCTCCGGCGTCTTGAGCCCGTTGCCGGTGACGCACATGACGATGGGCTCGTCGCGGGGGATGCGGCCGGACTCGATGAGCTTGCGGGTGGCCGCCACCGTCACCCCGCCGGCCGTCTCGGCGAAGATGCCCTCGGTGCGGGCGAGCAGCCGCATGCCCTCGACGATCTCCTCGTCGGTGGCGTACTCGCCGTAGCCGCCCGAGTCCTTCGCCGCGCGATAGGCGTAGTAGCCGTCGGCCGGGTTGCCGATCGCGAGCGACTTGCAGATGGTCTGGGGCCGCACCGGCGTGAGCACGTCGGTGTCCTTCTGGATCATGGTGACGATCGGGCCGCAGCCGGCGGCCTGCGCCGCGTACATGCTCGTCCGCCGCTCGGGAATCAGGCCGAGGAGCGTGAGCTCCTGCAGGGCCTTCGCGATCTTGGTGAGGAGCGAGCCGCCCGCGCAGGGCACCACCACGTGGGCGGGGGCGCGCCAGCCGAGCTGCTCGGCGATCTCGTAGCCGTAGGTCTTGGAGCCCTCGGCGTAATAGGGGCGCAGATTGATGTTCACGAAGGCCCAGTGGTACCTGTCCCCGATCTCGGCGCAGAGCCGGTTGACCTCGTCGTAGGTTCCCGCCACCTCGACGACCGTCGGATCGTAGACGAGCGTCGCGGTGACCTTGCCCTGCTCCAGCCCCGCGGGGATGAAGATGTACGACCGCAGCCGCGCCTGCGCCGCGTGGGCGGCCACCGAGTTGGCGAGGTTGCCGGTGGAGGCGCACGCCACCGTGTCGAAGCCGAACTCCCGCGCCTTCCCGATCGCCATCGCCACCACCCGGTCCTTGAACGAGCAGGTCGGGTGCGAGACCGAATCGTTCTTGACGTAGAGCTCCCGGACGCCCCACTCCTCGGCCAGGTTGCGCGCGCGGACCAGCGGGGTGAAGCCCACCGCGGCGCCGATCGGCGGCTCGCCGCTCTCGAGGTCGAGCGGCAGGAGATCGGCGTAGCGCCAGATGGACTTGGGGCCGGCCTCGATGCGCGCGCGGCTGATCCGCGCGCGGATCACCTCGTAGTCGTAGTCGAGCTCGAGGGGGCCGAAACAGAACTCGCAGACGTGAACCGGGGAGGCGGGATACGGACGGCCGCACTCCCGGCACTTCAATCCCTTCACTCTGTCCAATGGCCTCTCCATCGGTAGGGGATTTGAGCCCCACAATGAACTGCACGATCCGGGTTGGCCTTCCCGGATCACCGATCCAGCGACAACGATTCCGTCTACTTAACACTCCACGCCGCGGATTGTCAACGCGATGCCGTATCATCGGCAGCCGTGACCCGCCGCTGGCTGCCTCCCGCGCTGCTCGCCGCTTACGCGGCCGCCTTCGGCTGGCGCGCGCTCGGCGGCGGATTGCTCGTCTTCGACGATCATCCGGGCCAGGTCTACCGTCTCGCTCACGCGATCACGCTCGGCCTGGCCCCGTGGCGCTTCAATCCCGGCTGGTGGGCCGGCTACCCGGAGCTCCAGTACTACCCGCCGGGCTTCGCCTGGCTCGGCGCGCTGGTCCATCTCGCGGCGGGCGGCGCGCTCGACCTGGCCGCGGTGTATCGGATCCTGCTCTGGCTCGCCTGGCTGCTTCCGGGCGCGGCCACCTACCTGCTGCTCCGTCGCGCGCTCGGCGAGCCGTGGCTCGCGCTGCCCGGCGCCTTCGTCGCGCTCACCCTCTCGGCGGGCTGCCGCAGCGGAGTCGAGGAAGGCCTGCGCTGGGGCCTGATCGCGGCGCGCCTGGGGTTCGGCGCGCTGCCGCTGCTGGCGTGGAGTCTGCTCCGCTGGACCGGCGGTGCCGCGCGGCCGCCCCTCGGCGCGGCGGCGCTGGTCGCGGCGGTCACGCTGCTCCATCCGGCGCACACGCCGGCCGCCGCCGTGATCGTGCTCCTCGCCGCCCTGCATGGGCCGCCGCCGCGCGCACAACGTCTCCGCGAGGGGGCCCTGATCTTCGCCGCGGGCCTCGGCCTGGCCGCGATCTGGCTGCTGCCGCTGCTGGGCCACCTGGGCATGGCGCTGCCGCTGGCCTGGGCGGACGCCGCGCCCGGCGCCCTGGCGCGGCGGCTGGCGAGCCAGCCGATCCTCCTCACGCTCGCCGGGCTGGGCGCGGTGGCCTGGTGGCGGCGCGGGCGATTGCCCGCGCCCGCGCGGTGGCTGCCGGCGCTCGCGCCGGCCATGGCGGGGGTCGTCGCGCTCGACGCGCTCGTCGCCCAGCCGGCGGGCGTCGCCTGGCTGCCGGCGGACCGGCTGATGGACGGGCTCGACCTCGGATTCGTGCTGGCCGGCGCCGCGGGATTCGCGGCGCTGGCCGCCCCGCTCGCGCGCCCGGTCGTGGCGGCGCTGCTCGCCGTCGCGCTGTGTCTGCCGCTCGCGTGGGGGCCGGGCGAGCCGGGGCTCACGCTCTGGCCCCGGGCCGGCGAGTGGCCCCGGGAGCCGGAGATCACGCGCGGGCTCCGGCTCGACGCCCTGTGGGAGGCGCTGCGGCAGGCGCCGCCCGGCCGCGTGCTCGTCCTCCGCTCCGCCGTGCCGCTCGACTGGCGGCCCGAGTGGTGGCGGCCGCACACGCATGTCACCGCGCTCACGCCGCTCAGAAGCGGCCGATCGATCGTCGGCGGGACCTTCACGCATCCGGCACCGGTGGCGGGCCTCGTCTACACCGGCTCCGCCGACCCCCGCCCGCTCACGCTCCTGGCCGAGCAGCGCGACGCCCAGAGCCTCTTCGGCCAACCCCTCGAGGCGCTCGACACCGAGACGTTCAACCGGTACGCCCGGCGTCTCGGCATCGGCTCCGTCGTCGCGCTGGATCAGGACGTCGGGCGGTCCAGGTTCTTGACCGAGAACCACTCGGTCAGGAGTCTCTCCCGCATCGGCCAGTTCAGGCTCTTCGCGATTCCCGGCGCGGCGCCCGAGCCGGTGCCGCTGGGGCATCAGCGCTGGCGGGTGTCGGTTCCGTCACCCGGGACGGGCTGGCGCTCGCTGCCGGTCGCCCACTCGCCGCTCTGGGTGGCCCGCGCGGCCGGCCGGGCGCTCCCGACACGCCGAGACGAGGACGGGCTCCTCGCGGTCGAGCTGTCCGCGCCCCTGCCGTCGGTGGAGCTCGAGCACCGGCCGGGTCCCGTCGAATGGGCGGGGGTCGCGGTGAGCCTGGGCGCGCTGCTGCTGCTGCTGGGCGCCTGGTGGCGGCAGGTCCAGCGCGCGTGACCCGATCGGGCAGCCTCGGGCTCCGCCCGGCCGCCCTCCTGCTGGCCTGTTGTCTGGCGTGGGGCGTGAACCAGGTGGCGATCAAGGTCAGCGTGTCCGGTGTCTCTCCCCTGCTCGGCGCGGGGCTCCGATCGCTGGTCGCGGTCGGGCTCCTCTGGCTCTGGTGCCGGGCGCGCGGCGAGGTGCTGGTCCGCCGCGACGGCTCCGGCCTCTACGGCCTCCTCATCGGGCTGATGTTCGCGGGCGAGTTCGCGCTCATCTACTGGGGCCTGGCCTACACCACCGCGTCGCGGAGCGTGATCTTCCTCTACTCGGCGCCCTTCTTCGTGGCGCTCGGCGCTCACGTCTGGATCCCGGGAGAGCGGCTCACCCCGGCGCGGACCGCCGGCCTGCTGCTCGCCTTCGTGGGGCTCTGCCTCGCCTTCGCGGACGGGCTCCGCCTGCCGGCGGGGCGCGAGCTCGTCGGCGACGCGCTCGAGCTCCTGGCGGGTCTGCTGTGGGGCGCCACCACGGTGGTCCTCAAGAAGGGCCGCCGCGTGCCCATCACCCTGCCCCAGACGCTGTTCTACCAGCTCGCGGTCTCGGCCGGCGTGCTGATCGGCGCTTCCGTGCTCCTGGGCGAGCCCGGCATCTTCGCGCCGACCCCGCTGGTCCTGATGGCGCTCGCGTACCAGGCGGTGATCGTCGCCTTCGCGTCCTACCTCGTCTGGTTCTGGCTGCTCGGCCGGTACCGGGCGTCGGATCTCGCCCCGTTTCTCTTCTGGACGCCGCTCTTCGGCGTGCTCGCCGGGTGGCTCTTGCTGGGCGATCCGCTGAGCGGGCACCTGGGCGCCGCCGCCGTCCTCGTCGCCCTCGGAATCTACCTGGTGAACCGCCCCTAGCTATTCCGCTCCGATGGTGTGGGTGAAGCGCACGTCGCCCAGGGCGTCCGCGATGCGCACGGTGAGGCCGGACGCGTCGATCGCGATGTCGCCGAAGTTGGCCGTGCCGCCCAGGCCCCAGAGCGAGCGCGGGTTGAGACGGGTGTCGAGCGGGCGCGGCTGGCCCGTCGAGGCCGACAGGGGGCCCGCGATGAACTCGTGGAAGGACCACTCGGGCGTCGGGTGGTGACGGATCAGCTCGGCGTGGTGCACGTCCGCGGCGAGGAAGACCAGGTTCTTGAGACCGCGCTGGCGCAGCGTCCTCAGGATGGTGTCGCGCTCCACCGCGAAGCCGGTGCCGTGCTCTTCCGGCACGCCCTGGGCGCCGGCATTGCTCCACGAGTCGTGGGCCCGGCCGCCGGTGGGCACCGAGAGCGGCACGCTGGACACCACCACCTTCCAGACCGCGGTGGAGGCGGTCAGCGAGTCGATCAGCCAGCGGCGCTGCGCGGCGCCCAGCATGGTCTTGCCGGGCCCGTCGGGCGCGGGGTTGGGGCTGCGGTACTGCCGGGTGTCGAGGATGAACACCTCGAGCAGCGCGCCCCAGCGGAACTTCCGGTAGAGGCGCCCGGGCTCCCCGCGCGGAGGCCGGATCGGGAAGTAGTCGATGAAGGCGCGCCGGCCCGGCTCCATCAGGGGCTCGGTGGGGCCGGCGAAGTTGTTGCGGACCTCGTGGTCGTCCCAGATCGCGTACACCGAGGCGCGCCGGAAGTACGCCTGCACCGCGGGATCCTCGCGATTGTAGCGGTGCTTGGCCCAGAAGTCGGCCAGGCGGCGGGCCACGAAGTCGTAGCCGGGCGCGTGCGCCGCCTCGCCGCATACGTGGTCGGCGTAGATGGTGTCGCCCACGAAGAGGAAGAAGTCGGCCGGCACCTCCGCGAGCGCGCGGAAGATCGCGAAGCCGTCGCCCGGCGGCCGGCAGTGCCCGCGGCTGCCGAGGTCACCGCTCCAGGCGAAGCGCACCGGCGCCGCCGCGGCCGGCGCGGGCGCGGTCACGAACTCGCCGGCGATCTCGTCCTGGTGCTGCGCGACCACGTAGCGATACCGGGTGGCGGGCTCGAGCGGCTGGAGCACGAGCTTGCCGGTGAGGTGGCGGCTCGGGCTCACCCGGATGGCGCCGCGCGCTCCCGCGGCCGCCCCGGCCGCGGGAGCGGGTCGCGCCACCGGCTCGTACCGCACGGTGACCTCGCCCCACGTCACGCCGCGGACCCACACCACCGCCGCGGTGTCGGTCACCTCGCCCACCGTGACGAGCAGGCCGGGCGGCGCGGCGGCCGCCGGCGCGGCGGTCGCGGCGGCCACGACCCACGCGAGACGGATCAGGACCGCGGCACCGCGCATGCGTCGCGGGCGCGCGCGCCTCACACCATCGGGTCGTAGTTGAAGTACTGGCCGGAGGTGTCGAGCGGGGCCAGGTGATGCTTGAGCGTGCCCGGGAACATCGCGGCCAGCCGCTCCGGCGTCCACCCGAGGTCGTGGTGGATGCTGCGCAGCGGGCGCATGTGGCCGAAGAGCATGACCTCCTTGCCGCGCACCCCGAACACCTGCCCCGAGATCTCCTTGGCCTCGTCGGTGGCCAGGAACACCGCCACCGGGGCGATGTGCTCGGGGCCCATCTTCTTGATCTTCTCGACGCGGGCCTTCTGGGCCTCGGTCTCGGTGGGGATGGTGCCGATCATCCGCGTCCACGCGAAGGGCGAGATGCAGTTGGCGGTGACGTTGTAGCGCGCCATGTCGAGCGCCACCACCTTCGTGAACCCCACGATGCCGAGCTTGGCCGCCGCGTAGTTGGCCTGGCCGATGTTGCCGACGAGGCCGGAGGTCGAGGTCATGTTGATGATGCGGCCCCACTTCCGCTCCCGCATGTGCGGGACCGCGGCGCGGGTCACCGCGAAGGTGCCCTTGAGGTGCGTGTTGAGGACGCCGTCCCACTCCTCCTCGGTCATGTTGAAGATCATGCGATCGCGGAGGATGCCCGCGTTGTTCACCACGACGTCGATGCGGCCGAAGTGGTCGAGCGCGGTCTGGACGATGCGCTGGCCGCCCGCCATGCTGGCCACCGAGTCGTAGTTGGCGGCGGCCTGCCCGCCCTGCCCCTTGATCTCGTTGACCACGTCGTCGGCCGGGCCGCGCGCGTCGCCCACCCCGTCCGAGCCGCCGCCGTAGTCGTTGACCACCACCTTGGCGCCGTGCTTCGCCATGAGCAGCGCGATCTCGCGCCCGATGCCGCGCGCCGCGCCCGTGACCACCGCCACCTTGTCCTTGAGCATCATGGGGAAGCCTCCTCGGGTGATTAGATGATGCGACGCGCGGCGAGCGAGTCGATCTCGGCCGGCGTGAAGCCGGCCTCGGTGAGCACGTCCCGGCTGTGCTCGCCCAGCTGCGGCGCCGGGGTCCGGATGGTCCCCGGGGTCTTCTCGAGCTTCACCGGGGTGGCCACCGTCTTGAAGCGCCCCGCCCGGGGATGGTCCTGCTCGGTGATGAAGCCGGTCGCGACCACCTGCGGATGCCGGACCAGGCGGGGATAGTCGTTGACCGGCGCGCAGAGCACGTCGGCCTGCTCGAGCACGTCCATCCAGTGGGCCACCGGACGCCCGCGGAAGACGGGGGCGAGGATCGCCTCCAGCTCCCCCCGGTGCGTCAGGCGATCCGCGCGGGTCGCGAACCGCGGATCCGCGCCGAGCGCGTCGAGGCCGACCGCCTTGCAGAAGGGCAGCCAGAGGCGGTCTACCCAGACCGCCACGAAGAGCCAGCCATCCGCGGCCTGGAAGGCCTGGTACGGCACGATCTCGGGATGACCGCTGCCGTAGCGCGGGAGCGGCTCGCCGGTCTCGTGGAAGACGGAGAGCCGCGCGGTGTGGGCGAGGAGCATGCCGTTGAGCAGCGAGGCGTCTACTCGCTGGCCCTGCCCGCTGGCGGCGCGCGCGATCAGCGCGGTGAGGATGCCCTGGATCGCGAGCATGCCGCCCAGGGTGTCGGCCACCGGCGCCCCGCACAGCACCGGACCGCCGTCGGGCTCGCCGGTGATGGCCATGAGGCCGCCCAGGGCCTGGGCGAGCGAGTCGAGGCCGGGCTTCTCTCGCCAGGGGCCGTCGGGCCCGAAGGCCGAGATCGAGCAGTAGATGAGCCGCGGGTTGGCGCCCCTGACCGAGTCGTAGTCGATCCCGAGCCGCTCGGCCACGCCGCCGCGGAAGCCCTCGATGATCACGTCGGCCCAGGCGGCGAGGCGGCGGAAGGCCAGGCGGCCCTCCGGCTGCTTGATGTCGAGGCAGATCCCGCGCTTGTTGCGGTTGACCGTGAGGTGCAGCACGCCCTCGCCGTTGCGGATCGCACGAGGATAGACGGAGCGTCCCGCGTCGGGGGCGTCCCGGGACTCCACCTTCACCACGTCGGCGCCCATGTCGGCGAGATACATGCCGCAGATGGGCCCCGCGATCAGGTGGGCCAGCTCGAGGACCCGCACGCCGGCGAGCGGAGGCCGCAGGGGGTCGGCCATGACCGCATCACCCTAGCACAGATCAGCCGCGGCTGGTCCTCATCAGCGCGGCCGCGAACTCCGCGCCGAGGATGAAGACGACGCCGGAGTAGTAGGCGAACATGGCCAGCGCCACCAGGACGCCGAGCGGGCCGTAGACCTGGTCGTAGACCCCGAAGGAGAGGATGTACCACCGGAAGAGCTGCTTGGCGGCCTCCCACAGCACCGCGGCGAGGAGGGCGCCCGCGAGGGCCGCGCCCACCGGGACGCGGCGATGGGGGAAGTAGCGATAGGGCACGAAGAAGAACAGGGTGCTGAGCGTGAGGGCCAGGGCCAGCGACCAGGAGCGCGTCCAGGGCGACGGCACGCCCATGGTCTCGAAGAGGAGGATCTTGAGCCAGCCGAACACGTCGCTGATGACGAGGCTGCCGAGGAAGAGCAGACCCATCGCCACCACCATCACCACGTCCCGCAGGAGGCCCCGGAGGAAGCCCGGCCCGCCCCGGAAGCCGAAGATGTCGCTCAGGACCAGGCGGATCGAGTTGAAGAGCTGGCTGGCGAAGAGGAGCAGCACCGCGGTGCCGAGCAGGCTCGACAGGCGCCGCCGCCGGATGATGGCGGCCAGCGTGTCGTGCAGCTCGCTCTTGTAGACCGGCACGATCGCGGAGAGCTGGCCGAGGACGGCCTCCATCACCGTCCGCCGGCTCAGCACGAAGCCCGCGACCGACACCACGAAGAACAGGAGCGGGATCAGGCCGACGATGAAGTTGAACGCGAGGCCCGAGGCCAGGAACATCCCGCGGCGGGCGCGGAAGTTCGCGGCCGCGGTTCTGAGCGCGCCGATCACGGGCCAGCGCTCTCCGTCCGGCTAGACGACGCTCCGGATCAGGCCGCCGTCCACCTGCACCGCGGTGCCGGTGACGTAGGACGCGCGCGCGGAGGCGAGGAAGACCACCATGGCCGCGAACTCGTCCGGGGTGCCGATCCGCCCCATCGGGATGTCGGCGGAGGACAGCGCCATCTGCTGGTCCATGGTGATGCCCGCGCGCTTGGCCCGGTCGGTCTGATGCTCGAGGAAGCGGTCGGTCATGATGCGGCCGGGCAGCACCAGGTTGACCGTGATGTTGTCCTTGGCGAGGTCGCCCGCCAGCGTCTTGAAGAGGCCCGCGATGCCGGGCCGGATGCCGTTCGAGAGCACCAGGCCGTCCACCGGCTGCTTCACCGAGCTGGACTGGATGGCCAGGATGCGTCCCCAGCGCGACTTCCTCATGTGGGGCAGGACTTCCCGGATGAACCGCACGGTCGAGAGATGGACCTGCTCGAAGGCCTTCATCCAGTGCTCGTCCGTCATGGCGTCGAACGGCCCGGGCGGGGGCCCGCCCACGTTGGCCACCAGGATGTCCACGCCGCCGAACGCCCGGTTGGCCTCCGCCACCACCTTCGCGATGTCGGCGGCGCGGCTCGCGTCCGCGGGCAGCGCCAGCACGTCGGCGCCGGTCTGCTGCTTCACCTGGGCCGCCGCGTCCTTCAGCGCGGCTTCGCCCCGCGCGCACATCACGACCCGCGCGCCCTCCGCGGCCAGCCCGAGCGCGCTCGCCTTGCCCATGCCCTTGCTCGCCGCCACCACGAGGGCGGTCTTGCCCTTGATGCCCAGATCCATCGGGGACCCCTTAAGCCTGCTTGTAGAAGTCGGCTCGGTCGCCGCCGGTCACCGACAACCGGCGCACCTCGTTGTCGCGCATGACCTCGAGGGTCATCTTCTCGCCGGGCGCGTGCTTCCACAGCGAGAGGTACAGCTCCTTGCGCGTCGGCACCTCCTGCGCGTCCAGCGAGACGATCACGTCGCCCTCCTGGATGCCGGAGCGGGCGCCCGGCCCGTTGGGCACGAGGCCCGCCACCACCACCCCCTCGTCCAGCGCGTGGGCGAACACGCCGAGCCAGGCCCGCTGCGGGCGGCTCACCACCCGCCCGAAGCGGATGAACTCCTGCTGGTTCCGGCGGTAGCACTCGCTCGGGATGGCGAGGGAGGAGCGGGCGATCTCGTTGAGGTTGAGCGAGACGACGCCCACCATCTGGCCGGTGAGGGTGAACAGCGGGCCGCCCCCGAAGCCCGGATTGGCGGCGCTCGAGACGATCCCGCGCTCGAGCAGGTATTCCCAGTACGCCTCGAACTCGCCGAGGTACGTGACGAGCCCCCCGGCCACCCGGCGCTCGCGGGGACCGGTCGAACCCAGCGCGAAGACGGGCTGCCCGCGGGTGAGCGAGTCGGAGTCCGCGATGGGCGCCGCCGGGAGCCCCTGCCGCTTCACCCGGAGCAGGGCCAGCCCGACCTCGAAGTCCTGGGCCACGATCTCGGCCCGCAGCGCGCGGCCCCGTCCGAGCGTGACCTGGATGGTCTCGGCTCCCATCACCACGTAGTTGACGGTGAGGATGAGCCCGGCGGGATCCACCACCGTCCCGCTGCCCATTCGCTCGTCACCCAGGATCCGGGTGGAGGGATGGTTCGAGGGCACCTCGGCGTGGACGTGCACCACCGAGGGGAGCAGATGCTTGACGATCTCGACCGACGCGTCCATGAATTGCGGTGCCGCGCTCACGCTAGCACGCGGCGGGCGGGGCTTGCAACGCGGGGCGCCGGGGCCGGCGCCTATCTCAGGTGCCGGCCCAGAAAGGCCTCGATCCGGCGGCGGGCGTCGGCGGCGGCCGCCGGGTGGTAGGACACGGTGGCCCCGAAGCCGCCCGGCCGGTTGTCGTTCTCCACGTGGGCGAGCACCTCGAGCCGCTGCCCCTCCACGTCGAAATAGTGGTAGGCGCCCGGGTAGGTGACGATGGCGGCGTCGGCGCCCCGCCCGCGCATGGCCTCCACCATCTCCCGGCACTTGGCCGCGGGCGTCCAGTCGTCGGCCTCGCCGATGAGGACCAGCAGCGGCCGCACCACCTGCTCTCCCACCAGGGAGAAGCAGCCGCCCGGATACACGCCGACCGCCGCCGCGAAGCCGGTGGCGGGCAGCGCGACGCCGCGGCGCCGGGCGCGCTCGAGGCTCGGGCCGTTGATCGCGGCCATGGCGTAGACGCCGCCCTGCGACCAGCCGATGGCGGCGACCCGCTCCGCGCGGACGTAGGCGAGCGATTGCAGATAGCGCAGGGCTCCGAACGCGTCGTCGAAGCGCGCGGTGATCGGCGGGTCGTCGGGCCCCGAGCGGCAGTCGCCCTCGATGCCCCGCGGGCCGAAGCTGTCCAGCACCAGGGCCACGTACCCCCGGTCGGCGAGCCGGCGCGCCCACCGCAACGACTGCGCCTCGACGCCGGCGCAGCCGTGCAGCAGCACCACCGCCGGAAACGGGCCGGGGCCGGCGGGGCGGATCAGCGTGGCTTCGATCGACACCGGAGCGCCGGGGGTGACGTTCGGGAAGCGCACGGTCTGGCGCCCGGCGAGCGCGGCGCAGCCCGCGAGGAGCGTCGCCGCGACCACCGCCGCCGTGATCCGGTGCACGGGCCCGAGCATATCAGCAGACCGCGCGCCGGCGAGCCTCCCCGCATCCGCTGCGGTAGAATGCGCCAGGAGGAACGAGCCGGGCCGATGAGCGGGGAGCCGTCGCGGGAAACGCGCGCGGAAGCGCTGCGCCACTTCCAGCAGGGGTACGAGGCGCAGATGCAGGGCCGCCTCGAGGAGGCGGTCGCGCACTACCAGCGCTCGATCGCGCTCAACCCGACGGCGGAGGCCCACACCTTCCTCGGCTGGGCGTACAGCTACCAGGGCCGGCCGGACGACGCGATCGCCCAGTGCAAGATCGCGATCTCGGTGGACCCGGACTTCGGGAACCCCTACAACGACATCGGCGCCTACCTGATCGAGCTGGGGCGGGAAGCGGAGGCGGTCGTCTGGCTCGAGCGCGCCAAGAAGGCGGCCCGCTACGAGCCGCGCCACTATCCCTACTTCAACCTGGCCCGCATCCACATCAAGCGGCACGAGATCCTCGCCGCCATCCGGGAGCTGGAAGGGGCGCTGGCGCTGGAGCCGCGCTACGTGACGGCTCGGAAGGAGCTGCACCGGCTCCGTGGCCTGCTCAATTGACGTCGATCCCGCTGCCCTTCTACGACAATCCCCTGCTCTTCGGGCACGACCCCGTCCCGGGGCTGCTCGCCTGCCGCCCCGCCGACAGCCACGTCACGGTATACGCCCGGCGCGACGGTCTCGTGGTGACCACCGACGAGCCCTTCCGCCCGTTCCTGCTCCTCGCCGACCCCGATCTGCTCAAGGGGTTCAAGGGCGATGTCGAGGTGACGCCGCTCGACGGTGAGGGCGTGTACCGCTGGCTGGCCGAGTGCCCGTCCTGGCCGGAGGCGCTCCGGGTGCGGGACCACTGCCTGCGCGTCTCCGGCAAGAGCGCGGGGGCTCCCGACGCCCCGTACCGGTTCCTGACCGATCCCGTGCACCAGTTCCTGCTGCGCTCCGGGAAGACCTCGTTCCTCGGCATGAGCTTCGGCGGCCTGCGACGAATGGCGCTCGACATCGAGGTCACCACCGCGCCCGGGTTCGAGTTCCCGAACGCGGCGCGCGAGTCCGACCGCATCATCGCCATCGCGATGGCCGACTCCACCGGCTTCTCCACCGTCCTGTCGGGGGCGGAGCTGTCCGAGCCCGAGCTCCTGGCCGAGTGCTCGCGCGTCCTCCGCGAGCGCGATCCGGACGTGCTCGAGGGCCACAATATCTTCCGCTTCGATCTCGAGTACCTGGAAGCGCGGGCGCGCCGGCACCGCGTCCCGCTCGCGTGGGGGCGCGACGGCTCCGTGCTGCGCGGCTTCCCGTCGCGGATGCAGGTGGCGGAGCGGGCGATCGGCTACCGGCGCTACGGGGTGGCCGGGCGCCACATCGTGGACACCTGGATCCTGGCCCAGCTCTACGACGTGGGCGCCCGCGACCTCGAGTCCTACGGGCTCAAGGACGTGGCGCGCCACTTCGGGGTCGCCGCGCCCGACCGGACCTATCTCCCGCCCGAGGAGATCCCGCGCATCTTCGTGGAGGAGCCGGCCCGGCTGATGGCCTACGCGCGCGACGACGTGCTGGAGACCCTGGGGATCTCGGCCATCCTCTCCCCGCCCTACTTCGTGCAGGCCCAGGCGCTTCCCTTCGACTACCAGACCACCGTGCTCCGCGGCAACGCGACCAAGATCGACGCGCTGCTGATGCGCGAGTATCTGCACCGCCGGCAGGCGGTGCCCGCGCCCGGCCTCGGCCGCGGCGTCGCGGGCGGCTACACCGCGATCTTCCAGCAGGGCGTCGCCCGCGACGTGCTGCACGTGGACGTGACGTCGCTCTACCCCTCGCTGATGCTGGGGCAGAACCTCTTCCCGGCCTCCGATCGGCTCGGAGTGGCGGCCTCGCTGCTGCGCGACCTGCGCGAGTTCCGCGTCTCGGCCAAGCGCCTGGCCCGCGAGGCCCCCGCCCCGGAGGACCGCGTCTTCCTGAACGCGCTCCAGCAGACCTTCAAGATCTTCATCAACTCGTTCTACGGCTACCTCGCCTTCTCGCAGGGGCACTGGAACGACTTCGAGGCGGCCAACCGCGTGACCGCCGAGGGGCGGCGCCTCGTGCAGGCGCTGCTCGACCGCCTGGGCGGCCTGGGCGCCACCGTGGTCGAGGTGGACACCGACGGCATCTACTTCGTGCCTCCCGCCGGCTCGTCGGGAGCGTCCGCGGCCGCCCTCGAGGAGGAGCTCGTGGCCGAGCTGTCGGCCGCGCTGCCCGAGGGAATCCAGCTCGAGCTGGACGGCCGCTACGCCGCGATGTTCAGCTACAAGATGAAGAACTACGTGCTGCTCGACGCGCGCGGCAAGCTCCTGATCAAGGGCTCGGGCCTGCGCTCGCGTGGCATCGAGCTGTTCCAGCGGCTGTGGATGGAGGAGATGTTCCGCCTCCTCCTCACCGGCCGGCGCGACGAGATCCCCGCCCTGGTGGCGCGCTGGGAGGAGGACTTCCGGGCGCACCGCGTGCCGCTCCGGCAGTTCATGAAGACGGAGACGCTCCAGGAGTCGCTCGCGGCCTACCGCCAGAAGCTCGCGGCGGGGGCGCGGAACGTGGGCGCGGCCTACGAGCTGGCCCAGGCCTCGCCGCGGTCCTATCAGCCGGGCGACCAGGTCTCCTACTACGTCACCGGCGAGTCCAAGCGGATCAAGGTGAACGAGGCGGCCAAGCTCGCGGCGGAGTGGACCGAGGCCGCCCCCGACGAGAACACCGCGTACTACGTGGCGAAGCTGCACGAGCTCTACGAGAAGTTCCGGCCCTTGATCGAGCGCGACGGGCTCTCGCCGGTCACCGAGGACGAGCCCGCGCCCGCGGCGCCCGAGCAGCCGCGCCTCTACGACGATTGAGGCGGCGTCACCAGACCAGCGAGAGCTGACGCGGCCGCGCCGGCGCCTCCGCGCGCACCCGTTCCTCGCGCGTGCGCGCGGGGAACCCGACCTCCGCGGCGAGACGGGTCACGCGGCGCTCGATCTCTTCCCGGTAGGCGCGGGGGGCGTTGCCCGGAGCCGGGTAGAGCGTCCGGTAGCGCGCGAGCGCCCACGGGAACTCGCGCCCCACGAACTCGAGGAAGAACCGCCACGTCAGCTCGGTGCGCAGGAAGAGCGGCTGCGCGATCGCCTCGCGCGCGCCCGCCGCGAGCGCGGCGGCGAGCAGCTCGCGCAGGCCCGCCTCGCCGTCGGTCAGCCCGGGCAGCACCGGCATCAGGAACAGGCGCGCGCGGATCCCGGCGGCGGAGAGCGATCGCACGGCCTCGAGTCGCAGGTCGGGCCGGGGGGCCCGGGGCTCGATCTGGCGCAGGAGCGGCCCGTCGAGCGAGATGAGCGACACGTTCACCCAGAGATCCGACGCGCGGGCGATGCGCGCCAGCAGGTCTTGGTCGCGCAGGATCCCGGTGGACTTGGTGGTGAGCCCGACGCGGAGACCGGGCACGCGCGCCATGACTTCGAGAACCCCGCGCGTCACCCGGAAGCGTCCCTCCGCGGGCTGGTAGGGATCGGTCGCGGTGCCGATCGCGATCTCCTGCCCGGTGTCCCGGGCGCGGAGCAGGCCGCTCAGCAGCCGCGGGGCGCCGGCTTCCTTCACGTAGATGCGCTCCTCGAACTCGCGAGGATCCCCGTGACCCAGGTACTCGTGCGTGGAGCGGGCATAGCAGTAGCGGCAGCCCAGCTCGCATCCCCGGAACGGGTTCACGGTGAACCCGAACGGCATCGCGTCGCCGGTGAGCCGGTTCAGGAGGTTCTCGGATCGGAGCGCCCGGAACGTGACGCCCCGCCGGTCGTCCACCACTCCGCCGATCCGAGCGACGAAGCCGGGCGCCGGCCGTGGGCTATCCATAAGCTCTCCACATGACGAGTACATTACCACGAGGAAAAACCCCGGGGCCAGGCCGCTCCCCGGGGTCCGTTTCTGGTTTACCGGCGCCAGCCGCCCCCGCCGCCGCCTCCAGGCCGCCCGCCGCCACCTCCGCGAGGCCCGCCCCCGCCGCCGCCGCTGCGCTGAGGCTGCGGCCGAGCCTCGTCGACGACCAGGTTGCGGTCCCTGAAAAGTCGGCCATTTAGCATCTCGATGGCCTTGGCGAGCTCCTCCTTCGTGGCCATCTCGACGAAGCCGAAGCCCCGGGGGCGGCCGGTGAACTGATCCGTCACGATCCGGACGGACTCGACCGTCCCGGCCTGCTGGAAGAGCTCCCGCAGGTCCTCTTCTGTTGCCTGGAACGACAGATTGCCGACGAAGAGCTTTGCAGGCATCGAGGAACCTCCTGCCGCGATCAGGTCCGAGTAGACTCCCCCCCGGCTCACCAGCGGCGTCAAGGAAAGCCATCCGCTCGTGGGCCTCGCGACGCGGACCCGCAGCGTGGCCGATACCCTACTGATGGTCCGACCAGGTGTCAAGGGAATCTTCCGGCAGAATGTTCTTTATTTCACTACGTTATGCGCTTACTGGGTGTGCCGGGAGCGCATCAAAAACTTGCTCAGAGATACACCCCGCGAGTGATGCCGCCGTCCACCGTGATGGTGATTCCCCGAGTGGAAGTTCCTGACTACGTTCTCTTACGTAGATCGCCGCGTCCTGCCCCGCGGCGGCCGCCTGCTGCGCCATCAGGGTGTCCCGGCGCTCGGTCTTCACCGGTCCCGGCGAGACGCCGGCGACCGGCACCTGCGACTTCCTCCGCGGCGAGAGAGTGCGCGTGACTCCGTTCGGCCCGCGATCAGCTTCGCGGTTGGTGCCGCGCGAGCAGGTCGTCGAACGTCTCCGCGGGCAGCGTCTCCGCCCAGTCCCGCCCCTCTGAGTCGCGGCCGTGATACTCCGCCATGTAGACGCGCGCTTCCTGTTTCGTCCGGAACAGGCGCCAGACGTGCGCGGTGGTGCCGCCGGGCCGCCGCAGGTAGAAGATGGGGTCCGCGGGACCGGTCGGCTCGTACACGGTGCGCTCGCCGAACTGATCGTAGGTGATCCAGGCCACCGCGATGCCCCGCGCGGACAGCACGCGCGCGCGCAGCGATTCCTCGAGCGGTAGCGATTCCACGTCCTGCATCCGCGGGCCGTAGTAGACGGGCACCGCCGCCGCGTCCACCGAGAACGCCACCGCCAGCGCGCCTCCCGCCGTCTCGAGCAGCGCGCGGGCCTCGTCGCCGATCCAGACCCGTCCGGGAACGTAGAGATCGGGCCAGACTTCGAGGAGGCGACCCGGCGGCAGCAGCTTGCGCCGCTTCGCGACTTCTCCCGCGTCGGGCAGCGCGTGCACGCGGGCCACGCGGTTCAGCCTCCCGCCGGGAAGCGGGGCACCCGGCCCCAGTCGAAGCGCGCCGCGGCGTCGGCCCCGAGCGCGATGATCTCGCTCAGGCAGCGGGCCACCTCCGCCGCGAAGGCGCTCAACGCGCGTCCGTCCAGCCGGTGGCCCGCGAGCTTGGGGGCGCCGTCGCGCAGGAGCGCCCGCGCGCCGTCGAGGTTGCCGTTGGCCAGGTGCTGGAAGCCGACCGCGACCTGGATGAGGCCCTGGAGCGCCTCGCGCTCCGCCCCCTCGGCGCGCATCCAGAAGGGCTCGAGCACCTCGTGCGTCTCGAAGTAGAGGCCGGCGTCGAAGAGCGCGGCCGCTTCCTCGAGCGCCACCGGCAGCGGCGGATCGGCCGCGGTGAGCGGCCGGTCCGCGAGGGCGCGGGCCGCGCGGGCCGCGCGCGCCCCGAAGGCGGCCGCGTGGGGGCCGAAGCCCGAGCGGACGCGCCAGCCGTCGGGCCGGCGATCGAAGAGCTCGGCGGGGAACCCCTCGGGCGGCGGGGCGGCCGGGTCGAGCGCGCGGGGGTCGGCGCACACCGCAGCCACCGCCTGCAGCCCGCGCCGCGCGGCCTCGTCGTGGAGCGCGTCGAGGATGAGATCGGCCAGCCGGTTCCGCAAGGGCAGCGGCAGGGTCACGATCTCCGGGAGCGCCGGCCCAGCCGGCGATGGGCCGCGCGGATCTGCTCGAGATGGATCAGGTCGTGCTCGGCCCAGTGGGCGAGCATCTGCGGGATCGTGAGGCGGCCGTACTCCGGGTGCCGGCCGTGCTGTCGCTTCTGCGCGGCGCCGAGGCGGCCCACGTAGGCCAGGTTCGAGCGGCGGAGCGCCGCGAAGGTGGCGAGCGCCTCGCGCGGGGGCGTGCGCCGGTAGCCCCCGTAGTCCGCCCAGCGATCCTGATCCCACGCCACCAGCGGCCCGCCCGGCTCCGTCGCGATCTTGCGGATCCGGAACGCCAGGGCGATCTCCGCGTCGGCCAGATGGCTCACCACCTCCGCCACCGCCCACTCCCCGCGGCCGGGCCGGCGGGCGAGGAGGCGCCGCGGCACGCGCCGCAGCGCGCGCGCGAGCCGGGCCGGCGCCCGCCGCAGCGCGGTCAGAGGACGGGCGGCGCCCAGCCGGGAGTGGGCCGAGCGGCACATCGGACAGGTGGCGGTCGCCATGGGGCCTCCTCTAGGTGAGGTGTTCGACGCGGGTGCGGGCGACGAGGTCGTGCAGCGCGCGCTTGTCGGCGCGGAAGGCGGCGAACAGATAGCCGATGCCGAGGATGACCGCGGAGAGCCAGGACCCGAGGTGACGGAGCGCGGCCTGCCCGAAGGACAGCGGTCCGCCCGCCAGATCGACGACGCGGATACGGAAGGCCATCTTGCCGAGCGTCTGCCCCCGCGCCCAGTGCAGGAGGACGAAATAGCAGGGGCTCGCCAGGAAGCGGAAGGCGCGGGCGGCCGCGGTCCCCAGCCGGTCCTCCACGAGCGCCGACACCAGCAGTCCGAAGGCCATCTCCGCCGCCATCACGCAGACCACGTCGATCAGCAGCGCTCCGGCCCGGATCCAGAAGCCGGCCGCGCGGAGCTGCGTCACGGCGCTCCTGGTCGAGTCCGGGGCGCCCGGCGTCCGCGCGGCGCCCGCCACCGAGGTGGCGGGCGGGGCGGGCCCGGTCGCGACGACGCCAGCCTCGGCGGGCGCGCTCGTCGTCTGCACGGCCAGGTCGGCGCGGTAGCGGGCCACGTCCACACCGCAGCGCGGGCAGCGTATGCCCTCGACCCGCGACCAGCCGCAGTGGGGACAGGACGGCGACATCGGCGCGTATGGTAACACGCCGGATGCGGGCGGCCGCGCCGGCCGCACGGTATAATGCGGCCGATGATTTCGGTCGCGGACGCGCAGGCGCACATCCTGGCGCAGGTGACCCGGATCGCGCCGCCGGAGGTGGTCGCGGTGGGAGCCGGTCTCGGCCGCGTGCTCGCCGAGGACGTCCGCGCCGCCTTCGACGTGCCGCCCACCGACAATTCCGCGGTGGACGGCTACGCGGTCCGGTCGGAGGACATCCCGCGGACCGGGGTCCGGGAGCTCACGGTGGTGGCCGATCTGGCCGCGGGCGCGGTCTTCGACGGCACGCTGGGGCCGGGCGATGCGCTGCGCATCATGACCGGCGCGCCAATCCCGGCGGGCGCGGGAACCGTCTACCCCCAGGAGATCGTCGAGCGGAGCGGGCGCTCCGTGCGCATCCCGGCCGGTCCGGCCGGCGTCAACGTGCGCCACCGTGGCGAGGACGTGCGGGCCGGGTCGGTGGTGCTCGCCGCGGGCACCGTGCTGCGACCCCAGGAGCTGGGTGTCGCGGCCTCGCTCGGGCTGCCGCAGGTCCTGGTGCGCCAGCGCCCGCGCGTGGCGATCCTCTCCACCGGCGACGAGGTGGTCGAGCCGGGCGACCCCCGCAAGCCCGGCCAGATCTTCGACTCGAACCGCTTCTCGCTCCACGGCCTCGTGCGGGCCGCGGGCGGGGAGAGCACCGACCACGGCATCGTCCCCGACCTCTACGACGTTCTCCACGCGCGGCTGCGCGCGGCCGCCGCCACCGCGGACGTCGTGCTCACCTCGGGCGGCGTCTCGGTCGGCGACCACGACCTCGTGAAGACGGTGCTCCAGGACGCGGGCGGCATCGACTTCTGGCAGGTGGCGATGCAGCCCGGCCGGCCGCTCGCGGTGGGGCGGATCGGCTCGACGCACTTCTTCGGGCTGCCCGGCAATCCGGTGGCCTCCATGCTGACGTTTCATCTCTTCGTGCGCCCCGCTCTGTGGAAGCTCGCGGGGCGCCGCGAGCTGTTCCCGCCCCGCTTCCACGCGGTCGCGATGGAGCCGATGAGCAAGAAGCCGGGCCGGCGGGAGTTCAAGCGCGGCATCCTCTCCTATTCCGGGGAGCGCTGGGAGGTGCGGACCACCGGGCCGCAGGGCTCCGGCATCCTCACCTCGATGACCCTCGCGAACTGCTTCGTGGTGATCGAGGAAGAGCGCGGCGACGTGGCGGCGGGCGACAACGTCGCGGTCGAGCCGTTCGCCCTCGCCTGACGCCCCGTCACCATGCCCCACGGGATCGAGACCCGGCTGATCGAGACGGTCACGCCCATGGTGCGCGAGCTGGTCGCGACCCAGGCGCGCGCGCTCGCCGACCTCCGGTATGCCGACGTGCGCCTGGAAGTCAGCGAGGGGAAGTTCGCGGGCGCGGAGAACGGGGAGGCCAAGACCTCCGGCGACGACTACGCCTTCGCGCTCGGCATCCGGGTGCTCGCGGGCCGCGGCATGACCGCGCCGGGCTATTTCGGCCGCGGCCTCGGGGCCGCGGACGTCCCGCAGCTCGCCCGGCTCCTGCGGGAGGGTCTCCTGGCCGCCTACCGGCGCGCCATGGCCAACGCCCTGCTGAAGGCGGAGGTGAAGGGCAAGTTCGGCGCGCTCGGCGACGCGCTCGCCGACACGCGGCTGCACCCGATCCAGGTGCGCCAAGAGGTCGTGCCGGCCGTGTTCGAGGTGGACCCTCGGGGCGTCGCGCTCGACGACATGCAGCGCCTGACCACCGACGTCTCCCGGCGGGTCGCGGGCTCCCACGCCCGGCTCTCGTACAACTACGTCTCCACGATGACCCAGCTGAGCCGCGAGCTCTTCGCGTCCTCGGAGGGCGCGCTCATCGACCAGTCCTTCGCGGTCACCCAGGGCATGTGCTACGTGGTGGCCACCGGGGCCGACACCAGCCAGGAGATCTACGACGTGCTCGGGCACCAGCGCGGGTGGGAGATCCTCACCCGGGGCGTCTCCGAGCCGCTGCTCGAGTTCCCGCCCTTCCCCGACTTCGCCCTCGCGATCGCGGGCGACGCGGTGGAGCTGGCCGCCGCGCCCGCGCTCGTGGCGCCCGCCGGGGAGGTGCCGGTCGTGACCGACCCCCACTACAACACGCTCCTCTCCCACGAGATCGTCGGCCATCCGGTGGAGCTGGATCGCGGGCTCAAGATGGAGACCGCCTACGCCGGCCGCTCGTGGCTGCTGCGGAGCCTCGACGAGACGCAGCTCGGCAAGCGCATCGCCTCCCCGCTGGTGACCGCGTTCTCCGATCCGTCGCTGCCGGGCTACGGGCACTACGCCTACGATCACGAGGGCACGCCCGCGCGCCGGGTGGTCCACATCGATCGCGGGATGTTCACCGGGTTCATGAACAGCCGGCAGACCGCGGCCGTGTTCGGAGGTGACCCCAACGGGCACTGGAAGGCCACCGACGCCTCGCTGGTCCCGCTCGTCCGCATGTCGTCCACCGTGTTCGCGGGCGGCGACCGGGAGCCCGCGGACCTCATCAGGGAAGTCGACCACGGCTACTACCTGGTCGGGCACCGCACCCCGTCCATCGCGGAGAGCCGCGAGAACTTCCGGATCTCCGCCCGCAAGGTCTACGAGATCCGGCGCGGCGAGGTCGGCCGCCTCTACCGCGACGGCGGCATCATGGCCGACAGCCGCGACTTCCTGATGCACGTGGACGGGGTCGGCCGCGACTTCCGGCTCTACCCGATCCCCAACTGCGGCAAGGGCCAGCCGATGCAGACCCGCAAGCTCGGCAACGGCGGGCCCACGCTGCGCAGCCGCGCCATCGTCACCGGCGGAGCCTAGCCCAGGTGGATCTGACGCGGGCGGTCGGAGAGGCGGTCGGCCGCCTCGCACGACAGCCCGGCGTTCGGGAAGTCGAGGTGTTCGCGGCCTTCAACCGGACGCTCCTCGCCCGGCTGAACTACACCTCGCACATCCCGTGCAACGGCGTCGAGGAGCCGAAGTCCGCCGAGATGTCGGGGCTGGGCGTCCAGGCGGTGTTCGACGGGCCCGCCGGCCGGCCGCTCGTCGGGTTCGGCTCCGAGCCGAGCGACCTCACCCCCGACGGCGCGCTGCGCGCGCTCGCGAAGGCGCGCCAGGCCGCGGTGCACGATCCCGAGTTCCGCTCGCTGGCGCGGCCCACCGGCGGCGCGCCCGCCCTCGTGAACTATCACGACCCGCGGCTCATGAGCGTGGAGGACGGCGAGCTGGTGGCGGCGGGCTGGCAGGTGATCGCGGGCGGGCTCCGCGCCTTCATGGCGTCAGGCAAGCTGGCTGATCTGGGCGGTAGTGAGGCCGGGCTCAAGCGGCTCGGGCTCATCCTGGGCGGCGACGTCACGATCGTCCAGTCGCGGGTGGCGATCGCCTCCAGCGCCATGCCCGAGCCCCAGACCGACGATTCCACCTACATGTCGGCCTCGACCACCGGCATGGTGGAGGCCCGCGCCGCCAAGGGCTCGGGGTGGTCGATCTGCGCCCGGCTCGAGCAGTTCACCGACGAGGCCGGCGCGGAAGCGGCAGGCAACGCGATCGCCGCGATGGACGGCGCGCGGGTGCCCTCCGGCGACTACCCGGTGATCTTCGGCCCCCAGCCGGTGGCCGAGCTCTGCAGCAACCTGATCGTCCCCTCCTGCCACGCGGGATCGTTCTATTCCTCCAGCACGCCGTTCCTGGGCCGGCTCGGCCAGACCGTCGCGGCGCGCGGGCTCAGCATCTACGACCACGGCGCGATGCCGGGCCTGGCCGGCTCGCGCGGCGTCACGTGCGAGGGGCTCCCCACCGGCCGCACCGACCTGATCAAGGACGGCGTGCTGGTGGGGCTTCTCAGCCACTGGTACGAGACGCAGCGGATGCTCCACGATCCCGCCGCGCGGGCGAAGCTCGGCGTGGATGCGGCGGCCGCCGCCGCCGCGCTCGTGCCCCGCAACGGCTTCCGCTACGACGGCAGCTCCGGCCGGTCGTTCGACACCACGCCGGGGACGTCGGCCACCAACGTCGTCGTCGAGGGCGACGAGCCCGTCTCGCTCGGCGAGCTCGCCGCGCGCGTGGGCAACGGCCTCTACGTCGGGCGCATCTGGTACACGTACCCGATCAACGGGTTGCGGGCCGGCGACTTCACTTGTACGGTGGTGGGGGATTCGTTTATCATCCGCGACGGCCGCATCGCGGCGCCGCTCAAGGCGAACACGGTCCGGATCAACGACAACGTGACGCGGCTGCTCGGTGCCGTCGTGGGCACCACCAAGGACTCGCGCGGCACGCCGCTGTGGGGGGCCGACGAGATCGTGTACGCGCCCGCGATCGCGGTGAGCGGCGTGCACGTGGACGCGATCGCAGGCTTCATGGAGGGATTGGACTGATGGCGAATCCGGACCTGGCGAAGCTCGAGTCCATCGCCCGCGAAGGGCGGGCGCAGATCATCCGGATGCTCACCCACGCGGGGTCCGGACATCCCGGGGGCTCGCTCTCCGTGATCGACATCCTCACCACCCTCTTCTTCAACCGCCTGCGCTACGACCCCAAGCGGCCCCAGTGGGAGGATCGCGACCGCTTCGTCCTCTCCAAGGGCCACTGCGTACCCGCCCAGTACTACTGCATGGCGCGGGCCGGCTTCTTTCCCATGGATCGTCTGATCACCCTGCGCAAGCTCGGCAGCCCGCTCCAGGGGCACCCCGACCGCGTGATGCTGCCCGGCATCGAGGCGGCGACCGGCTCGCTCGGCCAGGGCCTCTCGGTCGCGATGGGCATGGCTCTGGGCGGCAAGCTCGCGGGCAAGACGTTCCGGGTGTACTGCGTCCTGGGCGACGGCGAGATCCAGGAAGGTCAGGTGTGGGAGAGCCTCATGTCGGCCCCGAAGCTGGGAGCGCCGGATCATCAGCTGGACAATCTCTGCGTCATCCTCGACTACAACGGCATCCAGCTCGACAACTTCGTGAAGAAGATCCTCGACCTGGAGCCGGTGACCGACAAGCTCGAGGCCTTCGGCTGGCCGGTGCTCGAGGTGAACGGCCACGACATCGCCCAGGTGGACAAGGCGCTGGACCAGGCGGAGGCCACCCGAGGGGGGCCGACGTTCGTCGTGGCCCACACCGTCAAGGGCAAGGGCGTGTCCTTCATGGAGAACGATCCCGAGTGGCACGGCAAGTCTCCCAAGCCGGAGGAGGCGGTGCGGGCGGTGCGGGAGATCGCGGGCACGCCGGTGCCGGCGTGGGCCGGGCCGATCGTCGCCGAGCTCGAAGCCCTGGGGAAGAAGTGATGGCGGCCAAAGCCTCGCGCGCCGCGTTCGGAGAAGCTCTGATCGAACTGGGTGCCCGGGACGAGCGAATAGTCACGCTCGACGCCGATCTCTCCAAGTCCACCATGACCGCCGGCTTCGCCAAGAAGTATCCGGGCCGCGCCTTCAATCTCGGCATCGCCGAGTCCGGCATGATCGGGGTCGCCGCCGGCCTGGCCCTCACCGGGCGCGTGCCCTTCGCGTGCTCGTTCGCCTGCTTCCTGGTGGGCCGGTTCGAGACGATCCGCGTGTCGGTCGCCTACACCGACGCGCCGGTGAAGCTGGTCGGCACCCACGTGGGGGTGGCCATCGGCGAGGACGGCTATACCCAGATGGGCCTCGAGGACATCGCCTGCCTGCGCTCGCTGCCGAACATCCCCATCATCCAGCCGGCCGACGAGCTCGAGACGAAGCAGGCGGTCGCGTACGCGGTGGAGCATCCGGGGCCGCTCTACCTGCGGCTCACCCGGCAGAATCTCGAGCCGGTGCACGACGCGGCCTACCGCTTCCGGTTCGGCAAGGCCGACGTGCTGCGGCCCGGCCACGACGTCACCCTCCTGACCACCGGCGGCCCGGTCTGGAACACGCTCGAGGCCGCGAAGAAGCTCGCGGCCGACGGGATCCAGGCCGAGGTCATCAACGTGGCGACCATCAAGCCGCTGGACGAGGAGGCGATCCTCCGCTCGGCGGGCCGCACGGGCCACGTGATGACGGTGGAGGACCACAGCATCCACGGCGGGCTCGGCAGCGCGGTCGCGGAGCTGCTCGGCGAGGTGATGCCCACGCCGATGAAGCGCCTCGCGGTGACGACGTTCGGGGAATCGGGCGACCCCAAGGGCCTCTACGCCAAGCACGGCCTCGATCCCGACGGGATCGCGGGCGGCGTCCGCAAGTTCCTGGCGCGCTAGGAGGACGCGGCCCTCCTGGGGGGCGACCGCTACCGTGCGCGCATGATCTCCGCGGTCGTCTCCTCCCTGCACCTGCTCGCGCTGGCCATCGGCCTGCCCGCGGTGTTCCTGCGGGGCCGGGCGCTCAAGGGCCGGCTCGACGCCGACGGTCTGCGCCGGGTGCTGGCCGCCGACAACGTGTGGGGGCTCGCGGCCGTCCTGTGGATCGTCACCGGGCTGCTCCGGGGCTTCGGCGGGCTCGAGAAGGGTACCGAGTTCTACCTCCGCTCGCCGCTCTTCTGGACGAAGATGGGCCTCTTCGTGGTGATCCTCCTGCTCGAGATCCGCCCCATGACCACCTTCATCCGCTGGCGCATCCGGCTCGGCCGCGGAGAGCAGATCGACATGAGCGGGGCGGCCGGCCTCTACACCCTCAACCACATCGAGCTGGCCCTCGTGGTCGTGATGGTCTTCGTGGCCAGCCTGATGGCCCGCGGCGTCGGCTTCTAGCCCTGATCCGCACTCCGCCTCGCGCGTGACCCGTGGCAAAGCCGCGCCTCGCGGACGATGTCGGGGTGCGGTCAGGGGGAGAGCCGGCTACTCGGAGAGCTTCAGGAGGAGGCCGGTGCGGCGGGAGCGGGTGATGGCGGCGGCCAGCGCCCAGTGGGCGAGGGTCACGTAGAGGAGCGAGAGCGCGAAGCCGGTGGCGAAGGGATAGGCGGACGCGGGCGGGAAGCCGTAGCCGGCCCGGATCCCGTCGAGGAAGTAGGTCAGGGGAATGGCCGCGGAGATCGCCTGCACCCAGCTCGGGAGCACCGAGATCGGGTAGTAGATACCGGCCAGCATCACGAAGAAGTTCACCGCGGCCCACGCGGAGGTCTCGGCGCGGGTGCCGAAGAGCACCACCAGCGCGCAGACGAGAAGGCCGATCACGAGCGCGGTGAGGAAGCAGCCCAGCAGGAAGAGGACCACGCGGAGCGGGCCGGCGCCGATGAAATCGAAGCCGAAAGCGCGCCCGCCGATCAGCGCCATGAGGGCCCAGACGACCACGCCCCGCCCCACCCCGACGAGCCAGGAGCCCAGGGCCAGATGGTGGACGCGCACCGGGGTCAGGAACTGGTGCTTCATGGACTTCGACCAGATGTCGAAGAGCACCGCGTAGGCCACGTCGAGCTGGCAGACCTGGACCGCGGAGAGCGCGATGGTGCCCACCAGGATGAACGCGGTCATCTCGGGCGTGAGATCGAGGAACCGGGTGAGCAGACCGTGGGAGAGCATGGCCACCCCCGGCCAGAAGGTGAGCTCGAAGACGAAGAAGACGTTGCGCCGCGCCATGATCAGGTTGCGGTAGGCGAAGGCGGTGAGCCTCACCCACTCCGCCGCCCAGGATTCCGCGGGCATCGGGGTCGCCCCGAGAGGCTCAGCGCGCGAGCTCAACGAAGACCTCCTCGAGGTCGGGCTCGCGCACCTGGCAGTCGCGGACGAGGACGCCGCGATCGCAGAGCCACTTCAGGATGTCGGGCAGCCGCTTCTCGGACGAGTCCACCGTGCACTCGACCCGCTCGCCCAGCGCCTGCACCGACAGCACCCCCGGCAGCTCGGCGAGGCCGGCGGGGACGGTGGGCTCCAGGCGCAGAGCGACCACGTCACCGATGCGGATCTGGCGCTTGAGCTCGTCGGCCGAGCCCTCGGCCAGGATCCGCCCACCCTTGATGAAGGCGATCCGGTCGCAGAGCTCCTCGGCCTCCCGCATGTAGTGGGTGGTCAGGATGATGGTGGTGCCCCGCTCGCGGCGCAGTTCGCCGATCTGGCTCCGGATGCGGATGGACACGTCCGGATCCAGGCCGAGCGTCGGCTCGTCGAGGAACAACACCTCCGGGTCGTTGAGGAGGGCCTTGGCCAGGGCCAGGCGCTGCTTGAGGCCGGTCGAGAGCTCGTTGTACTCGGTCTTGAGATGCGGGAGGAGCTCGAAGCGCTCGAGCAGCTCTCCCACCCGGCGCCTGAGCGCGCGCCCGTGGAGGCCGTAGAGGCGCCCGTAGAAGGAGAGCACCTCCGCCGGGCGAAGGCTCCACACGAACGACGCGTTGCCGCTCGCCATGTTGAGCCGACGGCGGATCGCGAACGCGTCGCGGACCACGTCGTGCCCGAGGATCGTCGCCGAGCCGCTGTCCGGCAGGAGCAGCGTGGCCAGGATCGAGAGCAGCGTGGTCTTGCCCGCGCCGTTGGGACCGAGCAGGCCGAAGATGGCGCCGCGCGGCACCCGGAGGCTCGCGCCGCGCAGGGCGGCGGTTTCCCGCCGGCGGAGCCATCCGCTGCGGAAGGTCTTGGCGAGATCGCGCGCTTCTACCGCGAGGGGGGCGACCGGCATGGCCCGCTCATCGTACCACGGGGCCCCGAGGCGCCCGGCCGCGGCCGGGCGCGGCGCGACCGCGTTTGCCGACGCGGGATCGATCTGATAGAACCTCACCGTGGAGCCGACGGGCAGCGAGACCACCTGGACCTGCGCGGTCGACGCGCTCGGGCCGGGCCAGACCGCCCGATTCGATCTGCTCCGCGGGGAGCGTCGCGTCCAGGCCTTCCTCGTCAATCACGAGGGCGGCCATCACGCCTACGTGAACCGGTGCCCGCACGCGGGCACGCCGCTCGACGCGTGGCCCAACGAGTTCTTCACCGAGGACGGGCGCTACCTGATCTGCGCCACCCACGGCGCGGTGTTCGCGCCCGACACCGGGCTCTGCCTCGAGGGCCCCTGCCCCGGCGCGCGGCTCGAACGTCTGACGGTGGCGCGCCGCGGGGACGAGCTGGTGGTGAGCCCATGACGCCCGACGACGACCGCGCCGCGGTCGAAGCGGCGAACGCGCGCGTGTACCGCGTCTTCGAGAGCCTCGACCTCGACCGGATGGACGCGATCTGGGCCCACGGCGATCACGTCCGGTGCGTGCATCCCGGCTGGTGTCTGCTCGCGGGCTGGGAGGCGGTGCGGCACTCGTGGGAGGTCATCTTCAAGAACAGCCAGGAGATGCGCTTCAGCATCACCGACGTCCACGTCCAGGTGGAAGGCGACATCGGCTGGGTCACCTGCACCGAGAACATCCTCTCGGAATCCCGTGGCAACATCTCGGTGACGTCGGTCCTCGCCACCAACATCTTCGAGCGAAGCGGCGACGAGTGGCTCCTCGTCCACCACCACGCTTCCCACATCCTCACCGGCGACCCGTCGGCGGGAACGCGACGCTCCGGGGAGGATCCGTGACCACGACCCGTCGAAGGGGGCACGACTGCCCCCGGGGAGGCGATGGATGGACGCCGTGAAGGACGCGAGCCATCTCTACGAGGTCGAGCGCCGCGCGCGCCACGCCGAGCGGCCCGGCTTCCGCATCACCGAGCTGCAGATCAGCCCGCGCCAGCAGGTGCCCTGGCACTATCACACGAACATCCGGGACACCTTCTACGTCCTCGAGGGCCGGCTGCGGCTCTTCCTGCGCGATCCGCAGGAGGAGATCCGGCTCGAGCCCGGTGAATCCTACGCGGTGCGCGCCGGGCGCCCCCATCTGGTCACGAACGGCGGGGACACCTCGGCGGTGTTCCTGGTCCTCCAGGGCGTGGGCGACTACGACTATGTCCCGCTGACCTGATCGTTCGCGGTTGTCCCGCTGACCTGACCGTCAGATCCGCCGCAGGAGCAGGTGCGGGCCGGCCTGGGCGGCCACCCGGTAGCGGTGCGCGGTCGGCCCGACCGCGATGGTGACGTCGCCGCCGTCGCGCGTGAGGCTGACCCCGGGCAGGTTCCGCCACGGGTAGCTGTCGAGGTTGACCAGCACGTAGTCGCTCTTCTCGATGCCGGACGGGAAGACGAAGACGAGCGGGCGCAAGCTCAGGTGCGGCACGTACGGATCCTGCGCGGATACCGCGGCGCCCGGCGGGACGCGCGCCAGCACCTGGTAGGCGGCCCGCTGCTCCGGGGCGGGCCAGAAGCGCGCCACCGACAGGTTGTTCGCGGTGCGCGAGGCGAGCGCGAGGCTCGCCACCATCGCCACCACCAGGACCGCCACCGGCCAGGAGCCGGGCCGCCGCCGCGCCAGCCGCGCGTAACCGCCCACCGCGGCCAGCATCAGAAAGGGCAGGACGAAGGACTGGTACTGGGCGCGGTAGCCGTACAGCACCGGATCGGCGCTGAGGAGATTCTGGGCCAGCGCGGGCAGCACGCCCAGCAGATCCCACCCGCCCCGCAGCGGCAGGAAGGCCAGCGGCGCCAGCATCGCGGCCAGGTAGACCGCGCGGCGGCCGGTGGTGAGCGTGCCGAGCGTGCGCAGCGGGTGCACGAGCGCGTTGGTGACGATCTCGGTGAGCGAGCCGCCCAGGTGCGCGTAGCGCCCGAGATGCGAGTAGGGCTGCCCGCGATAGGCGGGGATGATCCAGCGGACGTCTACCGCCAGCACCGCGAGCGCGGCGGCGGCGGTGAGCGCGCCCACCCGCCAGCGCCGGTGGGCCACCGCCATCCAGGCGCCGAGCCCGATCACCGGCAGCGCGGCGTCCTCGCGGCATAGCAGCGTGAGGGCGGCGGGCGGGAGCGCGAGCCACGGCCGGCCCGTCTCCACCGCCCAGAACGCGGCCAGCAGGAGCGGGATCGCGAGCGCGGCGGCGTGGAAGTCCCGCACGTTGATGCCGTGGAGCGACGGGTTCGCCAGGTAGAGCAGCGCGAAGGCGGCGGCGGGGCGCTCGTCGCCGAGCCGCGCCCGGGCCAGCCCAAACACCGCGATGCCGCCCAGGGCGAGCGCCACCGACTGCGCCACCAGCAGGACGACCGGGCCCGGCGCCACCCAGTAGGCGGGTACGAACAGGTACATGATCGGCGAGAGGTGATCCCCCCAGGCGTGCATCTCGGGCAGGCTCACGTAGGGCCCGGCGCCCCGCGCGAGGTTCCACACGAGCTGAACGTAGTACCCGAGATCGAGGGCGTGCGTCGCGAAGGTGAAGTGGCGAGTGACCGTGACGAACGAGAACACGACCGCGTAGCCCGCCACTCCGATCAGGACCGCGCGGCGGGGCCGGATCGCGGGCACCGGGCGCGGGAACAGCAGCAGCCGCAGCGCCACCAGCCCCACGAGCAGGAGGAAGAGGTGCTCGGGCCGCCAGGGCCAGTGCTCGCGCCGGCCCGACCAGAGCGCAAGGGCGAGCCCGAGCCCCGCCGCGGCCAGGACGGCGGCGGCGTCGAGCAGCCGGGCGACCGTCACCGGGCTCCGGGCGGAGACGAGCCGGGACGGGTCAGGCGGCTGTAACGACCCGTGATCGAGCCGAGCCGGCGCGACCGCTTGATGCCGGTCCGGTGCAGCAGGTAACGCGCGACGACCCAGAGGATCTTGAAGCCGTAGACGCAGGAGGCCCCGAAGCTGGCCGAGGAGGCCTCGGGGAAATACCGGACGGGCACCGGGATCTCCGCGATGCGGAAACCGGTGGCCACCACCTGGGCGACGATCTCCTGGTCGAAGACGAAGCCGTCCGAGTTCATGCGGAAGTTGACGGCCTCGAGCACGTCCTTGCTGAACGCCCGGTAGCCGGTGTGGTACTCGGACAGGCGAAGGCCGAACGAAACGTTCTCCACCCCGGTGAGGAAGCGGTTGGCCACGTACTTCCACCACGGCATCCCCTGCTCGATCGCGGAGCCGCCGCCCGCGAGGCGCGAGCCCAGGACGAGATCGGCCTCCCCGCGCACGATGGGCTCGATGATCTGGGGCACCAGGGTCGGATCGTACTGGTAGTCGGGATGGACCATCACCACGATGTCGGCGCCCGCCTTGAGCGCCTCGGTGTAGCAGGTCTTCTGGTTGGCGCCGTAGCCGTAGTTCTTGTCGTGGACGAAGATCTCGAGGCCGAGGTCGCGTGCCACCTCGAGCGTGGCGTCGGTGGAGCCGTCGTCGACCAGGATCACCAGATTGACGGCGTCCTTCGGCAGCTCCTCGTAGGTCATCCGGAGCGTCCGGCCCGCGTTGTACGCGGGCATGACCACGACGACCTTCGGCGCGCTCTTCGCCGGCGACACCGCCATCTAGGCGGCCTCCGGGCGGCAGACCGCGACGAACTGATAGGCGAGTCCGCCCGGCCATCCCCTCGCCGCCCGCGCGCTGAGGGCGTGGACGCGCTCGAGCCACCGGCCGTGCCAGCGCGGCGGCACCACCAGGGGCAGCGGCGCCGGGGTCACCGTGAGCTCCACGATCGTGAGCTCGGCGGCCCGCAAGAGGTCCACCAGCGTGCGGCGCGTGAAGAAGCGCAGATGGGTGCGATCGAGGATCCCGCGATCCGCGTAGTCGAAGCGGCCGATCAGCAGCGACAGGCGAGCCCAGAGATGCGCGACGTTGGGCACCGAGACGATCACGGTGCCTCCGGGGGCCAGGGTCTGGTCGAGGGCCACCAGGACTCCTCGCGGGTCGCTCAGATGCTCGAGCACGTCGCCGTAGACGATGGCGTCGAAGGGGCCCTGCAGGCGCGGGATCGCCGCCTCGAGATCGGCCACCACCACCTCCTTGCACCGCCCGCGCGCGCGGGCGGCCAACTCCGGGTCGCGCTCGAGCGCGGTCACGCTCCACCCCTGGGCGGTGAGCCGCTCGGCGAGGAAACCGTCGGCCGCACCCACGTCCAGCGCCTTGCGGCCACGGCCGTCTCCGAGCCGCGCCAGGATGACGGAGTGACTCGAGTGCGGATCGCTCTTGATCCGGTAGGGGGAAGCACGCATGTCAGGGCTCGTTGGCGGCGTCCAGTTCCGCTGCTCCGATGCCAGGATAGCATCCGCCCCGGGTCACGGCCGATTGGAATAGAGGCGCCGCCCTCCCGCGTGGACGAGCAGGTGCACCCGCTCCGCCGGCAGCTCGCGCACCACGCTCCTGGCGGGCGGGGACGCCGAGAGCAGGAAGACGCGCCGCTCGCCCGCCCACGCGCGCGCCAGGGCGGCGGTGTCCCAGAAGATGGGCCGCGCTTCGGGAAAGGTCGAGCCGAAGGCCAGGTTGGACCGTCGCCCGTTGACGATCTGCACGCGCCGGTCCAGCCGCAGGAGCGCGGAGGCGCTGTTCTCGAGGGCGCCCTCGTGGGCGATCACGTCCGCGGGTCCCACCCGCAGCTGGATCGCATCGGTCATCACCCGCACCGAGCGGCTCTTGGCGAAGAGCGTGAGGCCCTCGACGGAGAGCGGCAGGAAGGCGATCATGGCGGCCAGCAGCGCGCCCACGCCCAGCCGCGGGCGGCGGCGCCAGGTGGCCATCGCCAGGGCCGCCGTGGTCAGCAGGAAGACGGCCGCGATCGGGCCGAAGAGTGGCCGGAACTCGGCCAGGAAGTCGGTGGTCGCGGCCTGGCCCTGGGCGGCCATGTTCCGGGCGGCGATGTCGGCCACCGCCACCGCCTCGGGGGAGAGGCGCAGCCAGCCTTGCCAGGCGGCGAGCGACACGGCGGCGACCGCGGCCACTGCGAGCAGCGCGGGGAGCAGGAGGCGGGAGGAGCGCGGCGCCCCCGGCGGCCGCTCGATGACCTCGTCCCACAGCTTGGCGACCAGCAAGGCCATGGCCGGAAAGGCGGGCAGGCCGTAGTGGGGTAGCTTGAACGGCGACAGGGCGAAGACGCCCAGGATGCCGACCGTCCAGAGGGCGAGCAGCATCCACACCCGCGCCTCGGGCGTGTCGCGCGGCCTCCGCCGCACCGTGCGCCAGACCGCGAGCGGCAGCGCGAGGACCCAGGGGAAGAACCCCACCGCGGTCGCGCCCAGGAACTCGAGCGTCGAGAGCGGCACGTCCTCGTCGGGGAACACCCGCTGGCGCGCGACGTTCAGGATGTGGTTGTCCACCACCGTGTACCAGAGGAAGCCCCGGTACTGGCTCTCCACCAGCAGGTTCCAGGGCACCGCGACCGCGAGCAGGAGCAGGATCGCGGATACGGGGGCCCACTGCCGCCAGGTGCCGCCCTCGCGCGTGAGCCAGAGGAAGACCGCCACGATCGCGAGCGGGCCCAGCGCACCCAGGAAGTCCTTGGCGAGCACGGCCAGGCCCAGGCTGCCGTAGAAGAGCAGGAGCGGCCGGCGGCCGCCGCCCAGGTAGGCCTGGATGAAGCCGTAGAGGCCGAGGAGGATGCAGGCGACGAAGAGCATGTCCGGCTTGACCATGCGGCCGAAGAGGAAGACCTCGAGGTTGGCCGCGACCATCAGCCCCGCCATGAGCCCGACCCGCGCCGAGGCCAGGCGGGTGCCGATGAGCGCGGTGAGCACGGCCACCAGCACCGCGGCGAGCGCGGAGACGAGCCGCGCCGCCGTCTCGGTGGGCCCGAGCCAGGCGAAGGCGGCCGCCATGAGCCAGTAGGGCAGCGGGGGCTTGTCGAAGTAGGGCACGCCGTTGAGATGCGGCGTGATCCAGCCGGCGCCGCGCAGCATCTCCCAGGCGATGTCCGCGTGAATCCCTTCCGGAGGATCGACGAAGGGGGCCACGCCCAGCCGCGTCACGTAGAGCGCGGCGGCGACGATGGCGACGGCGAGCGGGGCGGTCAGCAGACGCGCGCGCGCCGGGGCCTCACCGGTCGACCCGGACCACCGCGTCCTGGGGAAGGCGGCCCAGGAGATCGGTGACCGCGTCGTCGAGGTAGCCGCGGTCCTTGGACTCCAGCGTGACCTTCACCTTGTACTCCGGGTTGGAGAACTCGGGATACGAGCCCAGGAGAAGATCCGGATGGCCGGCGAGCAGCGCGTTCAGGTGGTCGGCGAGCGTGCCCTCCCCCATGCTCACGTAGACGCAGCAGAGGTGGAAGGGCGCGTCGCGGAAGCGCTCCTTGAGCGCGTCGAACTTCTGGCGGAAGATCTCGGGCACGCCGGGCAGGATGTAGATGTTCCGCACCACCACCGCCGGGAAGACCAGCTCGCCGTCCGCGGTCAGCTCCGCGCCCTCGGGCACCTCCGCCATCTTGAGCCTCGCCTCGTTGAGGCGGCCCTTGTAGTAACCCTCGAGCACGCGGACCAGCCGCGGCTCCCGCACCACCGGGACCCCGAGGGCCCGCGCCACGCCTTCGATCGTCACGTCGTCGTGGGTGGGCCCGACGCCGCCCGAGGTGAACACCACGTCGTATTCCGCGCTGAACGCGCGCACCTCGGCCGCGATGAGGTCCACCTCGTCGGGGATGACGGTGATCCGCCGGACCTCCACGCCGAGCCCCCGCAGCTCGCGGCAGAGGTAGGCGGCGTTGGCGTCCGTGATCTTGCCGGAGAGGATCTCGTTGCCGATCAGCAGGATACCGGCCGTTCTCGCCATGGGCGCCCCACATCGTAGCACGCGGGGAGTTCTGATAGAATGGGGCGCGCCCGCAACCGGCGACTCCCGCGACTCGAGGAATGCCATGACCACCGACGCCTCTCCGATCGCGCTGCGCGGCTGGGCCCTGATCCTGGGCGCCTCTTCCGGCTTCGGCGCCGCCACGAGCCTCGCGCTCGCGCGCGCGGGGCTCGACATCTTCGGCGTCCATCTCGATCGCAAAGCCACCCTGCCCAACGTCGAGCGCCTGGCCTCCGAGATCCGAGCGCTCGGGCGGGAGGCCCGCTTCTTCAACGTCAACGCGGCCGATGAGGAGAAGCGCGCCGAGGTCGCGACCGAGATGGAGCGGGTGCTCCGCGAGCGCAACGAGCTGGGCCAGGTGCGGGTCATGCTGCATTCCCTCGCCTTCGGCACCCTCAAGCTCTTCGTGGCCGATCCGATGAAGGAGGCGGTGACCAAGGCGCAGATGGACATGACGCTGGACGTGATGGCCCACAGCCTCGTCTACTGGGCCCAGGAGCTGGTCGGACGCGGCCTCATGGGCCGGGGCGGGCGCATCTACGCCATGACCTCGGCGGGAGGGGCGCGCGTGCTGCCGTACTACGGGCCGGTGTCGGCGGCCAAGGCCGCGCTCGAGTCGAACATCCGGCAGCTCGCGGCCGAGCTGGCCCCGCGCGGTATCACCGCCAACTCGATCCGCGCGGGGGTGACCGCGACCCCCGCGGCGCAGAAGATTCCCAACTACGAGGAGTTCTCCCAGCAGGCGGCGCGGCGCAACCCGCATCGCCGGCTGACCACGACCGACGACGTGGCCCGCGCCATCGTCGTGCTGAGCCACCCCGACACCCACTGGATCACCGGCAACGTGATCGGAGTCGACGGCGGCGAAGAGATCGTGGGCTGACCGGCGGTGCCCGGCTGGCTGGCCGTCACCATCCTGGGCGTCATCGAGGGCGTGACCGAGTTCCTGCCGATCTCCTCGACCGGGCACCTGCTCCTGGTGGAGAACGCGGGGTGGGTGCCGCGGCAGTCGGACCTGTTCAACATCACGATCCAGTCCGGCGCGGCCCTCGCGGTGCTGCTGGCCTTCGGCGGCCGCGTGCGGTATCTGCTGGCGCACCTGCACGAGTCCGCGTCCCGCGCCTACGTGTGGAAGCTCGGCCTGGCCTTCGCCATCACCGGCGTGGGCGGGCTCGCCATCAAGCGGCTCGGCTGGGCCCTGCCGAAGGAGACCGCGCCGATCGTCTGGGCCACCCTCCTCGGAGGCGTGGCGATTCTCGTGGTGGAATGGGCGCTGCGCGCCCGGCCGTCCGTCTCCCACGTGACCTGGGCGATGGCGGGCGCGGTGGGGCTGGGGCAGCTCCTCGCCGCGGTCTTCCCGGGCACATCGCGCTCCGCCGCCACGATCCTGATCGTGATGCTGCTCGGCCTGAGCCGGCCGGTCGCGACCGAGTTCTCGTTCCTGGTCGGCGTCCCCACCCTGCTCGCGGCGGGCGGGCTCGAGATGCTGCAGGCCTTCCGCCATCCGGTGGGGCCGCCCACGGACTGGGGGCTCCTGGCGCTCGGCACCGTGGTCTCGGCGGTCACCGCCTTCGCGGCGGTCCGCTGGCTGCTCCGCTGGATTCAAACGCATAGCTTCGTGCCGTTCGGTTGGTACCGGACGGCTCTCGGCCTCGTCCTGCTGACCCGGCTCGGCTGAGCCGGCCCGACGGAGGTGGTCGACGCGATGGCGCACGACGTGGTGGTGATCGGCGGTGGGAACGCGGCTCTCTGCGCGGCGCTGGCCGCGCGCGAGGCCGGCGCCGCGGTCCTGGTGCTGGAGAAGGCGCCGGAGTCCGAGCGAGGCGGCAACTCCTTCTTCACCGCGGGCGGCTTCCGCTTCGCGCATCACGGGCTGGAGGACCTGCGCCGCGACGTCATTCCGGACCTGAGCGACGAGGAAGCGCGGACCATCACCATCCCCGCGTACACCGAAGACCAGTACTACGACGACATCATGCGGGTGACCGAGGGCCGCTCGGATCTCGACCTGGCCCAGCACCTGGTGCAGCGCTCGAAGCCCACCATGAAGTGGATGCGCGGCCAGGGCATCCGCTGGATCCTCATGTTCAGCCGGCAGTCCTACAAGGTGGGCGACCGCCATCACTTCTGGGGCGGCCTCAACGTGGAAGCGGTCGGGGGCGGCCCCGGCCTGGTCGAGGCCCTCTTCGAGCGGGCGGCCAAGGTGGGCATCGAGGTGCGCTACGGGGTCGCCGGGCACAAGCTGATCCAGGACGGCTCGGGGCGCGTCACCGGCGTGGTCACCCGCAGCGCGTCGGGCGCGAGCGAGATCCCCTGCCGCGCGGTGGTGATCGCCTCGGGGGGCTTCGAGGCCAACCCGGAGTGGCGCACGCGCTACCTCGGGCCCAACTGGGACCTGGCGCGGGTGCGGGGCACGCGCCACAACGTGGGCGAAGGCATCGCGATGGCTCTGGAGATCGGCGCGCAGGCCTACGGCCACTGGTCGTCCTGCCACGCGGTGGCGTGGGACCTGAACGCGCCGATGTTCGGGGACCGCCGAGTGGGCGACATGTTCCAGAAGCACTCCTACCCCCTCGGCCTGATCGTGAACGTGCGCGGCGAGCGGTTCGTGGACGAGGGCGCCGACTTCCGCAACTACACCTACGCCAAGTACGGCCGCGAGATCCTGCGCCAGCCCCAGGAGGCCGCCTTCCAGCTCTTCGACCAGAAGACGGTGCCGCTGCTGCGCGAGGAGTACCGCATCCGCGAGATCACCAAGGCGGAGGCGCCCACCATCGAGGAGCTGGCCAAGAAGCTCGAGGTGAACCCGGAGGGGCTGGCCCGCACCGTGCGGGACTTCAACGCGGCGGTGATGGACGAGGTGCCGTTCAACCCGGCGGTGCTCGACGGCCGCGGCACCCGCGGCCTCGCCTTGCCCAAGTCCAACTGGGCGCAGCGCCTGGATACGCCGCCCTACGTGGGCTTCGGTGTCACCTGCGGCATCACGTTCACCTTCGGCGGCCTGCGGGTGGACACCCGCGGCCAGGTGCTCGACACCTGGGACCGCCCGATGCCCGGCCTCTACGCGGCGGGCGAGCTGGTGGGCGGCCTCTTCTACCACAACTACCCCGGCGGCACCGGTCTGATGGCGGGCGCGGTCTTCGGCAAGACCGCGGGCGACTCCGTCGCCGCCGACCTCAAATAGGGGTCAGGTCTTACATTCCGACATTTCCGGCGCGCCACGACACACCTGCCCGCGGCAAAATGTCGGAATGTAAGACCTGACCCCGTCTACTGCTGGCGGAGGATGTCGAGGAAGGTCTCGACGACGCGGGGATCCCAGTAGCCGGCGTCGGTCTCGCGGATCAGGAGCGACACCGCCTCGGAGCGCGACATCGCCGCCTTGTAGGGGCGGTCGGTGTGGAGCGCGTCGAAGACGTCCACCACCGAGATGATGCGGGCACCCAGCGGGATGCCTTCCCCCTTCAGGCCGTCGGGGTAGCCCGAGCCGTCCCACTTCTCGTGGTGGTGCCGCATGATCGGCCGGACCAGCTCCATGCTGTGCAGGCCCAGCACCAGATCGGAGCCGGCGCCCGGATGCGCGCGGATGCGCTCCTGCTCGATGGGGTCGAGCGGACCCGGCTTGAGGAGGATGCCGTCGGGCACCGCGATCTTGCCCAGGTCGTGCAGGTAGCCGCCGAGCCGCAGCGCGCGCACCATCTCCGGGTCGAGCCCGAGGGCCTCGCCCACCGCCACCGCGTAGCGCGACAGGCGATCGCAGTGGCCCAGGGTGTACGGATCGCGCGCCTCGATGGTCAGCGCGAGCGTGGTGATCACCGCCTCGGCGCGCTCGAGCTGGCTCAGCAGGACCCTGACCCGCAGGAGCGCGGCCAGCCGCGTCCGCAGCTCGACGAACTCGACCGGCTTGGTGAAGAAGTCGTCCGCGCCCGCCGCGAGCCCGGCGACCCGCGCCTCCAGGTCGCCGACCGCGGTGAGGATGACCACCGGCATCAGCTCGTAGCGCGGGTCGGCCTTGAGCCGGGCGCAGAGCTCGACGCCGCTCATCGGCCCCAGGTGCACGTCGGTGAGCACCAGGTCCGGGCTCACCACGTTGAGCGCGTCGAGCGCCTGCTCGGCGGAGGCGGCCATCAGCAGCCGGTAGCCCAGCGTGCCGAGCAGGCCCGAGAGGACGTCGCGGATGTGGGGCTCGTCCTCGACGACCAGGATCGTCGGCCGATCGGGCGGCGGGAGGCCCGGGTCGAGGCTAGCGCTCATCGACCGCCCGCTCCATCCACGCCAGCACGTCCTTGAACGGTCGCTCCCAGCCGTCCTCGAGCATCAGCATGTGGGCGTGGCCGGCCGCCTCCTGGTACTCCGCCCGGTAGCGCTGCGCGATCCGGCGCTGAAGCGGCACGGGAGTGATGCGGTCGTGCTCGGCCCCCACGACCAGCGTGGGGCAGCGGACCGCGCCCGGGTCCACCGCGAGGCCGCCCAGGACCAGCTCGCGGGCGGCGCGGCCCGACTCGGCGCCGAAGCGCGGGAACGCCCAGTCCCGCTGCTCGGGCGCGAGCCCGTTGAGGAACAGGAAGTCGGCGTGGGCGCGGGTCGCGGTGAAGGCGCGATCGGCGAGCAGGGCGGGCACGTAGCGGGCCATGCGCGCGAGCACCGGCCAGTGGAGCGCGGGGATCCCGCGCGGCGGCGCGCTGGTGAGGAACACCGCGGCGGTGACGCCCCCGCCCTCGGCCGCCTTCTGCGCGATCAGCCCGCCCATCGAGTGGCCGACGAGCACCACCGCGCCGAGCTGATCGAGACAGCGGCGGACGTCGGCGACGTAGTCGAGCAGGCTCGCGCGGCCGAGCCCGTCCGGGGCCGGGCTCTCACCGTGGCCGCGCAGGTTGACGGCCCAGGCGTCCCACCCGGCCTGCGCGGCGGCGTAGAGATAGTTCCGCAGATACCAGCTCCCGCCCCACATGCCGTGGACGAAGAGGACGGAGCGGGAGCGGGCCGGTCCCGCGGGGGCGGCGTGCTCGAGGCTGAGGTCGGCGATGCGCTCGGTCAACGTCTGGCGTCCCGGGTGAGTTGCGCTCGGCTATCTTACGCCAATTGGAAGGCGAGCGCGTCGCTCAGACCGTGGCGTTGGCGTGGACGATCTCCACGACGAGCCCGGCGGTGAGCACGAGATCGCGGACGTCCACCCACTCGTTCACGGTGTGGATCTCCCGCATGCCGCAGGCGAGGTTGGCGACCTCCAGCCCGCGCTCCACGAAGACGTTGGCGTCCGACCCGCCCCCGGTCCCCCGGGTGGTGCACGCCCGCCCCATCGCGCCCGCCGCTCCCTGCACCAGCCTGACGATGGCCGCCTCGTCGCGGATGTCGAGCCGGCCGTACTGGGGGTCCACCTGGGCTTCCACGCGCGCCTGGTACTGCCGCTCGCCCACCCGCACGCGATGCCGGGCGGCCGCCTCCTCGAAGCAGCGCCGCATGTGTGCGGTCTGGGCCGCGAGCTTCTCCAGGCTGAGGCTCCGCGTCTCGCCCCGCACCGTCACCGCCTCCGGCACGATGTTGCCGGCGAGCCCGCCCTGGATGATGCCCAGATTCGCGGTGGTCTCGGCGTCCAGCCGGCCGAGCTTCATCACCGCGATGGCCTCCGACGCGATGCGGATCGCGCTCATCCCCTGCTCCGGGCAGATGCCCGCGTGGGCGGCGAGGCCGTGGACGGTGAAGGTCATGCGGTTGGCCGCGGGCGCGCGCGTGATCAGCTCGCAGACGCCGTCCACGTCCAGCACCAGCCCGCGCTTCGCGCGGAGCCGCCCGGTGTCGAAGTGCTTGGCGCCGAGCAGCCCGTACTCCTCGCAGATCGTGAGCACGACCTCGATGTCGCCGTGCGGGATCCGGCGCTCGCGGAGAACCCGGATCGCCTCCAGGATGGCCACCACCCCCGCCTTGTCGTCGCCGCCCAGCACGCTGGTGCCGTCGGTGCGCACCACGTCGCCCTCGACCACCGGATGGATCGCCTCGGCGGGGCCCACCGTGTCCATGTGGCCGGAGAGCAGGAACGGCGGCGCCCCGGGCGTGTTCCCGGGGAAGCGGGCGAGCAGGTTGCCGGTATCGCCCCCGACCTTCTCGCCGGCCCCGTCCACCTCGACGCTCGCCCCCATGTGCTCGAGAATCGCCTCGAGCCGCCGCGCGATCGTCCCCTCACGCTTGGAGGGGCTCGCGATCGACACCAGCTCGAGAAACTCGTCCTTCAGCCGCGGGGCGTTGATCATCGGGGCCTTTCACTCGACCGGTCCGGGAGATGGGCGGAGAGCCAGCGCCGGCTCACCTCGAGGGCTTCCCGGCGATGGTCCAGGTCGCTCAGGCGGTGGTCGGCGCCCGCGATCACGTGCAGCCGCCGGGGATCGCGCGCCCGGTCGAAGAGGGCGCGGCCGTGGGCGGGCGGCACCACCTCGTCGCGGTCGGCCTGGATCACCAGCACGCGCGCGACGCCGGCGGGAGCCTCGGCGAGACCGCCACGCTTGACCTCGGCGACCAGGGCCGCGCCCGCCTCGCCCGGATCGGCGTGGGACAGCTCGCGCAGCGCCGCGGGAGCGTTCCACGTCACCACCGGGACCGACGCGCCGGCCGCGAGCCGGCTCGCGGCCCAGAGGGCCACGTAACCACCCAGGCTCGAGCCCAGCAGCCCGAACCGCCCGTCGAGCTCGGGCCGCTTGGCGAGGTGGTCCAGCACCGCTTCCAGATCCGCCACGCGGGTCTCGATGGTGGCGTCGCGGGGCCGCCCGCCGGACTCGCCGCTGCCGCGGAAGTCGAACCGGGCCAGCGCGAGGCCGGCCGCGGGGATCTCGCGCCCGAGGAGCAGGTACTTGTCGCTGTCCTTGGACGCGCCCATGCCGTGGCAGGCGATCACGCAGGGGGCCTGGCGATGGTCGGGCAGGTGGAGCACCCCGGCCACGTCGGCGGCGCCGACGGTCACCGTGAAGCGCTGGGTGCTCACGCCCAGACGATGTCGAAGACGCGGCAGGTATTGACGGTGAGCTGGTACATCGCCTCGTCGACCGGCAGTCGCTTGATCTTGGCCACTTCCTCGGCCACGCGCGCGACCAGCCACGGCCCCGAGGTGACGTTCTCGAACTCGCCCTGATACTGCCAGGGCGCGTCGCTCTCGACCAGCAGCGACTCGAGCGGCACCCGCTCGACCAGCTCGCGGTCGCGGTCGCGGTAGACCACGTCCGGCGTCACCGAGACGAGGTAGCCCGCGTCCACGATCTCGCGGGTGACGTCCTCCGGCGCCTTGTGCCAGTGGAACACCGCGCGCTCCGCGCCCCGCCGCTTGAGCACCGCCAGCGCGTCGGCGGCCGACCCGTGGGGCGCGTGGAGGATCACCGGCAGGTCGAGTCGGACCGCGAGGCCCACCAGCCGCTCGAGGCGCTCGCGGGCTTCCCGGCGGACCCGCGGGGCGTCGACGGCGGCCCCGAGGCCGTACCAGGGCAGCCCCACCTCACCGATCGCGATCAGCCGCGCGTGGCTGGCGCGGATCTGCTCTTCCACCGCCTCCAGGTCCTCGCGGGTCAGCGTCCACTCGGGGTGGAAGCCCAGCGCCGGCCACACCGCCTTCGGGTTCTCCGCGGCGGCTCGAAGCGTCCGCTCGTTGGTGGCGAGATCGCACCCGACCGCCACCGCGCCCCACACGTCGTGCTCGGTGGCGCGGATGATCGCGCCCCGGACGTCCGCGAACGCCGGGTCGTGCAGGTGGCAGTGGCTGTCGATGATCATGCCGGAAGGCGCCTCCTCAGGAGCCGGCCACCGTCATCCGGCCGATCAGCAGGGTCGGCGCGGCGGTGCGGTCCCGGAACACCAGATCGTTGCCGATGCCCTCGACCGCGTGGAACATGTCGAGCAGGTTGCCCGCGATGGTGATCTCCTCCACCGGATAGGCCAGCTCGCCGTTGTCGATCCAGAGGCCGACCGCCCCCCGCGAGTAGTCGCCGGTCACGCCGTTGACCCCGAAGCCGATCAGTTCGGTGACGTAGAGGCCGTTCTTGACGCTGCGGATGAGGTCCGCCGGATCCCGGTCGCCGGCCTGGAGGTACAGGTTGGTGGTGGACACGCTCACCCCGCTGCCGTCGCGGGCCGCGTGGTGCGTGGACGGCAGCCCGAGCTTGCGGCCGCTGTAGGTGTCGAGCAGGTAGGAGCGCAGCACCCCCTGCTCGACGAGCACGGTGCGCCGCACCGGCAGGCCCTCGCCGTCGAACGGGCGCGAGCCGAGGGCCCCGGGCATGGTGCCGTCGTCCACGACGGTCACCGAGGGCGCCGCGATCCGCTCGCCCAGCTTGCCCACCAGGAAGGAGGCGCGCCGGTAGAGCGCGGGGCCGGAGGCGGCGCCCGCGATGTGGCGGACGAGCGTGGCCGCCATGTCCGGATCGAAGATCACCGGCACCTCGGCGGTCTTCACCCGGCGCGCGCCCAGGCGGCGCAGCGCGCGTCGCGCCGCGATCCGGCCGATCTCCTCCGGGGCGTCGAGCCGGGCCCGCTTGCGGGCGATGTGGTACCAGGAGTCCCGCTGCATCTCCCCGTTCGCGGCCGCCACCGGGGAGGCCGCGAGGCTGAACGAGGACGTCGCGTACTCCCCGGTGAAGCCGTGGCTGGTGGCGTAGGCGTAGCGCGCGCGCCGGTCGCTGAAGTCGCCGCCCTCGGAGTTGGTGATCCGGGGATCGGCCTCGAGCGCGGCCGCCTCGCAGCGGCGGGCCAGGTCGATCTTCTCCTCCGGGCTCAGGTCGTGGCCGCGGGGGTCGTGCAGGTCCAGATCCGGCACCTGCCGCGCCAGCTCCGCCGCCTCGGGCAGCCCGCCCATCTCGTCCGGGCTGGTGACCCGCGCCAGCGACACCGCCTCGTCCACCAGCCGTGTCACCGACTCGCGCGAGAGATCGGAGGTGGAGGCGGCCGCCACCGACTTGCCGACGAAGACCCGCAGCGCCATGTGCTGCTCGCGGGCGTGCTTGACGGTGTCCACCTGGCCCAGGCGCACCTGGGCCGAGAACGACTGGTCCTCCACCACGAAGGCGTCGGCGGATGTCGCGCCCCGGCGCGTCGCCTGCTGCAGCAGCTCGGCCAGCAGTTCCCGCATGGGCCGGATCAGACCTGGGTCCCGCCGACCGTCATCCGGTCGATGCGGATCGTCGGCAGGCCCACGCCCACCGGGACGGACTGGCCGTCCTTGCCGCACGTGCCCACGCCCTCGTCGAGCTCGAGATCGTGGCCGACGCGGCTCACCCGGGTGAGCGCCTCGGGCCCGTTGCCGATCAGGGTCGCGCCCTTCACCGGCCGGGTCACGCGGCCGTCCTCGATCAGGTAGGCCTCGCTCGCCGAGAACACGAAGCGGCCGTTGGTGATGTCCACCTGCCCGCCCCCGAAGTTCACCGCGTAGAGGCCCTTGGCCACGCCCCGGATGATGTCGGCCGGCTCGTCCTCGCCGGCCAGCATGAAGGTGTTGGTCATGCGTGGCATCGGCGGATGCGCGTAGGACTCGCGCCGGCCGTTGCCGGTGACCTCCATGCCCATGAGCCGCGAGTTGAGCCGATCTTGCAGGTAGCCCCGCAGGACGCCCTTCTCGATGAGGACGTTTCGCCGGGTGGGGACGCCTTCGTCGTCGACGTTGAGCGAACCGCGGCGGTTCCGGATGGTGCCGTCGTCCACCACCGTCACCAGCTCCGAGGCCACCGACTGGCCGAGCCGTCCCGAGAACGCCGAGGTCTTCTTGCGGTTGAAGTCCCCCTCGAGGCCGTGTCCCACCGCCTCGTGGAGCAGGATGCCGGGCCAGCCCGGCCCGAGCACCACCGTCATCTCGCCCGCGGGCGCGTCCACCGCGTCGAGCTTCATCAGGGCCTGCCGCACCGCCTCGCCGGTGAAGCGCTTCCAGCGGTCCTGCTCGAGGAAGAAGTCGAAGGCCACCCGCCCGCCCCCGCCGTAGCTGCCGATCTCGCGCCTGGCTCCGTCCTCCACGATCACCGTGATGTTGAGCCGGGTCAGCGGGCGCACGTCGCCGACCGTCCAGCCCGACGGCGTCGCGATCAGGACGACCACGTCCTCGCTGCCGAGGGTGGCGATCACTTGGCGCACCCGTGGGTCGAGGCTCCGGGCCTCCGCGTCCACGCGCCCCAGCAGCTTGAGCTTGCGGTCCAGATCCGCCGCGATGGGCGGCTCGGCCAGCGTGTAGAGGTCGTGCGGCGGCCCGTCGGCGCCCACCGCCACCACCGCGGAGGTCGAGGCGCGATCCGCGATGGCGCGCGCCTGGCGCGCGGCCTCTTCGATATTGGGCAGGGCCAGGTCGTCGGTATGGGCGTAGCCGGTGCGCTCGCCGGACTGGGCGCGGACGCCGGCCCCCTGGCTGACGTGCCGGGCCGCCTTCTTCACCCCGCCCTCCTCGAGCACCAGCTCTTCGCTGATCCGGTACTCCAGGTAGAGGTCGGCGTGGTCCACGCGGCCGGCGAGGGTCCCGCCGAGCAGCCGCTCCATGGTCCCCGCGTTCAGACCGAACCGGTCGGCGAAGAAGCGCTCAGGGCGCGCTAACATTTGCGTCTCCTCGGAGGTCTCAAAGGGGCTTCATCCTAGCATCGCCCCTCGGATGGACCCTCATGTTTAGTGCCTGCTTCAGTACATGGTGGATCGTGCTGCGCGACTGATTTGATTATCGCAGATATGTCCACGTCTTGCCGGTGCGGCACTGAGGCGCGGCTTCAGTTCACTCGCGCGCGTCGAGCGCTTCCTGTACCAGCTCGTGCACGCGCTGGAGCCCCACCAGCAGCGACGGGCCCGGGCTCAGGATGTCGGCGCCCTCCACTTCGTGGATCCGGCCGCCCCGGACCGCGCTGATCCGGTCCCAGCCGGGACGGGCGGCGACCGCGGCGAGATCGGCCGGCTTGCCGCACCACGAGACCAGGATGATCTGGGGATCGCGCCGGATGACCTCCGCCGGGTCCACCACCCGGTCGCGCGCGCTCCGACGGTCACGGAGATCGGCGAACACGTCGCGCCCGCCCGCCAGCTCGATCAGCTCCGACACCCAGCGGATGCCCGCGATGAGCGGCTCGTCCCACTCCTCGAAGTAGACCCGCGGGCGGTCGGGCCACACCCGCGAGAACTCGCGCACCTGGCTGATCGCGTCGCGCATGTCGAGCACGAGCGATCGGGCCGCCGCTTCCGCGCCGAGGAGGCCGCCCACCATGAGGATGGTCTGCATCACCTCGTCCACCGAGCGCTGGTTGGTGCAGAAGACCGGCAGCCCGGCCCGGATGAGCTCCGCGCACACCTCGGCCTGCAGATCCGAGAACGCCAGGATCAGATCGGGCCGGAGATCGAGGATCCGGTCCACGCGAAACGTCGTGAACCCGCCGATGCGGGGCTTGGCCGCCGCCTCCGCGGGCCTGCGGGCGGTGCCGGGCACGCCCACCACCCGGTCGCCCGCGCCGAGCGCGTAGCAGATCTCCACGTGCTCGGCGGTCAGGCAGACGATGCGACGGGGGAACTCGACGGGCGACTTGCCGTACATGGGGGCCTCACTCCCGCCCGGTTAGATGTCCTTCGAACCGTCGTAGAGCTCGGTTTTCGAGATGCCGCGCTGGAAGGCGAAATACTCCTCCTTGGTCATGCGCGGCCGCCAGGCCTTGAGGATGTCGCGCGCGGCGTCCGCGTCGCCCCAAAGCAGGTCCACCGCCATCAGCGCGAGCTGCTTGGCCGGCTCCACGTAGGCGAGCTTCGGGTCCGCGATGGCGTAGTCGGCGCCGTGCCCACCGCCGGTGGCGCCGCCCATGTACGGGTGGAGCGTCGGCATGACGTGGGAGATATCGCCCATGTCGGTGGACCCGCTCCGGTGACCGGACTCGGTCACCTGATCGGGGCCCAGCAAGGCGGCCGCGTTGCCCTTGAACTGCTGCGCCATGCCCATGTGGTTGAAGAGCGGCAGGTAGCCGGGCAGCGTCTCGATCTCCACCTGGGCGCCCAGGGCCAGCGCGCCGGCTCGAAGCGCCCGATCCACCCGGCGATTGGCGTCGAGGATGGCCTCCACCGTCTTGCCGCGCACGTAGGTCTCGAGGCGCACCTCGCCCGGGATCACGTTCACCTGGCTGCCGCCGTGGGTGATGATCGGGTGCACGCGGATGGAGTCCTCGTCGCGGAAGGTCTCCCGCAGCGCGTTGATCGCGGCGAGCCCGATGTTGGCGGCGTAGAGCGCGTTCACCCCCAGGTGCGGGGCGCCCCCCGCGTGCGAGGCCCGGCCGATGTAGCGGACCGTCTTCACGATGCAGCCGTTGTTGGAGGCGGCCACCCCGGCCTTCTTCATGTCGGGCTGGGAGGTGGTGTGGATCATCATCGCGAGGTCCACGTCGTCGAAGTGGCCCAGGCGGAGCAGCTCGGGCTTGCCCCCGAGGAACTCGAGGCG
>DATHSW010000227.1:0-2645 GCA_035463855.1 Candidatus Deferrimicrobiaceae bacterium | reverse complement strand
GCGAGCGGCCGCTCTGGGTCATCCCGGAGCTGCGCTAGCCGCGCCGATCCGGGTGAAGCGGACGGGCTCCCGCGCAACCGCGGCGCGGGCGGGGATCTTCCTGACCGGCATCCGCCGGGCCGCCGCCCGGCGGGAGCCCGCGCGCTTCCCGTTCACGCTGCCGCTCTTCCGCGATCTGGAGCGCCTCGACTTCCGCGCCCCCGTCACCTTCCTGGTGGGCGAGAACGGCTGCGGCAAGTCCACCCTGCTGGAAGGCCTCGCGGCGGGCGCCGGCGCGGTCGCGGCGGGCGGCCGCGATCTCGAGCGCGACCCCTCCCTCGCGGGGGCGCGCGCCTTCGCCCGCGCCTTCCGCTTCCCGCGCATCCGCCATCCGCGCGCCGCCCTCTTCATCCGCGCCGAGGACGTCTTCGGCTTCACCCAGCGGGTGGCCGGGGAGATCGCGGGCCTCCGGGCCATGGAGGACGAGCTGCGCGCCTCGCGGCCCGAGGGCTCGTGGGGGCAGCGACTCGCGGCGGGCGCCGCGGCCAAGGAGCGGGCCGCGCTGACCCGCCGCTACGGGGCGGAGCCCGACGCGCGCTCCCACGGCGAGACGTTCCTGCACCTGCTGCAGCAGCGGCTGGTGCCGCGCGGCCTCTACTTCCTCGACGAGCCCGAGACCCCGCTGTCGCCGACGCGCGTGCTCGCCCTGCTCGCCCTCCTGCGCGACCGGGTGGCCGCGGACTGCCAGTTCGTCATCGCCACCCACTCGCCGATCCTCATGGCGCTGCCGGGCGCCGACATCCGGCTCATCGAGGACGGCGCGATCGCACCCGTCGCGTACGCCGACGTCGAGCACGTGCGCCTCACGCGCGCGTTCCTCGACGATCCGGAGAGCTTTCTCCGCCGTCTCTGACCGTGGCCGGCGCCCGGGGTTTGACTTGCGCGCCCGCCGCCCGGACAATAGGGGCCGATGAAGTGGCCCAGCTCGCGTGCCGTCGCCACCGTCTGGCTTCTCGCCGCGCTCAGTCTCGTCGGCTGGCTGATCGTCAACCTCGACGTGGCGGGCTGGATCATCCTCGTGCTCACGGTGGGCCTGATGGCCTTCGAGCTCACCCGCCGGCGCGACCGGCAGGGGGCCCCGCCCAAGGCGCGGGTGCCCGACGAGCCGGCCGGCTGACCCCGCTCAGGCGAGGGTGGGAGCCAGCGAGCGGGCGACGATGCGGCTGATGTCGGCCGGCCTCGCCGGCCATTCCAGCAGCCCCGCCGCGGACTCCATCAGGAAGTGGGCCAGGTCAGGGGCGAAGGCCGGGCGCGCCAGGAAGATCAGCGCGGGCATCTCGAGCGGGTGCCGCTCCTCCAGCGCGTGAACGAGCTCGGGGCCGTCGAGCCCGGGCATGCGCAGCGCGCCCAGCACGACCGTGTACGCGTGCCGGTCGATCGCGCTCAGGGCCTCGGCCCGGTTGGCCGCCGCGTCCACCGCGTGGCCGTCGGCGCGCAGCACGGCCACCAGCAGCCCGCGGGCGTGCTCGTCGTCCACCACCACCAGGATGCGCGACGACGCCATCTAGAACGGACCGCCCGGCGGCAGATCGGTCATGCGCCGCAGCGCCTCGCGCAGGAGCGGCACGAAGAGCATGGCGGCGAAGAACAGGGTGGCCAGCCAGATGACCACGTGCAGGAGGCGGGCGCGCCCGCCGGCATCGAGCATAGGGCGTGCAGCATAGTCCTGCGCGGGGCCGCCGTCAAGCGATCGGGCGCCCCTCCCGGTTGCCTTCGCGTATCCCGGTGGCTACACTACGCGCCATGCGATGGGCGCGACAGGCGGCGAAGCGGCGGGCGAGCGCGGTCACCGGGCTGCTCGCGGTCGTCACCCTGGTCGCCTTGCCGGTCGAGATCACGATCGGGCTCTTCGAGCAGCCCGTGATCGCTCCGCCCCCGGTGGCGTCGCTCCTGCTCCTCGGCTCCTGCCTCCTGCTCGTCGGCTCCGGGCTCGGGCTGCGCCGCCAGGAGGCCGCCCGCTCGGCCGCCCGGCCGCCGGCCCCGGGCGCGTAGGGACGGAGCGCGTGGGCGCGCTGGCCCGCACCCTGCGCTACCTGGGCCTCAGCGGCGGCGATGCGGAGTCGCTGACCGCCGACCTGGCCGCCCACCGTGACGCCCGCGGCGGGCCCGCCGCGGTGGGCACCGGCCTGTCCTTCCGGGGCGAGGTGGCGGGCGACGGCGATTTCCACATCGCGGGCCGCTTCGAGGGCGACATCAACGTGACGGGCCGCGTGCTGGTGGGCGAGGGCGCCGACGTGGACGCCAACATCAACGCCCGCGCCATCGTGGTCGGCGGCACCGTGCGGGGCAATCTGTCGGCCGCCACGCGGGTGGAGATCCTCCCGACCGGCGTGCTGACCGGCACGCTCAAGACCGGCAGCTTCTCGGCCGCCGACGGCGCAGCGGTGAAGGGCGAGATCTGGGTCGAGCGACCGGGTGCCGCCGACCACGCCCCGGAGCGGCGCGCGTGAGTGACCTGTCCGAGCTGCTGGACTCCCGCACCGCGCGCCTCGCCCTGAAGATCGCGGGAGTGGTCGTGGCCCTCGGCCTCGTCGCCACCGCGGGCTGGCTCTGGCTGCGCTCGGAGGACGCGCGCGGCCAGGCCGCCCTCGCCGCCGCCGCGGAGG
>DATHSW010000226.1:0-12739 GCA_035463855.1 Candidatus Deferrimicrobiaceae bacterium | reverse complement strand
GAAGCGGGGGAAGAACAGGATGCCGAAGGAGAGCACCTGGCCGTAGATCACGGAGCCGAGGAAGGTGCCCCAGAAGGAGCCGAGCCCCCCGATCACCACCACGATGAACGCCTCGACGATGATCTCGGTGTCCATGCCGGGCACGATGGTACGCACCGGCGTGACCAGGGCCCCGCCGAGCCCGCCCAGGAACGAGGCCAGCACGAACACGCCCGTGTAGAGCCCGCTCACGTTCACCCCCAGCGCGCCCAGCGTCTCCCGGTCGAGCGCGGCGGCCCGGATGAATCGCCCGACCCGGGTGCGCTGGAGCACGAACCAGAAGGCCAGCGCGATGAACGGCCCCAGCAGCAGGATGAAGAGGTTGTAGTAAGGGATGGTGGCCCCGAAGAGCGAGAAGGCGCCGGTGAGCCCGGGCGGCCGGCTCACCGACTTCTGCTGCGTGCCCCAGAAGATCTTGGCCACGTCCGACAGGATGAGGACGAGGGCGTAGGTGAAGAGGAGCTGGTAGAGCTCGTCCTTGCCGTAGAGGTGCCGGAAGAGGAACCGCTCCACGAGACCGCCGAGCGCCGCGACCGCGACGGCGGCGCCCAGGGCGGCCAGCCAGAAGCTGCCGGGCCCGGTGCCGATCCACTGCACGAGCTGGAAGGCGCTGTAGGCGCCGAGCATGTAGAACGTGCCGTGCGCGAAGTTCAGCACGCGCAGGACGCCGAAGATCAGGGAGAGCCCGGAGGCGATCAGGAACAGGAACATGGCGGCGGTGAGACCGCTCAGGCTCTGGGCGAAGACGAACGACGGATCGGGCATCGGGAGGACCCCCTCACCCCGGCCGCTCCCCCGTCGAGGGAGAGCGGGCAGGGTGAGGGGAACGGACGGCTAGTCCATGAACTTGGTGGGGTCGACGTACTCCACCGGCTTCATGATCGGGAACGGATACTTGGGGTCCATCGCGGTCTTGCCGTAGAGCTGGCCGCGATTCGCCTGGTGATCTTTTTCTCGAATCGTCTGCTTGCCGATCGGCGTATCGATGGTCAGGCCCAGCAGAGCCTTCGAGACCTTGTCCGAATCGGTGCTGCCCGCCTTCTTGATGGCCTCGGCCAGGAACTGCATGCCGGTGTAGCCCTGGATGGCCCAGGACGACGGGTACTCGTCCTTCAGGTACTTGGAGAGCCGCGCGACGTAGTCGCGGTGGGCGGGCGTCTGGCCCCAGTAGAAGGCGTCGTAGGAGTTGCCCCAGATGCCCACCGGGTAGTCCTTGCCCATGGCCTTAGTGGATTCGGGCGAGCCCGCCTCACCGACGCCGATGAAGTTGTACTTGACCGCGTCGAAGTAGCCGAGCGGCTTGGCCTGCTTCGAGAAGTTCACGAAGTGGCCGCCCCACAGCGACGAGAAGACGGCCTCCGGCTTCTTGGCCATCTGCGCGTTGATGAACGGCGTGTAGTCGGGCTCGCCCAGCTTCGGCCACTGCTGATCCACGATCTGCACGCTGGGCTTGATCTTCTTCAGGTGCTCCACGAAGGACTTGGTGACGTCCTGGCCGTAGGCGTAGTCGGGGCTGATGGTGGCGACCTTGGTCACCGGCCACTTGGCCACGATCTCCGCCGCGCTGCGCCCTTCCATCGTGGTGTTGGCGGCCACGCGGAAGACGTAGGGATGGAGCTTGTCGGGGGCGGTGAGCTGGTCGGTCTTCGGGATCGGCGCGATGAAGACGACCTTGTTCTCCTTCGCCACCACCGAGACCGCCGGGCCCTCCGCGGAGGTGAGGGTGCCCACCAGGAAGTCCACGTTCTCCTTGAGGATCAGCTCGCGGGAGACCCGCACCGCCTCGTCCGCGTTGCCCTTGGTGTCGCGGGGCAGCAGCTCGATCTTCCGGCCGAGCACGCCCCCCTTGGCATTGATCTCATCCACGAACATCTGCGCGCCCTTGGACGCGGGCTCGCCGAAGAGGGCCCCGGGTCCGGACAGGATCATCGGGAAGCCCACCTTGATCGGCTTCTGAGCACTGGCGGCCAGCGGCATGGCCAGCACCAGGGCCAGCAGCATCGGGAGTATGCGAAGCATCATGTGAAGTCTCCTTTCCCTACGAGAGATTGCGGGTCACGAAACGGCCGCTCTTCATGACCGACAGGCGGCTCCGGTCCTGCAGCACCGCGATGTCCTTCAGGGGATCACCATCCACCACCACGAGGTCGGCCAGCTTGCCGGCCTCGAGCGTGCCGATCCGGTCCTGCATCCGCATCAGCTCGGCGCCGTAGCGGGTCGCGCACGTGATCGCTTCGAGCGGGGAGAAGCCGATGACGTCCACGAACACCTGGATGTCCTTGGCGTATTCGCCGTGGGGGTTCCAGGCGAAGCCGAAGTCGCCCCCCGGGCACATCCGGATGCCGCGGTCCTTGGCGCGCCGGTAGGTGTCCGCCGCCTGCTTGATCTCGTCCCGGAGGCCCGACGGCCCGACGATGTCCTCGGTGATCCCGAAGCGCGGCCCGTTCTCGATGATCGAGTAGAGGTAGCGCAGGCCCGGCACCAGGATCAGGCCCTGGTCGGCGATCATCCGCAGCGTGTCGTCGTCGGCGTAGGTGGCGTGCTCGATGGAGTCCACGCCCGCCTCCGCGGCCACGCGGCTCGAGCGGGCGCCGCGCACGTGGGCGGAGGCGATCCGCCCGCGCATGTGGGTCTCCTCCACCAGCACCCGCACCTCGTCGAGGGTGTAGGTGCAGTCGGCGATCGGCGTGTGCGGCAGGAGCGCGTCGCCGCCGACGTAGCACTTGATCACATCGGCGCCGTCCTTGATCGAGCGCCGCACCGCCGTCCGGATCTGGTCCGCGCCGTCCGCGATGAGGGCGAGCCCGTCCATGCCGAGCTTGAGATAGGACGGGTTCCAGTCCGACATGCCGCCGGTGGCCACGATGTCGCGGCTCGCCGCGAGGAGGCGGGGGCCCGGGTAGAGTCCCTCGTTGATGGCGCGCTTGAGGGCCACGTCCACCGCGTGCACCGAGCCGGCGGAGCGGGCGGCGGTGTAGCCGTGGGAAAGCGCCAGCTCCGCGTTCTTGGCCGACACCAGGGTGGAGTACTCGGGCGGACAGTTCAGATCGAGGTCCGCGATCACCTTGACGTTGTTGTACGAGAGGTGGATGTGGGCCTCGATCAACCCCGGGATCACGGTGCGCCCGCCCAGGTCCACGACCTGGGTGTCCGCGGCCGGGGGCGCGTCGGCGGCCGACAGCGGCCCCGCGTGCACGATGGTCTCGCCCTCGATTACCAGGCTGCCGTCGCGCGCCGGCGCGCCGGTGCCGTCGATCATCCGCGCGTGCTTCAAAAAGACGCGCAAAGCGCCACCCTATAGAGGTCGTCGCTTGCGACGACCGTTAGAAAAGATCGTACTCTGGCCACGCGCTCGACTCGGACCTCACGGTGCGACGACGGTTGGAAAGGATCGCGCTCTGGCCCCACGCTCAACCGGGCGATGGGGCATCGCTAGAGCGCGGGGAGACCGGGCGTGGCGGTCCGGAGGCGGTAGACCGAGGTGGACGCGGTGATGTAGAGGCTCCGGTAGTCCTGGTCACCCCAGGCGAAGTTGGCGACGTACTCCGGGACGTGGATCACACCCAGGCAGATCGCCTCGGGGCTGAACACGTGGATGCCGCCCGGCCCGCAGCAGTAGACGTGGCCCTTGGAGTCGATCTTCATGCCGTCGGGCGCTCCCTTGCCCTCTCCGGTGGTCTCCGCCCACACCTTGCCGCCGGACAGGCCCCCGTCGCTCTTCACGTCGAAGACGCGGATGTGCTGGTGGGCGGTGTCGTTGACGAAGAGCCGGCGGCCGTCGAGGGAGAAGCAGAGCCCGTTGGGCCGGTCGAAGTCGTCGGCGAGCAGCACCGGGCTCTTCGGGTCCGATCCGACCCGGAACAGGCCCTGAAAGGCCAGCTCCTGGGGGCGGGGCACCCCGTAGAATTCGGCGCGGCCGTACGGCGGGTCGCTGAAGTAGATGGAGCCGTCGGCCCCGCAGACGATGTCGTTCGGGCTGTTGAGCTGCTTGCCCTGGAAATGGGTGGCGAGCGGGATGATCCGACCGTCTGGTTCCGTGCGGGTGACCTGGCTCGAGGCGTGCTCGCAGGCCAGGAGCCGACCCTCCCGGTCCCAGGCGAGGCCGTTGGACTTGTTGCACGGCTTGCGGAACGTGGTGACGCCGTCCGTCGCGGACCACCGGCGCAGGTGGTCGCCGGGCATGTCGCTCCACAGAAGATACCGGCCCGCCGGGTGCCAGAGTGGCCCCTCGGTGAAGAGGCAGCCGGTGGCGATCCGCTCGAACTCGACCCGCGCGCCCACGACCTGCGTGAAGCGCGGATCCCGGAGGGTCATGGTGCTGCTCATATGACTGGGCCGGTGGGGGGGCTCACTTCTTCATGCGCTCGCCGGGCTTGCCGCCGACGTACCAGTCGGGGGGGTCGACCTCCTCGAAGACGACCCAGACCGCTTCCTTGGGAAGCTTGGTCACGTCGCTGATCGCGGCGGTCACCCGCTTGGCGATCTCGTTCAGGTTGTCCTTGCCCCAGCCTTCGTAGATGCGGATGTTGACGAATGGCATCGGAGTCTCCCTTGGCCCCGGGTGGCCGGGGGCGCGCCGCGACCCCCGGAAAGTGCCGGGAATCTAGCATGCCTGGCCGCGACCCGGCAAGAGCGCGGCGCGTCAGTGCGCGGCGCGTCAGTGACCGCGCCGCGCTCTCCCGATCTAGAAGGTCAGCGAGTCTCCCGGGCTGATCGGGAAGACCTGAGTGGATGTCGTGCCGAGCGCGGCCTGGAACTCCTGGGGCGTGCCGCGCAGCACCGGGAAGGTGCCGTAGTGGAAGGGGATCGCGAACTTGGGCTTGAGCATCTCCCGCGTCGCGTAAGCCGCGTCCACGGGGTCCATCACGAAGTGGCCGCCGATGGGGATCATGACCAGGTCCGGCTTGTAGTAGTCGCCGATCAGGCGCATGTCCCCGAAGAGGCCGGTGTCGCCCATGTGGTACAGCTTGAAGCCGTTCTCGAACTGGATGATGAACCCGGCGGGCTCACCGCCGGGATACGTGGTGCTCTTCTTGGTCGCGGCATCGGACACCGTCACCTCGGACGAGTGCTCGGCCCGCGTCTGGGTGATGGTGATCTGCGGCCCCATCGGCTGCACCTTGCCGCCCTTGCCGAAGCGCACGCCCTGCTCGGGCGCGATCCAGCCCAGGTCGGTGATGGTGGCGATGAGCCCGGCGGGCCCCAGGACCTTGGCGCCGGTGCGCGCGGCCAGCTCCTTCACGTCGCCCACGTGGTCGCCGTGACCGTGAGTGACCAGGATCACGTCGACCTTGCCCAGCGCGTCGAGGTTCTTGTGCGCGGGCGGGGTCTTGGGGTTCTTGGTGAGGAACGGATCGATCACGATCACCTTGCCGCTCGGCGTGGTGATCTTGGTGGAGGACTGGCCGAGCCACTGCACCTGGAGCTTGCTGGTCTGGGCCCAGGCGGCGTCGGTGGCGAGCGAGTAGGTCAGGGCACCGGCGGCGAGCTTGAGGAAATCGCGGCGTTCCAGCTCCATGATTGACTCCTTTCTTTGAGCCTCAAGCCTTGAGGCTCTTGGCGAGCACCCGGCGGCGGGTCAGACCCGCCGCTTTCGACTTGGGCACGATCACCCCCTTGGGTCGTTGTTGCGGTGGCGTGGCGCGCATGAAGATCGTCCGCGAGGCCGGCAGAGGCTACCATGCCCCCACCCGGTCGACAAGGCGCACCCGGACATGAGAAGACCCCCGCGCACCGAAACTGCGCGGGGGCCCTCGGGGTTCCCCTGCCCGATCGCGTCGAGGCTACTTCGTGGCGATGAAGGCCTTCGCCTGCTTGAGCTCGGGCCGGTCCGCATCGGCCCCCTTGCCGAGGGTCACGAGCCGTCCGTAGTAGGTGCGGGCCTTGGCGCTGTCGCCGGCCAGCTCCGCCGCGCGCGCGGCGCCGTACAGCCCCTGGAAGCGATTCGGCTCCACCCGATGCGAGGCCTCGAACTCCTTGAGCGCCTCCGCCGGCTGCCCCAGCTCGACCAGCATCTCCCCCAGCAGCTCCCGGGCGGGCTTGATCGACCCGGGCGTCACCGGATGCTTCTCGGTCGCGTCCTCGGCGTCGGCCGAGGCCCGCATGAGCGACAGGGCCTCCTCCTTCCGGCCCTCGGCCCGGGCGATCCAGGCCGCGACGGCCAGCCGCTGCACCTCGCTCTGGTGCGCCCAGTACAGGCTCTTGGCCGCGGTCATCGCGTCGCGCAGGGCCTCGATCCGGGCGAGGTCCTGGCGAGCGCGCGCCGGGTTGCCGCTGCGCGCGGCGCCGAGGCCGCGCGCGAACCAGACGATGGACTCGGCCTGCGGGAAGCGATTCCAGGCGAGATCCGCAGGCGTCGGCGACAGCGTTGAGGCGTCCGCCCACTGCCCGCGCTCGAGCGCGTAGCGCGCCGGGATGGCGGCGAGGGCGAACGCTCCCGCGAAGTGGTCCACGTTGAGCTTCCGGGTCGCGGTGACCTCGTCGACGAGCGCCCGCGCCTCGCGGTCCCGGGCGAGCTGCAGGTAGCCGTACATCATGTAGTCGTAGGCGTGCAGCCCCTCGTACGAGCGGAGGCCGGTCTGCGAGCCTCCCGCGGCGAGCGTGTCCGCGGCGGCCTTGGCGGAGGCCCGGTTGGTCTCGATGGACTCCTGCCAGTTCCCCACGCGCGTGAAGATGTGCGAGGGCATGTGCAGCGCGTGCGGCGCGGACGGGGCGATGCTCGCGTAGCGCTTTGCGGCGGGCAGGCCCTTGGCCGCGATGGGCGGGAAGTCGTAGCTGTGGATCAGGTAGTGGGCCACGCCCGGATGATTGGGCTGCTCGGCGAACACCTTTTCGAGGATCGCGGCGGCCTTGAGCTGGTTGGCGTAGGTCTTGTCGTTGGGATCCAGCGTGATGTTGAGCGCGAGCGCATGGAAGACCGCGGCCTCGCGATCGGCCGGATGGCGCGCGGCGATCTGCCCCATCGCGCGCTCGTAGGCCAGCGCGCGGGTGCGATGGTCGACCCGGTCCGCGTCCTTGTAGAACGTCTCGATCGCGGCGATGTACTCGCGCTCGCGGTCGGTCTTGGCGCCCGCCGCCTTCGCCTTCTCGACCGCGGCCCCGCCCTCCTTCAGACCGCGCGCGCTCGGGGGGCCGGCCAGCGGGTTGCCCAGCCACGCCATGGCCACGCCCCAGTGGGCCATCCCGCAGGCGGGGTCGGCGGCCGCCACGTCCGTGAAGGCGCCCACCGCGGCGTCCAGGTGGAACGAGTGCAGCAGCGCCACCGCGCGATCGAACTGGGGCTGCACGGCCGGCGCGCAGGACGTCGCGAACCGGACCGTCCCGAGGCGCTCGGCGGCCTTGCCCGGTCCGGCGGTGAGGGTGGCGAGCCCGACGATGAGGAGTGCTCCGACGATTGTGCGCATGGTGACCCTCCTTTGTGACCCTGGCGGCCTCGAGCAGCAAGTGTGCCACGAAAGGCTGCCTCGCAAGTTCGCGATCCAGGTGAGGTGGGGCGACGGGCGCCGCACGGGAGCCCGGGCAAAGCGCCCGGGCCAGGGCGTCGTGCCCGCAATGCTATGCTGGAGACGTGGCCGATCTTGCCAACGAGTTCTCCTGGTCGCGCACCCGCGACAACGTCTTCCAGGAGTGTCGCCGGCGCTACTACTACCAGTACTACGGCGCCTGGGGCGGCTGGGACGTCGACGCGGACCCCCTCGTCCGCCGGCTCTACATCCTCAAGCAGCTCGCCACCCGCCAGATGTGGGCGGGCCGGCTCGTCCACGAGGCCATCGAGCGGTCGCTGCTCGCCCTGCGCGACGGCCACGGCCTGAGCGAGGCCTCTCTCATCGAGGACACGGTGCGCCAGATGCGCGAGGAGTGGAAGGGCTCGCGGGCCGGGGTCTACCGGCAGGCCCCCAAGCGGCCTTCGCTGTTCGAGCACGAGTACGGGGTCGCCATCCGCGACAGCGAGTGGCAGGCCCTGCGCGATCACGTGGTCCGCTGCCTGCGGAACTTCCACCGGCTGCCGGTGCTGGCCGAGATCAAGCGGACGCCGACCGAGCGGTGGATCTTCATCGAGGACATCGGCTCCTTCCCCTTCGAGGGCACCCGCGTGTTCAGCGCGCCCGACTTCGGCTACTGGAGCCATTCCGACCGGCTGCAGCTCCTGGACTGGAAGACCGGGGGCGGCGGCGAGGGCGCTGGGCTCCAGCTCGGCGGCTACGCCCTCTATGCCCTCGAGGTGCTGGGCGTCGACCTGGGTCGCGTGGACCTGCTGGAAGTCAATCTCCGCGAGGGCAAGGTGACCACGCACCCCTGGGATGCGGCCAGCCTGGACCGCGTCCGCGAGCATATCCGGCTGTCGGTGCGCTCCATGAAGGCCTACCTCAAGGATCCCGAGCGCAATCTCGCCGAGGAGTCGGGCTTCGAGAAGACGGAGGAGCTGCGCATCTGCCGCTGGTGCAATTTCCGGGCGGTCTGCCGCCCCGACCTCGCCCCGTTCGTCACCCTCTCTCCTTCTCCCGCTCCCCCCGAGGGGGAGCGGGTAGGGTGAGGGTCGTGAAAGCTCTCCTGGTCGACCTCGACGACACGCTGCTCGACTACTCGGGCGGCGTGGACGAGTGCTGGCACCACGCCTGCGAGGCGCTCGCCGGCCCCGCCGGCATCGAGCCCGTGACCCTCGTCGCGGCGATCGTCGAGACCCGGCGCTGGTTCTGGAGCGATCCGGGCCGGCACCGCACCGAGCGCGCGGACATGCTGCGCGCCTGGTCCCGGATCACCGCGCACGCCCTCCACGCCCTGGGTCGCCCCGACGAGGCGCTGGCCGCCGCCATCGCGCAGGACTTCGCCGAGCGGCGCTGGGAGCGCATGACGCTGTTCCCCGGCGTCAGCGCGGCGCTCGAGGCCCTCCGCGCGCGCGGCGTCCCCCTGGCCATGGTCACCAACGGGGACGCGACCCATCAGCGGCGCAAGATCGCCCAGCACGATCTGGAGCGGTTCTTCGACGTGATCGTCGTGGAGGGGGAGATGGGCGTCGGCAAGCCCGAGGAGGTCGTCTACCGCTACGCCCTCTCCGAGCTCCGGGTGAAGCCGGAGGAGGCCTGGATGGTGGGGGACAACCTCGAATGGGACGTGCTGGCGCCCCAGCGCCTGGGACTGCGCGGCATCTGGGTGGACGGGCCCGGCCAGGGGCTGCCGAAGTCCTGCTCGATGGCGCCGCACCGCATCATCCGGGCCTTTCCCGAGCTGGTCCTCGAATAGCTTGGGCGAAAAATTCCGGTGTGCAACACTGTGATTCCACATGTGTTTTGATTGGAGGGCTCGAATGCGCCACCGGAACTGGCTCCCGCTCACGCTGGGCTTCCTGCTCGTGACGACCGGATGCGCCGCCACCCATCGAGAATGGGAGGTCTGGCGGGCGCACCCGACGCACTTCGCCACCGACAACCATCTGGGCTTCTCGATGAGCAACGCGGTGGGGGCCGCGCCCCGGGTCACGCCGGAGCTGATGGACCGGGCCAAGGCCGAGAGCTGGTGGGGGAAGAACACGCCATTCGTCACCCCGCGGGCCAATGTCGCCGGTCGCTGGGAGGGCTCCTGGAGCGGCTACGGCATGTCCCGCACGCTGCGGGGGGGCGTGGCGCGGGCAGTACTCACCGTCAATGGCGCCACCGGTGAGGGCCGGCTCGTGCTGATCGACGCGCGGCTCGCGGAAGGCGTCCCGGTGGCGCTGCGCGAGGGCTCCTCGTTCGGGTCCCCCGTCGAGCTGTCCGTCTCGGAGAACGGGATGTGGGTGAACGGGACCGAGCCGGGTCGACCGTTCGCCGCCTCGTTCACGCTGCAGGGCGACCGGCTCGTCGGCGAGTTCCTCTACACCAACTCGCCGGTGCGGGTGGAGCTGAGCCGCCTCCCCTGAGCCGGCGCCACCTCAGGGCGGAGTGGGCTGGACGATGACGGTCCGGAGGACGCCCACGTAGCGCCGGGCCACTCGCTGCACGTCGGCGGCGGTGACCGCGCGCACCGCCGCCACGTAACGCTCCAGGAACTCGTAGCCCACCCCGGATTGCTCGTAAGCGGCCAGGTACCACGCCTGGCGCGCGTTGGTGCGCCGATCCATCGCGAGGTTCCCCAGCAGATAGGCCTTGGCCACCCGCAGCTCCTCGCCGGGCACCGGCTCGCGCTGCGCCCGCTCGAGCTGGGCGCGTAGCGCCGCCTCGGCCCGGGCCACGTTCTCGGGCGCGGTGCCGAGCTGGGCGAGGAAGTAGCTGTTGTCCACGCGCGCCGGGTACTGGGCCGCCGTCGTGTAGGCCAGGCCCTGCTTGTCCCGCAGCTCCGCGAAGAACCGCCCCGCCATGCCGCCGCCCAGCACGCTGGCCAGCACCTTGACGGCCGGATACTCGGGATCGGTGAGGGCCGGGGCCAGCGCACCCACCAGGATCTGCGCCTGGGCGCCGGGAATCACGCGCGTCTCGCGCCACGGGGCCGGCGCGGGCGGGGACGGCGGCGCCGGTACCGGGGCTGCCCCGGCGGGCATCGCCCCGAAGAGCCGCGAGGCCTGCGCCAGCACCTCGGCCGTCTTCACCCGGCCGCTCACCGCGAGCACCAGGCCGCCCGGCACGTAGTGCCGCTGGTAGTGGGCGAGGAGCGCGGCGCGGTCGAGCCGCTCGAGGCTGTCCTTGAGCCCGATCGGGTCCCAGGCATACGGGTGGCGGCCGAAGAGGCGCGCGGTGAGGGTGTCGAGGGCCGTGTCGTAGGGCTTCTCCCCCCGATTGCGGACCTGGCGGAGGAGGAAGTCGCGCACCGCTCCCACCACGCCGTCCGGGAAGGTGGGCCGGAGCGTCACGTCGGCCACCAGCTCGAGCAGCTCCACCCAGTGGCGTGAGAGCGCGGTGGCCGCGACCTCCGAGTAGTCCACGTCGCCGGTGGCCTCGATGCTGCCGCCCATGCCGTCGGCGGCCTCGACGATCTGGCCCCCGTTGCGGGTGGTGGTGCCCCGGACGACCATGAGCTGGACCAGGTTGGAGATGCCCGCGTTGTCGGCGGTCTCCCAGCGCGTCCCCATGCGCACCATCAGCGAGACCCCCACCACCGGCGCGGTGGGGTTCTCGCGCACGAGCACCGTGAGCCCGTTGGCCAGCCGCGCGCGGCTGACCGCGGGGCTCTGCGCCCACGCGGGCGCCGCCGCGAGCAGCGCGAGCAGCCCCACCACCAGGCCGGCGCGCCGGCGGTTCATCGGCCGCCCGGCTTCGGCACGAAGGCCAGCCGCGCGTAGTCGGTCCGCGAGAGGTACCGGCGGGCCGCGTCGCGGATCTGCTCGCGGGTCACGCGGCGCAGCCGGTCCACGTAGCGGAGCTCGGCCTCGAGCGTCCAGGTCGTCTCGGCGAGGCCGTAAGCGTAGGCCAGCCCCTCGGAGGTCTCGGTGTCGAAGGCGTGCTGCGCCTCGAACTTGGTCACCGCGAGGCGCCGCTCCTCCTCGGTGGGCCCGGTCTCCTGGATCCTCGCGATCTCCTCGAGGATGATGCGCTCCACCCGCTCGAGATCCTTGGCCTCGAGCTCCGCCCGGAGGCTCACGATCCCGCCGCCGATCAGCGCCGCGTAGCTCATGGTCACCGTCGAGACCAGCCGCTCCCGATCGCGCAGCCGCTGGGCCAGGCGCGAGCTCTCGGTGCCCGCGAGGATGGTGGTGAGCAGGTCCACCGCGTCTCCATTGGAATCGTCGGAGCGGGGCGCCGGCCAGCCGAGCGCCAGGTGGGCCTGCTGCTCGGGGCGCTCCACGGTGCGGCGCGTCCCGCCGGCGAGCGGGCGCGGCGCGGGGGCCGGGGCGGGCCGGTAGCCGGAGGCGGGCAGGCGGCCGAAGGTGCGATCCACGATGCCGCGCACCGTGACCGGGCTCACCGGACCCGCCACCACCAGGGTCATGTTCTCCGGCACGTAGTACCGGCGATTGAAGGCCCGCAACCGCTCCTGGGTGGCCGCCTGCATCGTCTCGCGGGTGCCGAGCACCGGGCGCCCGTAGGGATTGCCGGCGAAGACCAGGCCGTAGAGCTGGCGCACCACCGCCGAGCGGGGATTGTCCTGCTCGATCCGCGCCTCCTCGAAGATCACCTCGCGCTCGCGGGCCACCTCCTCCGGCGCGAAGGAGGAGCGGAGGGCCATGTCGGCCAGCAGCTCGATGCCGGTCGCGGTGGCCTCGGAAGGCAGGACCAGGTAGAACGACGTGTAGTCGAACGAGGTCACCGCGTTCGAGCGGCCCCCCACGCCTTCCACCGTGCGGTCCACGTGGCCCGGGCCGAAGCGGTCGGTGCCCTTGAAGAGCATGTGCTCCTGGAAGTGGGCGTAGCCGAGCTGGTCCGGCGCCTCGTGGCGCACGCCGGCCCCGATGAACAGGTAGACCGCCACGATGTCGGAGGCGCGGTGGTCCTGCACGATGAGCCGCATCCCGTTGCGCAGCACCTGGCGCAGGGGAGCGGGCAGGTCGGGCTCGGCCTCGCCGGCCGGCGCGGCCGGGCGCCCGCCGGCTCCGGCGCAGGCGGTGAGGAGGAAGGCGGCGGCCAGCCACCAGACGCGCCGCCGCCACGCGGGTCGGATCACGGGCGCGATTGTACTATGTCGGCGCCCTCGATTGCCGGGACCGTGTCCGGCTCCGGCCCGAAGGCGCGGAGCAGCCGCTCGGCCCGGCTCGGGTGCACCGAGATCTGCGCCTCCACCAGCGACGCGGGCA
>DATHSW010000225.1:0-2858 GCA_035463855.1 Candidatus Deferrimicrobiaceae bacterium | reverse complement strand
CCCCGCGTCCCGCCCGCGAGCTTGCTCTTCCACTCGCCCTCGGTCTCGAAGCGGCGGTCCTTGAGGCGGTCGCCCCAGGGCTTCACCGCCTCGCGGATCGCGTGGAAGTCGAAGGCGTCGCGCTTGAGCTCGCGCGCGCGGGCCATCACGTCCGGGGCCACCCGGATGAACGCGCGCAGGGCCGCGCCGGTCTTGATCGAGTACTTGCGCCCGGCCCACGCGGTCGGGAAGACGCCCGCCACCGCCTTCATGTAGTTCAGGAAGAAGCGCTTGGCGTGCTGGCGCACCTCGTTCATGCGCGCGCCGCCGCCGATCTTCTCCACCGCGTCCAGGAAGTCCACGATCTCCTCGGCGAGCGGGGCCTGGGACACGCGCCCGCGGCCGGTGCCGAGCATCTTGACGTCGCCCGCGAGCGGAGAGGTCTCGTCCTCGTTCAGCGAGCGGATCACGTCGTGGGCGAGGGCCTGGTTGGGATCCGGGTAGAGCTTGCGCCCGGCGAGGCTCACGATGTGCGAGGGGTTGAGCCGGGTGTGCTTGGCGTTGATGGTGACGAACAGCTCCACGATCTGGCGCGCGTCCAGCCGATCGAAGAGCACCGCGGGCACCTCGATGCCCATGTTCTCGCCCGCCTGGGTCAGCGCGTGCAGCGCGAGCAGGCGGTGCTGGCCGTCGAGCACGCGCAGCACCCCGTGCTCCTCCGGGATCTGGAGCAGGCCCAGGTCGTGCTGGCTCGCCATCGGAGTGAAGGTGAAGCGCTTCTCGGAGGTGATGATCACCGCGCCGGGGATGGCGGGCAGGGTGCCCGCGTCCTTGCAGTCGCGGTAGTAGCTCACGAGCTCGTCGATCTTCCGCCGGATGACCGGCCGCTGATAGGCGGTCTCGCTCTCGCCGATCCGCTTCTCCAGCGCTTCCCAGTTCACCCGCGCCCGGTTGGCGCGCTGCTTCGCCTTCGTGGGCGGCTCCTCGGCGCCGCTGTAGCCCAGGACCTCGAACTTCACCAGCCGGTCGATGTCCTTGGCCGAGAAGGATGCCTGGAAGAACTCCACGCCGAATTGCTTCACGCGGTGCGCGGGAACCGTGATCATGAACCGATCCGCCTCCGTGGGGACGGTCTATGTAGCGGGAGAACACCGGATACTCTAGTCGAAGCGCAAACCCTGGTCAACATGTACCTTTTCGGCTTCGAGCCATCCGGAATCACCCCCACGAGTAGGGGCATCCCGGCCGATTATCCCCAATATGTGGGTAGGTTGGGGATGCGGGAAATCCTGTGGATAGCTGTGGATGAATCCTCAGGCGAATGCCTCCGGGACCTGCGAGCACGCCATGCCGGGCCTTCGGCTGCCCTCACTGAAGCCGCCGGAGAGCAGGCCGCCGAAGCCCAAGCGTGGTCGCTCACCACCCAGTCGAGCCCGCGCGCGAGGGACGCGTCGATCACGGGCTCGACCCGGGTGAAGCGGCCGTCCGCGATGCCGAGGTCCCGTGTCTCCACCGAGTCGTGGCGGGGTCGCACCACGCACACGTTCTCGATGAGCGGATCCCGCGGCGCGCGCGGGGCCTGCGCGTTGACAGGGTAGGGGGTGGGTGCTAGGCTCCCCGCCATCCACCCACTCGATCCCCGTCCGGAGGACACGATGTCCACGAACTCCCGCGCTCTCCCGGTGCCCTCGATCGGCCGTCGCCGCTTTCTCACGACCCTTGGGGCCGCGGGAGCCGCCACGCTCGCCGCGCCCGCCTTCGTCCGCGCGCAGGCGCGCGAGGTGAAGGTCGGCTACATCCTCCCGGTGACGGGGCCGCTCGCCTTCGAGGCCCAGCTCGCGCTCAACGGGCTGCAGCAGGCGGTGGACGAGATCAACGGGGCGGGCGGGATCAAGTCGCTCGGCGGCGCGCGCATCACGCTCCTCCCGGGCGACACCCAGAACAAGGTCGAGCTGGGCAACTCGGAGGCGGCGCGGCTCATCGACCAGGGCGTCACCGCCCTGATCGGCCCCTTCTCGAGCCTGGTCGCGTTCTCGGTCCGGCAGGTCGCCGAGAAGAACAAGACCCCGTTCCTGCTCCTGGCCACCGTGGCCGACAACGTCCTCGAGGGCGGGCTGCGCTACGTCTTCCGCATGCAGCCCAACGCGCGCGCGATGGCGACCCTGACGGTGGGCAACATGATCGAGATGGCCAAGGGCGCGGGCACTCCGATCAAGCGGGTGGCCATGATGCACGAGGACGGCAACTTCGGCACCACGATGGGCAACCACGTGGACGCCTTCGCGGGCAAGATGGGGTACGAGGTGGTGCAGCGCGTGCCGTACAACCTGCGCTCGCCCGACTTCACCGCGGAGCTGTCCAAGGTCAAGGCGGCGCGGCCCGACCTCCTCGTGATCAGCGGCTACTACGGCGATTCCAAGATCATCGCGGAGACCGCGGCCAAGCTCCGCATCGGGGTGCACGCGCTGGTGGGGCTCGCCAACGCGGCCTACTCCAACCCCCGGTTCATCGCGGAGAACCGCGAGCTCACCGATCAGCTCTTCGACGGCAACTACTGGCACAATCCCCAGAGCCCGCGGGCCCGCGCGGTGTTCGCGGCGTACCAGAAGCGCTTCAACTCGGTCATGTCCAACCACGGCGTGCAGGGCTACCAGGTGATGTTCGTATTGAAGGACGCGCTGGAGCGCGCCGCCTCGACCGACCGCGAGAAGGTCCGCGACGCGATCAGCAAGACCAATCTCACCGACCACATCCTGACCCAGGACGCCATCCGCTTCGACGCCGCCGGGGAGAACGTCAACGCCACTCCCGCGCTGCTGCAGGTGCAGGGCGGCAAGCCGGTGGTGGTGGGGCCCGCGCGCTTCGTCGAGGCCAAGCCG
>DATHSW010000224.1:0-5240 GCA_035463855.1 Candidatus Deferrimicrobiaceae bacterium | reverse complement strand
TTCAACGACCCCATCCCGGTGCAGTTCGCCCGCTTCGTCGGGAACATCGCGCGGGGCGATTTCGGCAACTCCTTCTTCCACCGCGAGCCCGCGCTGCCGCTGGTGCTGGCGCGCATGCCGACCACGCTGCTCCTCACCGTGCTCGCGATGGCCCTGTCGCTCTCCATCGCCGTCCCGGTGGGCATCGCGAGCGCGGTGCGGCGCAACTCCACCTTCGATCACGCGGCCACGCTGGTGGTCTTCCTCGGCACCTCGATGCCCGTCTTCTGGACGGGGATCATGCTGATCCTGCTGTTCGCGGTGCAGCTTCGCGTGCTGCCGGTCTCGGGCTGGGAGAGCTGGGCCGCGCTGGTGCTGCCCGGGGCCACCCTGGCCACGTTCTCCACGCCGCTCCTCTTGCGCATCGTCCGCTCCAGCATGCTGGAGGTCATCAACCTCGACTACGTGCGGACCGCGCGGGCCAAGGGCGTCTCCGAGTGGTTCGTCATCTGCCGCCACGCCCTCACCAACGCGGCCCTGCCGCTGGTCACGGTGGCCGGGCTGCAGTTCGGCCTGCTCCTGGGCGGCGCGGTGATCACCGAGACCGTCTTCGCGGTGCCCGGGGTGGGCCGGCTCATCGTGGGGGCGATCCGCCAGCTCGACTTCCCAATCGTCCAGGCCGGGGTGTTCGTGCTGGCCCTGATCGTGGTCATGGTGAACTTCGCGGTGGACGTGCTCTACATCTACCTCAACCCGCAGATCCGGGTGCGCTGAGCCGCGCCATGGCCATCGGCACTCTCGCCCCCCCGCTGGACGTGCCGAGGGGACCGGCGCGGACCGCCGAGCGCTCGCGGATCTGGCGCAAGTTCGTCCGCAACCCGGCCGCGCTCATCGGCGCGCTGATCCTCCTGGTCGTCATCGGCGCCGCCGTGTTCGCGCCCTACGTGGCGCCGCACGACCCCACCCGCCAGAGTCTGATCCGGCGCTTCACGCCGCCGGTGTGGACCCAGGCGGGCAAGGCCGTCCATCCGCTCGGCACGGACCAGGTGGGCCGCGACATCCTGAGCCGGATGATCCATGGGGCCCGGGTGTCGCTGATCGTCGGGATCTCCGCGGTGCTGGTCAGCCTGATCGTGGGGGTGACGCTCGGGCTGCTGAGCGGCTTCCTGCAGGGGCGGGCGGACACCGTGATCATGACGGTGGTGGACGTGACACTGTCGTTCCCGCAGCTCCTGCTCGCCCTGGCCTTCGTGGCCGCGCTGGGCCCGAGCCTGCTCACCATCATCATCGTCCTCGGCCTCACCGGCTGGGAGCGCTACACCCGGGTGGTGCGGGCGGAGGTGCTCGCGCTGCGGGAGAAGGACTTCGTGGAAGCCGCCCGCGCCATCGGGGCGAGCCCCACCCGTACCTTGCTCCGGCACCTGCTGCCCAATACCTTCTCGTCCATCATCGTGATGTCCACGCTCCAGGTGGCCCAGGCCATCCTGCAGGAGGCCGCGCTGTCCTTCCTCGGGGTGGGGACGGGAAGCGCGTACCCGACCTGGGGCCAGATGATCGCGCTCGGCCGCGACTTCGTGAGCGTGGCCTGGTGGCTGCCCACGTTCCCCGGCCTGGCCATCCTCCTCACCGTGCTCGCCATCAACCTGGTGGGCGACCGGCTCCGCGACGCCCTCGACCCCCGGGTCGTCTGACCCCGCCGGGGGGAGGGGCCCCCCGCCGAATTCTGTTGCAAACCGGCCGGTATCGGGGGCACACTCCCGCAACGCCCCGATAGTTCATCCGCCTCCCGGCGGATCACGGGAGCAGTCGATGGCTGGTTCGTCCCGGAGTCGACATGATCCCGCATCACCCCGACCGGAGGAGACCCGTCCGCATGTAAACGACCCATCCTGGTAACGCGGCGACACCCGGTCGCCGGAAGGAGTCATGCCGATGAACCGTCGACCCTTCCTGCTCGCTCTGACCGCTCTGGTGGTTTCGCTCGCCCTCGTGTCCGGCACGGTGCTGGCCCAGACGCCGAAGCGCGGAGGCACGCTCCGCGTCAGCTACGGCAACGAGATCGCCCACCTCGATTTCCACACCGCCCCCGGCTACGAAATGATGTGGGTCGCCATGAACGTGGGCTGTGGCCTCGTCAACATCACGCCGGACGGCAAGTTCGTGGGCGACGCCGCCGACTCCTGGCAGACCTCCTCCGACCACCTCACCTACACCTTCAAGCTCCGGCCGAACGTCCTCTTCCACGACGGCACCCCGGTGGACGCGGCCGCGGTGAAGTTCAGCATCGACCGGCTGAGGGATCCGGCCACCAAGTCCGGGATGCGGACCTTCTACGATCCGGTGCACTCGGTCGAGGTGCTCGATCCCCGGACCGTGCAGGTGCGGATGAAGCAGCCCTACGCCTTCTTCCTGCACATGCTGGCCGCCTACCGGACGGGCCTGGTCCTCTACTCGCCGACCGCCACCCAGAAGTTCAGCGTCGACGACCGCAAGCAGGGCAAGCCGGGCGCCGTCGTGGGCTGCGGCCCGTTCCGCCTGATCGAGTGGGTGAAGGGCAGCCACCTGGTCATGGAGCGCTTCGACAAGTACTTCGTCCAGGGCCTGCCGTACCTCGACCGCGTCATGATCCGCACGATCAAGGACCCGGTGACGGAGATGGCCGCGTTCCGGGCCGGCGAGATCGACTTCATCGCCTCGTTCTCGCCCGAGCACGTGGATACCCTGAAGGCGCAGAGCCCGAACGCGGTGATCATGACCGGCAAGGAAACCACGCCGATGAAGGCGGCGATGAAGGTGACCGTGCCCAAGGACGGCAAGCCGATGTCCAAGGAGCGGGCGCCGCACCCGATCTTCGGCGACCTCCGAGTGCGCAAGGCGATCGGCTGCTACGGGATCGACCGGAACGAGATCGTCAAGATCGCGTTCAAGGGCAAGGCCACCGCGTGGGTCGGCATGAATCCGCCCGGCACGCTCGACACGGTGGACGTCAACGGCATGTGCCCCTACGATCCCGCCAAGGCCAAGGCGATGCTCGCGGAGGCGGGCTACGGGCCGTCCAAGCCCCTGACCTTCGAGATCATGGCCGACACCGAGAAGTCGGTGTTCAACATCATCGCCACCGTCGTCAAGGAGCAGATGGCGCGCCTCGGGGTGACCGCCAATATCCGGCTGGTGGACAAGGTCTCCTGGATGAACACGAGCCTGCAGGACGGGCCGTGGGACATGTACGTCGAGGACCTGCTGTCGCTGCTCACCCTGGACAGCAACGCGTACCTGTCGAACACCACCTCGTCGTGGAGCCACGAGCGGCACAACGACAAGCGAGTCGACGAATACTACGCGCGCTACGCGCGGGAGATGGACCCGGTCAAGCGCAAGGCCATCGCCAAGGAGATCCAGGAGTTCTTCGTGGAGAACATGTACTGGAACAACATCTCCGGCTCGCCGTTCTACATGGCCGCGCAGCCGTGGATGAAGGGCTACACCTATAACGCGGAGTTCGAGGTGCACTACCACCGCGTCTGGCTGGACAAGTAGCCGGGCGGCCACCGGGGCGGGGATGCGCCTCTATATCCTCAAGCGGCTGCTGCAGATCGTGCCGACCATCCTCATGATCACGTTCGTCGTGTTCCTGATGATGCAATCGATCCCGGGAGATCCCGTCGTGGCCTTGCTCGGCGACGCCTATACCGACGAGGACGCGGTGAAGGTCCGCCAGGCCTACGGCCTCGACAAGCCGATCCTGGTCCAGTACCTGATCTGGCTCGGGAAGCTCGTCCGGGGGGACTGGGGCGCCTCGATCCTGACCGGGCGCCCGGTTCTCCAGGACGTGCTGGTCCGTCTGCCGGTGACGCTCGAGCTGATCGCGCTGTCCATGGGCGTCGCGCTGGTGATCGCCATCCCCGCCGCGATCATCGGCGCGCTGCGCCAGAACACGTGGGCCGACTACACCGCCACCTCGGTGGCCATGATCGGAGTGTCCATCCCGGAGTTCTTCGTGGGCGTCCTGCTCCTGCTCGCCTTCTCGATAGGGCTCAACGGCATCCTCCCCAGCTCGGGCTGGGTCTACCTGCCGGGCACCTGTCCCAACATGGTCTGCGGGGTGAGCTTCTGGGGCAACATGCAGCACGTCCTGATGCCGGCGATCGCGCTCGGCATCGGGCGGGCCGCGATCCTGACCCGCCTCCTCCGCGCGAGCATGCTGGAGGTCATCCGCACCGAGTACGTCACGACCGCCCGGGCCAAGGGCTTGAGTGAGCGGCCGGTGGTCTTCAAGCACGCGCTCAAGAACGCCCTGATCCCGACCGTGACCGTCATGGGCCTCCAGGTCGGCTTCCTCATCGGGGGCGCGATCGTGGTGGAGACGCTCTTCGCCATGCCCGGGCTCGGCACCTTCGGGATCGACGCCATCATCGCTCGCGACTACCAGCAGGTGCAGGGGTTCGCCCTCATCACCGCGCTCGCGTTCGTGATCATCAACCTGCTCGTGGACCTGACCTACACGTTCCTGGATCCCCGGATCCGATACGCCTGAGGAGCCTCATGGCCAACGGCAGCGAGTCGTTCCGGGGAGCTCTCGGCGAGGCCGCGCTGCCGGTCGGGATCGCGGTGTCGGCGGGCGGCGACCGCTCGGAGTCGCCGCTCGCCCAGGCCATCCGTCGCCTCCGCAAGAGCACGACGGCCGTCATCGGGGTCGGCATCGTGGTGGCGCTGGTCCTGGTCGCGCTCTTCGCGGACGTCCTTGCGCCGCAGAGCCCGATCGCCAGCGATCAGACCCGGACGTTCGCCCGCCCGAGCGCGGAGCACCCGCTCGGGACCGACCAGCTCGGCCGGGACATGCTGAGCCGCGTCATCCACGGCACCCGGATCTCGCTGGCGGTGGGAGTGTCCTCCGTGGTCCTCGCCCTGGTCCTGGGGGTGCCGCTGGGCATGATCGCGGGCTACTACGGCGGCCGGCTGGACAGCGTGATCATGCGGCTGATGGACCTGATCCTCGCCTTCCCGATCTACCTGCTGGCGATCATCCTGATGATCATGTTCACGCCGACCGCCGGCCTGATCGGCACGATGAAGGTGGTGGGGGCCATCGCCATCGTGCGCATCCCGATCTACGCGCGGCTCGTCCGGGGCAGCGTGCTCTCGATCAAGGAGAAGGAGTACATCGAGGCCTGCCGGGCCCTCGGGGTGCGCGATCCGTCGATCTTCCTGCACCACGTCCTGCCGAACTGCCTGGCTCCCATCATCGTGACCACGACCCTCGG
>DATHSW010000223.1:0-15738 GCA_035463855.1 Candidatus Deferrimicrobiaceae bacterium | reverse complement strand
GTTCGCTGACCGACGATTCTCACGTGTCACTCCGGTCGTCCGCAGGAGGACGCCTGCTGAGGTGTCAATTTTTGACGTCCGGCCACACCACCATGCCGGTCCCGGACCGCCAGGCGACCGCGGGCATGTAGGCGAGCACGTTGGCGGGCCCGCTCGTGAACGCGAGGGCGAGGATCCAGGCGAGCAGCTCGGCGGTGCCGCCGGATCCCGCCGCTTCCATGCGGTCGAGCGTGCACTCGCGCAGCAGCGCCGCGTGATCACCCTGCTTCAAGAGTCCGAGGAACCACCGGTCGAACTCCTCGTCCACCCAGAAATAGCGTGGCCCACCCGGCTCGTGCGACAGCCCGCCGGTGGCGACCACCGCGACCCGCTCGGTGCCGGGGTAGCCGTGGAGCATCTCCCGGAGCGTGGTGCCGACCTCGTAGGCGCGCGCGGGTGTCGGAATGGGCGGCACCGTGCAGTTCATCGTCACCGGCACCAGCGGGATATCGCCCGCCGGGTTGAGATAGTGCATCGGGACCGAGACGCCGTCGTCGAACTGCATGGCTCGCAGGTACGCGAAGGCCAGGCGCCGCCGGGCGCCCTCGGTGACGAGGTAGCGGGCCAGCGCGGGATGCCCGGGGATCCGGTACTTCGCGAGTGCGAGCCACTCGTCGTACCAGTCGGCGGGCCCCACGTGCACGTCCCCGATGCCCACCGTGTACTCCGGCGTGTTGTTGATCGGCCAGTTGAGCAGGTGATCGTTGCTGAACAGCAGGATCACGTCCGGCCGGGCGGCGTGGAGCCGTTCGCGCATCTCGTCGAGCGCGCGCCGGGCCTCGAGCCGCTGATCCTCGGGGGCCCGGTCGAACCAGCCGGTGAGCCCGGGGGCATGCGTCATCGCCATCGCGGCCACGACGCGCGCCACGTCTCAGCCCTCCCGCCGCGCCGGGAGCCGCTCCGCGGCGGCGGCCTCGTCCGGATAGGCCCGCCGGTAGGCTTCGAGCGCAGGGTGGCTGTTGCTGTTGGCGGAGGCCCCGTAGAAGAGCCGGAGGATCTGGGGGAGGTAGTACTGGTGGACTCCCATCTCGTTGAGGCGGCGCACGTCCTTGTCCCGCACCGCCTCGTACTCCTCGCGGCTCAGCCCGAACTCGCGGGCGAGCCCTTCGAGGTCGCTGAGCCAGCGGGCGCGGAGCCCGGCGTCTCGCCGGACGTAGAAGATCATCTCGTTCAGCGGCAGGGTCTTGTCGCAGCGCTCGACGTTACCCATCGGTCTTCGCGGACCGGCCGATCCGGGCCCGGGTTCCGCACGTCGTGCATGACGCGCCGTTGAGCGCGTGAAGTTCGAGGACCTGCGCCACACCGGTCACGCGCGCAGTCGCCGTCTCGTCCATGCGCCCGGATCATAGCGCGCTCGCGCGGCGTCCGCCACCGCCCGCCGCGGAGCCGCGGAACTTCGCCGTTGACATCCCCGGACCCGTTCAGTAGAACAGGCCGACGGCCGTGCCACAGCCTCCCGCCTCGTCCCTCTCGGTCGCCCGGCGCTTCGCGCGATTCGTGTCCGGCTTCTCGCTCGACGCGGTGCCGCCCGCCGTCGCCGCGCGGGCGAGGCTGCTCGCGCTGGACACCCTCGGGAGCTGCCTGGCGTCCTCCCGGCAGGACTTCGGCCGCGCGGTGGCGGCGGCGGCGAGCCGCCTGGGCGGCGCCCCGGAGAGCGTGGTGATCGGCGCCAACGCCCGGGTCGGCGCCGCCGCCGCGGTGCTCGCCAACGGCACGCTGGCCCACGGGCTCGACTTCGACGACACGCGCGAGGACGCCATCGTCCACACCGGCTGCGTGGCGGTGACCACCGCCCTCGCGGTGGGCGAGGCGGTGGAGGCCACGGGCCGCGCCGCGCTCGAGGCGATGATCGCGGGCGTGGAGGTGATGTGCCGCATCGGGCTCGCGGTGCCCGGCCGCTTCCACGCGCGGCACTACCACCCCACCGCGCTCGCCGGCAGCTTCGCGGCCGCCGCCACCGCGGGCCGCCTCTACGGGCTCGCCGAGGATCAGCTCGTCCACGCCCTCGGCATCTGCGGCAGTCAGGCCTCCGGCATCATCGAGTACCTGACCGACGGCTCCTGGACCAAGCGCCTGCATCCGGGCTGGGCCGCCCACGCGGGCGTGACCGCCGCCCTGCTCGCGCGGGCGGGCTTCACCGGGCCGGAGACGGTCTTCGAGGGCGCGCACGGCTTCTACGCGGCCTTCGCGGGCGGCCACGACCCGGCCCGGCTGGAGGCGCTGCTCGAGAGCCTGGGACGGACGTGGGAGCTCGCCAACCTCACCTTCAAGCCCTACCCGTGCGGCTCCATCGCCCATCCCTACATGGACTGCGCGCTCCGGCTCCGGGAGCGCCATCGGCTGCGGCCCGAGGAGATCGCCGAGGTGCGCTGCCGCACCGCGGAGGGCCCGATCCCGCGGCTCTGGGAGCCGCTCGCGGCCAAGCACCGCCCGCCGAACGGCTACGCGGCCAAGTTCAGCCTGCCGTATCTCCTCGCCTCGATCCTCGTGCACGGCCGCGCGACCCTCGCCGACTTCACCGACGAGGCGGCCCGGGACGAGACGCGCCGGCGCGTGGCCGGAAAGGTCTACTACGACGTGGACCCGACCATCGACTACCCGCGCCACTTCATCGGCCACGTGGCGGTGCGCCTGACCGACGGGCGGGTGCTCGAGGAGCGGCAGGATCACCCGCGCGGCGGGCCCGATTCCCCGATGACGGCCGAAGAGCTCACCGCCAAGTTCCGCGGCAACGCGGCGGAGGCCATCGCCGACGCGCAGGCCGCCCGCGTGATCGCCCTCGTGGAGGCGCTGGCCGCGCAGCCGCGGGTCGCGCCGCTGATGGACGCCCTCACCGCCTAGAGGAGCCCGCCATGCGACATCGCCGCCTCCCGCGCGTCCTGCTGCTCCTGGCCCTGATCGGCTCCGCCGCCCCCGCGGCCGCGCAGGATCCGCGGCTCGAGGCCGCCCGCAAGGAGGGCAAGGTCGTCTGGTACACCTCGCTCGCGCTGACCAGCTCCGAGAAGGTGGCCAAGCTCTTCGAGACCGCCTACCCCGGCGTGAAGGTCGAGGTGCACCGCACCGGCTCGCAGCGAATCCTGCAGCGCATGATGCAGGAGCTCCAGGCGAACATCCGGAACGTGGACGTCGTCCACACCTCCGACGCCGGCCACTACGTGCTGCTGAAGGAGAAGAAGCTGCTCGTGCGCTACACCCCGGCGGGGGTGGACCGCTTCGCGGCCGGCTTCAAGGACCGCGACGGCTTCCACTACGGCCTGCGCGCGACCGTCAACGTCATCGCCTACAACTCGCAGAAGATCACCGCCGCCGAGGCCCCGCGCAGCTGGAAGGACGTGCTCGATCCCAGATGGCGCGGACGGCTCGTCACCGCCCATCCCGGCTACAGCGGCGTGATCGCCACCCACGTCCTGGCCCTCGTGCACCTGCACGGCTGGGACTACTTCAAGGCGCTGGCCCAGAACAGGCCCATGCTGGTGCAGTCGGCGGTGGATCCCGCCGGCATCGTGGCCTCCGGCGAGCGGCCGGTGGCGGTCAACGGCGGCGACTACAACTTCTACCAGGTCAAGAAGAAGGGCAATCCGGTCGAGATCGTCTTCCCGAAGGAGGGCGTGCCGCTGGTGGTCTCGCCGAGCGCGATCACCAGCTTCGCGCCCCATCCCAACGCGGCCCGGCTCTTCACCGACTTCATCTTCACCCGCGAGGTGCAGCAGGTCCTGGCCGACACCGAGGGTCTCTACACCGGCCACCCCGACGTGAAGTACCCGGCCGACCGGCCGAAGCTCGGCGACCTCAAGCTCTTGCAGGTGGATCCCGAGGAGCTCGAGAAGCGGAACGAGGAGATCAAGACGCGCTTCGTCGAGATCTTCGGAGCCTAGCGCGCGCGTCATGGCCGTCGGCGCGGTATCGGGCGGGCGGCGGCGGCTCGAGGGGCTCGACCGCGCGGCGCCGGTCTGGCTGCTCGCGGCGTCGGCGCTGGTCTTGCTGATCCTGCTGCCGCTCGGCTGGCTCGCCTACATCAGCGTGAGCGGTCCGCAAGGGCTGACCCTCGCCCACTACGCCCGCGTGCTCGGCGATCCGCCGCTGCAGAAGGCGCTCTGGAACACGGTGCTGCTCGCCTTCTGGTCCGGGCTGGTCGCCCTCGCCATCGGCGCGCCGATGGCCTGGCTCTCCGCCCGCACCGACCTGCCCGGGCGCCGGCTGCTCCAGAGCCTCGTCATGGCGTCGTTCGTGACGCCGCCGTTCCTGGGCGCCTTCGCGTGGGTGATGCTCGCCGGCCCCAACGCGGGCTACCTGAACCAGCTCTACCGGATCCTCACCGGCGCGGAGGCGCCGCTGCTGAACATCTTCTCGATGCCGGGGCTAATCTTCGTGGTGGCGATCTACACCTTCCCCTACGTGTACATCATGATCACGAACACGCTCGGCCTCATCGCCTCCGATCTCGAGGACGCCGCCGCCATCCTGGGCGCGGGCCGCCTGCAGGTGGCCTGGACCATCACGCTGCCCATGGTGCTGCCCGCCATCCTGAGCGGCTTCATCCTGGCGGTGCTGCAGGCCCTCGCCCTCTTCGGCTCCCCCGCCATCCTCGCGCTACCCGCCGGCTTCCACACCGTGACCACCCAGATGTGGTCGTTCTTCCAGTACCCGCCCCGCGCCGAGCTGGCCGCCGCCTTCTCCATCCCGCTCCTGCTCGCCACCGCCCTGCTGCTGCTCGTGCAGAAGAAGCTGCTCGGGCGGCGGGGCTACGCGGCGGTGGGCGGCAAGGGCGGGCAGCGACGGGCCATTCGCCTCGGGCCCTGGCGCTATCCGGCGCTGGCCGGGTGCCTGGCCGTGCTGGCCTGCTCGGTGTTCCTGCCCTACGGCATCCTGCTCAAGGCCGCCTTCGCCCGCGCGTGGGCCCAGCCCCTCACCCGCGGCAACTTCACGCTCGAGAACTGGTCGTTCACGTTCCTGCACGGCGCGACCCAGTCCGCGATCGCCAACACCCTCGAGCTGGGCGTCCTGACCGCCTGCGTGGGAGCGGGGCTCGCGACCCTGCTCGCCTACGTCACCAACCGGCGGCTCATCGTGGGGCACCAGGTGCTGGGCTTCCTCGCGCTGGCCCCGGTGGTCATCCCGGGCGTGGTGCTGGCGGTGGCCCTCTTCGTCGCCTACACCCGGCCCCCGTTCCTGCTCTACGGCACGCTCTGGATCCTCTTCCTGGCCTATCTCACCAAGGAGATGCCGGTCGGCTACTCGCAGGCCGACGCCACCATGCGGGGCATCCATCCCGAGCTGGAAGAGGCGGGCCGCATCCTGGGCGCGGGGCGGCTGCGGGTGCTGCGCGAGATCACCGCACCGCTCGCCCGGAGCGGCATCATCGCCACCTGGTGCTTCGTGTTCATCGGGGTCATCCGCGAGCTGTCCGCCTCCATCATCCTGTTCACCCCGAACACCAAGGTGATATCGGTGGTGATCTTCGACCTCAAGGAGGAAGGCCAGTTCGGGGCCATCGCGGTCCTGGGCGTGTTCATGCTCGTGATGACCTTCGCCACCGTCGCGCTCATGCAGGCCCTGCTCGGCCGCGATGTCATCGGCGTGCGGACCTCGGGCGGCTCGGGCTGATCCCATGCCCGACGTCACGATCACCGGCCTCACCAAGCGCTTCGGCGACGTCGCGGCGGTGGCCGGGCTCGATCTCGCGGTGCGGCCCGGCGAGCTGGTGGCCCTGCTCGGCCCCTCCGGCTGCGGGAAGACCACGACGCTGCGGCTGGTGGCGGGCTTCATGGCTCCGGAGGCCGGCGAGATCCGCGTCGGCGAGCGCGTGCTCTCGTCCGCCGGCTTCGTGATCCCGCCCGAGCGGCGCCGCATGGCGATGATCTTCCAGAGCTACGCGCTCTGGCCCCACATGACGGTGGCGCAGAACGTGGCCTACGGCCTCCGCTTCGCCCGGACGCCGCGCGCTTCGCTTCGCGCGCGGGTGGACGAGATGCTCCGGGCGGTGCAGCTCGCGGGCTACGGCGCGCGCTATCCCGGCGAGCTGTCGGGCGGCCAGCAGCAGCGGGTGGCGGTGGCGCGCGCCCTGGTGGTGGAGCCCGAGATCCTGCTGCTGGACGAGCCGCTCTCGAATCTCGACGCGAGCCTCCGCGAGGAGATGCGCTTCGAGATCCGACGGCTCCACGAGCGCTTCGGCATCACCACCCTCTACGTCACCCACGACCAGGCGGAGGCCATGGTGATCTCGGACCGGGTGGCGGTGCTGCGCGGCGGCCGCGTGGTCCAGGTCGGCCCGCCCGCGGAGCTCTTCGAGCACCCGCGCACCCGCTTCGTCGCCGAGTTCATCGGCAAGACCAACCTCATCGACGCGGTGGCCGACGGCGCGGCCAGCGTCGCGCGGGGCCCGCTGCGCCTGCGGGTGGCCGCGGGCGGTCTCGTCCCCGGCGCGGCCGCGGTGGTCTCGATCCGCCCGCACCAGATCGCGCTCGCGCCCCGGGCCGCCGCGCCCGCGCCGCCACCGGGTGCGAACGCCCTCGCGGGCACCGTGATCCGGGCCAGCTATCTGGGCGACTCGGTGGACTACCAGGTCGCGGTGGAGGCGAGCGACGTGGTCCTGCGCGTCATCGGCCCCACCCCGGCGCGCGCCCGCGCCGGCGAGCCGGTCGCGGTGACGGTGCCGGCGGAGGCCTGCGTCCTGCTTCCTCCCGACGACTGAGCCGGCCGCGGCTACAGTCCGCCCCACACCTCCGTGGCCAGCTCGACGCAGAGCGCGAGCTTCGCCCACTGGTGCTCGAGCGCGACCGCGTTGCCCTCGATCGTCGAGGAGAAGCCGCACTGCGGGCTCACGCCGAGCTGGTCCATCGGGATGTAGCGAGAGGCCTCGTCGAGCCGGCGCCGGAGGTCGGCCTTCCGCTCGAGCGTGCCCACCTTGGTGGTCACGAGCCCCAGCACCACCCGCACGTGCTTCGGGGCATGGCGCAGCGGCGAGAAGTCGCCGGAGCGCGCGTCGTCGAACTCGAGGAAGAAGCCGTCGTACGGCATCTGGTTGAAGATGACCTCCGCCACCTTCTCGTAGCCGCCCTGGGCCCGCCAGCTCGAGCGGAAGTTGCCGCGGCAGAGATGCGTGCACGCGACCAGGTCCGGCGGCCGGTCGCGCAGGGTGGCCCGGACCAGCTTCACCGACAGGGCCAGCACCTCGTCGGGATCCTCGCCGCGGGCGCGGCCCTGCGCGCGCATGTCCTCGTCGCAGAGGTAGGCCAGGCTCACGTCGTCGAGCTGGAGATACCGGCAGCCCGCCGCGTAGAGGTCCGCGATCTCGGCGCGGTAGGCGGCGGCGGTGTCCTCCACGAAGGCGTCGAGGTCCGGGTAGACCGCGCGGTCGATGTTGGCCCGCCCCACCTGGGAGTAGAGCATGCAGGGCGACGGGATCGTCAGCTTGGCGGTCCGCGACGTGGCCGCCCGGAGGAAGCGGAACGCGTCCACGAAGATGGGCGCGGGGCGCCCGACGCGCGCGGCGACGCGCAGGTCGGGCCGCGTGAAGTTCACGTCGCCCGCGCGGCCGTGGAAGGTCACCGGGAGCTGCTTGCCCTCGCTGGCGAGGCCGCCCAGCCGGGTCAGGAAGTCCATGTGCCAGGACCGGCGGCGCATCTCGCCATCGGTGACGCCCAGGAGACCGACCTCCTCCTGCAGGCGCACCGCCTCGCGCACCGCCGCGTCCTCGGCGGCGGCGAGCTCGGCGGCGGGCGCCCGGCCCGCCTCCGCGTCGAGACGCAGCGTCTTGAGCGCGGGCGGCCGGAGCAGGCTGCCCACGTGATCGGCGCGGAACGGCGCGCGCGGCGGCGCCATGGGCTAGTAGAGCCCCCGCCCGGCCGCGAAGACCCGGGTGAGGCCGAGCAGCGCGTCGGTGCTGGGCGTCGGCACGCGCACGCGCCGGCCGATCTCGCTCACCGCGGTGAGGAGCGCGTCGATCTCGAGTGGCCGGCCCGCCTCCACGTCCTGCAGCATCGAGGTCTTGAACGCGCCCAGCTTGCGGGTCACCGCGTTCCGGTCCTCCCCGCTCTGCTGAATGGGGCAGCCGATCCGATCGCCGATGGCCGCCGCCTCCGCCATGATCGCGAGCGTGAAGCGCTCGACCAGCGGGTCGTCGAGGAGCCGGTCGCAGGTGGCCCCGGTCAGCGCCGACATGGGGTTCATGGTCATGTTGCCCCAGAGCTTGTACCAGACGTCGGCCTGGATGCGCTGGCTGACCGTGGTCTCGAAACCGGCCGCGGTCAGCCGATCGGCGAGCGCGCGCACCCGGTCCGTGATGGCACCGCTCGGCTCGCCGATGATCAACCCCCGGCCGAAGCCGTGGCGGACGAGGCCGGGCTCCCGCACCGAGCAGGTAGCATGCACCACGCCGCCGATCACGTGCCGCGTCGGGATCGCGGCGGCGAGGCGGCCGTCCGGATCCACCGACTGAACCGCGGCCCCTTCGTGCGGCCCGCGCAGGCCGTGGAAGAACCACCACGGCACCCCGTTCATCGCGGTGAGCACCACGGTGTCCGGGCCCAGCAGCGGCCGCACCGCGTCGGCAAGGCCCGGCAGTGACGGCCCCTTGACCGCGAGCGCGACCAGCTCCTGCGGGCCGAGCGCGGCCGTGTCCTCCGCCACCCGCACCGACGCGGTCAGCATCGTGCCGCCCTCCTCGAACCGGAAGCCGTGGGCGCGCAGGGCGGCCGCGGTCGCTCCGCGCGCGAGGACCGACACGTCCGCGCCGCTCCGGGCCAGGTAGGTCCCGAGGAACGTGCCGATGGCCCCCGCGCCGACGATGGCGACCGTCTTCATTCGATCACCCGATCGGCCCGCACCAGCAGCGACGGGCGGACGGTCAGCCCCAGGCTCGCCGCGGTCTTGCGGTTCACCACCAGCTCGAAGCGGGCCGGCCGCTCGATGGGGATCTCGGACGGCGGCGTGCCGCGCAGGACCTTGACCATCACGTCGCCCGCCTGCCGGAACATGTCCGGCACGTCCGGGCCATAGGCGATCAACCCGCCCTCCTCGGCAAATTCGGGAGCACCAGCATCGCCCCCGCCCGCGTGCTCGCCGCCGACCGGAAGGCGGCCGCGATCCCCTCGGGCCCCGGCGCCTCCACCGACGAGAGCTCCACGCGCACCGTCCGCGCCGCCGCCTCGGCACCGCGGAGCAGGTTCACCGGGGGTGACGTTCCCTCCCGGGCGGGCGAGGCCGGTCACGAACCGCTCGGCCATCGGATCCGACTCGAGATCCACCGCCACGATCGGAACCGACTTCGTCGCGCCCGTCGCCGCGCGCACCGCGGCCGGACCGATTGCCACGATCGCGTCCATCCGGAGGCGCACGAGCTCCGCGGCCAGGCGGGCGATCTCCTCGCTGGTGCCCGCCCGGACCCGGCGGAAGAGCGGGGCGTCGGGCGCCCGCAGCACGCCGACCTTGACCGCCCTCGCCGCCGGCTGCGCCCCGGCCGGGCCGGCCGCGGCGACGAGCCCGGGCCCGATCGCGGCCATGAACGTCCTACGATCCATGCGCGGGCGTCCGCCCCGTCATGCCTTCAAGCGCACCACGTTGAAGGCCTTCACCGGCCGCTGGAACCCCTTGAGGGTGAGCTCGCCGACGGCCTCCACCTCGGCGATCTCCTCCACCCCGCCCGCCACCCGCTGCGAGAGCAGGATCTGCCCGGGCTTGGCCTCGCCGCAGAGCCGCGAGGCAAGGTTGGTCACGGTGCCGATCGCGCCGTAGTCCAGCCGGCCCTCGAATCCGACCGCACCGATGGTGGCGTAGCCCTGGGCGATCCCGACGCCGAAGTCGAGGTCGAACCCGCGCTTGCGCCACGCCCCGGTGAGGGTAGCGATGCGCTCCCGCATCACGCCGGCCATGCGGACGGCCCGCGCGGCCGGGTCGGGCACCTCCACCGGGTCGTTGAAGAAGATCATCATGCCGTCGCCCGCGAAGCGCTCGAGCGTGCCCTCCGCGGCCATGATCAGCCGGCCCATCTCCGCGTGGTACTCGCGCAGCACGGTCATGACCTCCTCCGGCTCGGCGGTCTCCGCGAACGCGGTGAAGCCCCGCAGGTCGAGGAAGACGACCGTGATCTCCCGGCGATGGCTCTTGAGCGGATCCTCGGTGTCGCCGGCCACGATTAGCTCCGCGAGCTGCGGCGAGAAGAAGCGGCGCAGCCGCCCCAGGCGCTCGAGCTGGGCCACCTGGTCGCGCACGCGCTGCTCGAGCGTGCGGTTCAGCTCCTCCAGCTCCCGGTGCAGCGCGCGGATGCGCAGCAGCGAGCGCACCCGGGCCAGCAGCTCGGCCTGGTTGATCGGCTTGGACAGGAAATCGTCGGCGCCCGCCTCGATGCCCTTGACCCGCTCCGTCAGGGGATCGAGCGCGGTCACCATGACGACCGGGAGGAGACGCGTCGCCTCGTCGGCCCGCAGCCGCCGGCACACCTCGTACCCGCTCATCTCCGGCATCACCACGTCGAGCAGCACCAGATCCGGCTGCTCGGTCCGCACCCGCTCCAGCGCGGCCGCGCCGGACGGGGCGGTGATGACCGCGTAGCCGTGGCCGGCGAGCACGCCTTCCAGCAGCTTCACGTTCATCGGCGTGTCGTCCACCACCAGGATGCGGGCCGGGCCCGTCACGGCGCGCTCCCGCCCTTCGCGTGACGCGCGACCATCTCGCGCACCGCGGCTACGAACTGGGTCACGTCGATGGGCTTGGCCTGGTAGGCGTCGAAGCCGGCCGCCATGATCTTCTGCCGGTCCTGGGTCATGGCCGACGCGGTCACCGCGATCACCGGGATCGTCCGGGTGCGCGCGTCGGCCCGCAACACCTGGAGCGCCTCGATCCCGCTCATGCGCGGGAGCTGGATGTCCATCAGGATCAGGGCGGGCGGCGTCGCCTGGGCCAGCGCGATCCCGTCCTCCGCGTTGTCGGCCTCCGCGGTCCGGTAGCCGTGGAACTGGAGGATGTCGCGCTCCAGCTTCCGGTTCTTCTCGTTGTCCTCGACGATCAGGATCAGCTCGCCGGCCATGGTCGCTCCGGAACAGAGAAGATGAAGGTGGAGCCCTGGCCGACCTGGCTCTTCACCCAGAGGCGGCCGCCGTGCAGCTCCACCAGCTTGCGGGCCAGGGTCAGGCCGAGTCCCGTGCCCTCCCGCTTGTGGGCGTAGTCGCCGCCCACCTGCCGGAACTCCTCGAAGATCAGCTCCTGGTTCTCGGGCGCGATCCCGATGCCGGTGTCGGCCACCGAGATCTCCACCTTGCCATCGGTGGGCACCGCGCGCACGTCCACGCGGCCGCCCTCCGGCGTGAACTTCACCGCGTTGGACAGGAGGTTCAGCATCACCTGTTTGATCTTCCGCTCGTCGGCCACCAGCGCGCCGAGGCGGGGGTCCGCGTCGAGGTGGAGGTCGATCCCGTGCCGGACCGCGCGCTCGCGCACCAGCACCAGGGTGTCCTGGAGGGCCTGGGGCAGGTCGAAGCGGGCCAGCTCCAGCTCCATGCGGCCCGCCTCCACCTTCGAGAGATCGAGGATGTCGTTGATCAGGGAGAGCAGGTGGCGGCCCGAGGACAGGACGTCCTGCAGGTACTCGTCCTGCTTGGGGTTCAGCTCGCCGAACATGCGCTGCAGCAGCACCTCCGAGAACCCGATGATGGCGTTCAGCGGCGTGCGCAGCTCGTGCGACATGTTGGCGAGGAACTCCGACTTGTGCTGGTTGGCCACCTCGAGCAACCGGCTCTTCTCCTCGATCTCGCGGAAGAGATGCGCGTTCGCGATCGCGACCTTGGACTGGTTGGCCAGCGCCTTGACCAGGGTCACCACCCGCTCCCCGAACTCGCCCGGCGCGCGGCGCACGAGCACGATGCCGCGAGCGACGTCGCCCTCGCTCATCGGCACGGTGAGCACCGCCCGCAGCCCGTCGTCGAGAAACAGGGCGCGGAACGGGTAGTCGGCCGCCTGTGCCACGTCCGCGATCTGCACCGGCTCCCCGGTCGCGGTGGCCCGCCCGATCGTCCCCCGGTCGATCCCCACCGGCGTCCCCCAGATCCCTTCCAGGAACCGGCGGCTGAGCCCCTGGCTCACCACCACGTCGAAGGCCTGGCGTCCGGGGCTGTACTCGAAGATCCCGCAGCCGTCGGCCCCCGCGAGCGCGATGGCCCGGCGGGCCACCGTGTCGAGGACCTCCCGCAGGTCGAGCGAGGAGCTGACCGCCCGGATGACCTCGCTGAGCGCGCCGGTCTCCTCCAGCGACTGGGAGAGGTCCTGGGTGCGCGCCTGCAGCTCCTGGAAGAGGCGCACGTTCTCGATCGCGATCACCGCCTGGTCCGCGAAGGTCTCGAGCAGCGCGACCTGCTGGTCGGTGAAGGGCCGCGCCTCCGTCCGGAACGCGGTGATCGCGCCGATCGCGACGCCCTCGCGGAGCAGCGGCACGCCCACCGTCGCCGCGATGCCCTGGCGTCGGATCGCGGGGGCGATGTCCGGATACTCCGTGTCGAGGTCGACCCGCAGGTCGTCGATCCGGAGGGTACGGCGATCGAGGGCGACGCGGCCCGACACCGAGCCGCGGGTCAGCGGCCTCGCCTCGCCGGCTTCCAGGCTGGACTTGACCGGGCCGTGCCGGGCCACCAGCCGCATCAGCGGCCCCTCGATCTGGAAGATCTGGGCGTTCTGGGCGTCGCAGAGCCGGGCCGCGCTCTCCACCATCGCCGCCATCACCGGCTGGATGTCGGTCGGCGAGCTCGAGATGACCCCGAGGATCTCGGCGGTCGCGGTCTGCTGCTCGAGGGCCTCGCTCAGCTCGTGGGTGCGCTCCTCGACCTTGCGCTCGAGGCCCGCGTAGGACTCCTGGAGCTTGGCCGCCATGCTGTTGAACTGCTCGGCCAGGCCCTCCAGCTCGTCGCCGGTGCGCACCGCGATGCGGTCGGCGAGCTGGCCTTCGCCGAAGCGGGCCGCCCCCGCCTGCAGCGCACGGATCGGCTTCACCATGGTGCGGGCCAGGATCAGGCTCACGATGACCGACAGGGAGATACCGACGAGCTCGAGGATCGCGGTGCGCCGGATCGAGGCCGCCAGGGGGGCGAAGGCCTCCTCCAGCGGCTGCTCCACGAAGACCGTCCAGCGCAGCGACGGGATCGCCACGTGGGCGGTCAGCACCCGCTGGTCCTTCAAGTTGCGCGCGACGGTCGCGGAATCCTCCGCGGCGCCGGGGGTCGGGGAGGGCGTGAGCGCGGCCTTGACGTGCGCGAGGCGGCCCAGGTCGGTCTTCTGGAGCACCAGGCTGATGTCCGGATGGGCGATGAGCGCGCCCTGCCCGTCCACCACGAAGGCCTGGCCCGCCTTGCCCACCTTAATCTGGGACACCACGTCCCAGATGAACTTGAGGTTCACCTCGACCGCGGTCACCCCGCCCTGGCCGCCCTCGGCGATGGCGATGGCCATGTAGGGCTCGGACTCCTTGCGGAAGTAGACCGGCCCGCGGTAGAGCCGGCGGGCGCGCGCCTCCGCGAAGCGGGGGTCGGCCGACAGGTCGATGTTGCTGCCGAACACGTCCATGGCGAGGCGGGAGACGCGGACCTGCTCCCGGCCGGCCGGGTCGATATAGCTGATCTCGGTGATGGCGGGGACCTGGCGCTGGAGACGGTAGAAGTCGAACCGTCGCTGCTCGAGGGGGGCGGCCGCCACCGCGCGCGGCTGGGTCACCCAGCCCATCTGGCGCTCGATCTCGAGGATGAACCCCTCGATCCGGACCGCGGCGGCCTGGGCCTTCTCCCGCTGCAGGGCCGCCAGGACCGCCTTGTTCTCCTGGTAGGAGAAGTAGATCTCGATGAGGCCGCTGGCGAGCAGCGCGACGGTGACGAGGAGCGAGAAGAAGATGACGTACTTCCAGAAGAGCCGCCGGCGCCTAGCCATCGCTCTGGCGAGTGTAGGCGGGGGTGAAACCCCTGTCAAAGACCCGGGCTCAGGCGGGCGCCACCTCGCGGCGCCCCGGGCAGGCGGCTCGGGGATGGACGGATTCATTGACGGGGCCACCCCGGGCTCGCTACGCTCGCGGGTAACCAGTGAGCACCATTAAGGTCGTCTACGACTTCGCGTTCCCGGACGGGGGCTCCAAGACCTATACGGTCGAGCTGGACCGCGCCACCCTGTCCTACCGGCCGTCCGGCGCCGAGCGGCCGCCGGACTGGGCCCGGCTCGAGAACCACCAGTGCGGGCACTGCCCGCTCAAGCCGGCCGAGCACCCCTACTGCCCGGTGGCCACCAACCTCTCGGCCCTGGTGGAGTTCTTCAAGGACAAGGCCTCGGTCGCCGAGGCCACCGTCACCGTCACCACGGAGGAGCGGACCTACGTCAAGCAGATCCCGCTGCAGCGCGGGATCTTCGGCATCTTCGGCCTCGTCATGGCCACCAGCTCCTGCCCCTACATGGACTTCCTCAAGCCGATGGCGCGCTTCCACCTGCCGTTCTCGACGGCGGAAGAGACCATCGTGCGCTCGGTCTCCATGTACCTCCTGCACCAGTACTTCGTGGCCAAGCGGGGGGGCGCGCCCGACCTCGGCCTCGAGCAGCTCGAGACGCACTACGAGAACATCCAGAAGGTGAACGACGGCATCCTGGAGCGCATCAAGGGCGTCGCCCTGAACGACGCCGATCTGAACGCCCTCATCATCCTCCAGGGCTTCGCCGATCTCCTCACGATGGCGATCTCGAAGGATCTCTCCAAGATCGAGCCGCTCTTCTTCAGAAAGGCGTGAACGCCGGCCTGATTCGGCCGCTCTAGCGGCCGTCTTTCTCCAGCACCTCCTTGAGCTGCTCCACCGGCACCGCGATCTTCACCCCCGCCCGCTCCTCCTGCAGCAGCATGGCCACCCGCGAGTCCCGCTCGCTCCAGCCGCGGTTCATCGCTTCGGTCAGCTCCTCCAGCGCGAGATTGGCCATTCTCATGGGCACGCCCAGCTCGCGGCCCAGGGCGACGGCCAGCGAGACGTCCTTGTGGCTCAGTCGCAGGCTGAAGGCGGGCGGATCGAAGATGCCGGGCAGGAACTGATCCGCGAGCCCATCGAAGGTGCGCCGCCGCCCGCCGGCCCCCTGCCGTACCGCCTTCCACAGCGTGAGCGCGTCCACTCCGCCCTTGACGCCCATGGTGAAGACCTCGGCCAGCGCGGTCTGCACCGCGTAGCCCGCGCAGTTGTGTACGAGCTTGGCCACCGCGCCCGCGCCGATCGGCCCCACGTAGTAGGGCCGGTCGCCGATGGCGTCGAGCACCGGCTTGAAGCGATCGTAGACCTCGCGGTCGCCGCCGATCCACAGCGCGAGCTTGCGCGACTTGGCGCCCTTGGGCCCGCCGCTCACCGGCGCGTCGAGCACGTGGAGGCCCTTGTCCTTGAAGGCGGGATAGAGCCGCCGCATCAGCGCGGGCGAGTTCGTGCTGAGATCGAAGTAGGCCGCGCCCTTCTTCATGCCGTGGATCAGCCCGTCCGAGCCGAGGGCGACCTGCTCCACCTCCTTCGGCCCGGGCAGCGAGGTGAAGACGACCTCCACACCGTCGGCCACCGCCCGCGGGGTGTCCTTCCAGATCGCGCCCGCCTTCACGTGCGGCGCGGCCGCCTCGCGCCGCACGTCGGTCACCTGAAGCTCGTGCCCGCCCGCCTGCAGATTGGACGCCATGCTGGCGCCCATGGTGCCCAGCCCAATGAACCCGACCTTCAT
>DATHSW010000222.1:0-15537 GCA_035463855.1 Candidatus Deferrimicrobiaceae bacterium | reverse complement strand
CCTTCGGGCGCCTCCTCGCATCTGGCTCCTTCTCATGGCTCTACTCCTGGTTCAGGGGGGGCCAAGCCCGCGTGATCTACCGGGAGGCGGGGCAGTTCAAGTCGACGTACGCGGCTGACCAGGCGATCTTTCCCATTCTGCAGGATCGCGTCGTCGTCGTGGTGGCCATCGTGGTGGCGTTCGTCGTGCCGACGGTGATGGCGAACGACTACTGGCTGCAGGCGGTGCTGATCCCGTTCCTGATCTACTCGCTGGCCGCGCTCGGGCTGAACCTCCTGACCGGCTATGCCGGGCAGCTCTCGCTCGGCACCGGCGGCTTCATGGCGGTCGGCGCGTACTCGGCCTTCAAGCTCGCGACCGCGTTCCCGTCGCTCCCCATCATCGTGGTCTTCCTGCTCGCCGGGCTCGCCGCCGCGCTCGTCGGGCTGCTCTTCGGGGTTCCGAGCCTCCGGATCAAGGGCTTCTACCTGGCGGTGGCCACGCTGGCGTCGCAGTTCTTCCTCGTCTGGCTCTTCAACAAGGTGGGGTGGTTCACGAACTACGCGTCGTCCGGCACGATCACGGCCCCGCCCCGGACCGTGCTCGGCGTCATGGTGACCGGACCGGAGGCGACCGCGGGCGTCCGCTACGTGGTGGCCCTCGCCCTGGTGATGGCCTTCGCGCTGATCGCCAAGAATCTGGTGCGGGGTCGCGTGGGCCGCTGCTGGATGGCCATCCGCGATCGCGACATCGCCGCCGAGATCATCGGCATCCGCCCGCTGCGGACCAAGCTCCTCGCCTTTTCCGTGAGCTCGTTCTACTGCGGGGTGGCGGGCGCCGCGCTCGTCTTCCTCTACTACGGCAGCGCCGAGACCCTGGCCTTCGACATCAACCTGTCCTTCCTGGTGCTGTTCATGGTGATCATCGGGGGGCTGGGAAGCATCCTCGGCTCGTTCCTGGGCGCCGCCTTCATCGTGCTGGTGCCCATCTTCCTGACCAACGCGCCGGAGGCCGTGGGGCTCGGGCTGCCGGTCGCCCTGCAGAAGCAGCTGGAGCTGATGGTGTTCGGCGGGCTCATCGTGTTCCTTCTGATCGTCGAGCCTCACGGGCTGGCCCGGCTGTGGCAGATCTCCAAGGAGAAGCTGCGGCTGTGGCCGTTCCCTTACTAGCGCGAGGCGGAACTCACCTGTCACAAGGGAGGCAATCATGAATGTGAACCGACTGCTGATCGGCGTGCTGGCCGCGGCCGTCATCGCCGGGCCAACGGTGCTGGCCGTCTCGGCGCAGCCCAAAGAGATCTTCATCCCGCTGCTGGTCTATCGGACCGGGCCGTTCGCCCCTAGCGGGGTGCCCATCGCCAACGGCTTCGTGGACTACTTCACCCTGCTCAACGAGCGCGACGGCGGGATCAACGGCGTGAAGATCGCGTGGGAGGAATGCGAGACGCAGTACGCGACGGACAAGGGCGTCGAGTGCTACGAGAAGCTCAAGGGGAAGGCAGGCGGCGCGGCCCTCGTCAACCCCTACAGCACCGGGATCACGTATCAGCTGATCCCGAAAGCGGCGGTGGACAAGGTGCCCGTGTTCTCGATGGGCTACGGCATGACCGCGTCGGCCGACGGGCGCTGGTTCCCGTGGGTCTTCAACTTCCCGACCACCTACTGGAGCCAGGCCTCGGCGGTGATCCGGTACATCGGGCAGAAGGAAGGGGGGCTCGACAAGCTCAAGGGCAAGAAGATCGCCCACATCTTCCACAACAGCCCCTACGGCAAGGAGGCCAATCCCACGCTCGAGGACCTGGCCCGCAGGTACGGCTTCGAGCTGACGTTGCTGGCGGTGGACAGCCCCGGCCAGGAGCAGAAGTCCACGTGGCTCCAGGTGCGCCGCCTCAACCCCAACTGGATCTTCCTGTCGGGCTGGGGCGTCATGAACCAGGTGGCGATCAAGGAAGCCGCCTCCATCAACTACCCGATGGATCACTTCATCGGCAACTGGTGGTCGTCGAGCGACGCCGACGTCATCCCCGCCGGCGCCGGCGCCAAGGGCTATGTCGGCGCGACCTTCCACGCCCCCGGCACCGGCTTCAAGGTCCACCAGGATCTCTTCAAGCACGTCTACGACAAGGGCAAGGGGGCCGGGGAGAAGGCCCGCGTGGGCGAGGTGCTCTACAACCGGGGCATCGCCAACGCCATGTTCAGCGCCGAGGCCATCCGCACCGCGATGACCAAGTTCGGCAACAAGCCCCTCACCGGCGAGCAGGTGCGGTGGGGCTTCGAGAACCTGAACCTCACCGAGCAGCGGCTCGACCAGCTGGGGATGAAGGGCTTCACGCATCCCGTGAAGGTCACGTGCGAGGACCACGAGGGCGCCGGCCCGGTGATGTTCGAGCAGTGGGACGGCAAGAAGTGGACCGTCGTGTCCGACTGGATCCCGACGATGAAGGACGTCGTCCGTCCGAAGCTGGAGGGGGCGGCCGTCGAAGAGGGCAAGAAGCTCGGCTACACGATGCGGGACTGCTCGAAGGAGAGATAGGGACACGCGGCCGCCATGGTCACCACCCCCCGACCGCTGCTCTCGGTGAACAACATCGAGGTGATCTACGACCACGTGATCCTCGTGCTGAAGGGGGTGTCGCTCCAGGTTCCCGAGGAGGGCATCGTCGCCCTCCTCGGGGCCAACGGGGCGGGCAAGTCCACCACGCTCAAGGCCATCTCGGGGCTCCTGCGTACCGAGCGCGGTGAGGTGACCAAGGGCGGGGTCGAGCTCGACGGCGCCGCGATCCATCGCCGCGAGGCCTCCGAGGTGGTGCGGCGCGGCGTGGTCCAGGTGATGGAGGGCCGCCACGTCTTCGAGCATCTGACGGTGGAGGAGAACCTGTTGACGGGTGGCTACACGCGGAACAACGGGCCCTCCCTGCGGTCGGACCTGGAGCGGGTGTACGGCTACTTTCCCCGCCTGCGGGACCGGCGCACCGTCCGGGCCGGCTACATCTCGGGCGGTGAGCAGCAGATGCTCGCGATCGGGCGGGCCCTCATGGCCCATCCCCGGCTGATGCTGCTCGACGAGCCGTCGATGGGGCTGGCCCCGATGCTGGTGCAGGAGATCTTCGACATCGTGGGGCGGCTCAACCGCGAGGAGCGCGTGGCGGTGCTGCTCGCCGAGCAGAACGCCAACATGGCGCTGCGCTTCGCCCAGTACGTCTACGTGATGGAGAACGGGCGGGTGGTGATGGACGGCGACGTCAAGACGGTGAGCGAGAACGAGGACATCAAGGAGTTCTACCTGGGGCTGTCCGGAGTGGGTCAGCGGAAGAGCTATCGGGACGTCAAACACTACAAACGGCGGAAACGATGGCTGTCGTGAGGGCCCACCCATGAGCTCGCAGCTCCAGATCGCGGAGGTCTCCAAGTCGTTCGGCGGGGTGCAGGCGGTGGGCCGGGTGAGCCTCGAGGTGCGGCGGGGCGAGATCCTCTCCGTGATCGGGCCCAACGGCGCCGGCAAGACCACCCTCCTCAACATGATCAGCGGCTTCTACCATCCGGACTCGGGGCGCATCACGCTGGACGGGAGGGACGTCACCCAGAGCGCGCCCAGCCGGGTGGCCGCCCTGGGGGTGGCCCGCACCTTCCAGAACATCGCGCTGTTCAAGGGCATGACCGTGCTCGACAACCTCATGCTCGGGCGGCACGTGCACATGCGCGCGGGGGTGCTCAGCTCCTTCGTGTACTGGGGCCTCGCCCAGAAGGAGGAGGTGGCACACCGCCGGCGGGTCGAGGACATCATCGACTTCCTCAAGATCCAGGACCTGCGGCGACGGCCCACCGGCTCGCTCGCCTACGGACTGCAGAAGCGGGTGGAGCTGGGTCGCGCCCTCGCCCTCGACCCCAAGATCCTGCTCCTCGACGAGCCGATGGGCGGGTGCAACCACGAGGAGAAGGAGGACATGGCCCGCTTCGTCCTCGACGTGAACCAGGAGTGGGGCACGACCATCATCCTGATCGAGCACGACATGGGCGTGGTCATGGACATCTCGGACCGGGTGGCGGTGCTGGACATGGGACAGAAGATCGCGGAGGGCACCCCCGACGAGGTGCGGGCCGACACGCGCGTCATCAAGGCCTATCTCGGAGAAGTCAAAGCAGGGAGGCACTAATGGCGCAGCCCGCCGACGAGCTCACGACGCTCCCCCGACTGCTGCAGAAGAACGTGCGCGAGCGGGCCGACCGCCCCGCCATCCGCGAGAAGGACCGCGGCATCTGGCAGACGCACACCTGGCGCGAGTACCACGACCACGTGCGCGACTTCGCGCTGGGCCTGGCCGCCCTCGGCTTCCAGCGCGGCGAGAAGCTCTCGGTGATCGGGGACAACCGGCCGCGGCTCTACTGGGCGCAGCTCGCCGCGCAGGCCCTGGGCGGCGTCGCGGTGCCGGTCTACCAGGACTCGATCGCCCGCGAGCTGCAGTACGTGTGGAGCCACGCGGAGGCCGCGATCATCGTGGCCGAGGATCAGGAGCAGGTGGACAAGATCATCTCGCTCCGCGACCAGCTTCCCGCCCTCCGGCACGTGATCTTCGACGATCCGCGCGGGCTCACCCGGTCCCGCTTCGACTGGCTCAAGTCCTTCGAGGAGGTCGAGGAGCTCGGGCGCAAGCACGCGGCCCAGCACCCGGGCGCCTTCGAGGCGGAGGTGGACCGAGGCCGGCCCGACGACGTGGCGATGTTCTGCTACACCTCCGGGACCACCGGCACGCCCAAGGGCGCGATGCTCACCCACGCCAACGTGGTGGCCACCGCCCGGACGTTCATGGCCGCCGAGGACGTGCGCGCCACCGACGAGTGGCTGTGCTACCTGCCGATGGCCTGGGTCGGCGATTCACTGTACTCGCTCGTGCTCAGCATGGCCGCCGGCTTCTGCTGCAACTGCCCGGAGAGCCCGGAGACCGTGCAGCGCGACCTGCGCGAGCTGGGCCCGACCACCGTGCTGGCCCCGCCGCGGATCTGGGAGAACATGCTGACCTCGGTGCAGGTGCGGGCCGCCGACGCCACCCCGCTCAAGCGGCGGGTGTTCGCGCACTTCCGCCGCGTCGCCGAGGAGGCGGAGATCCTGCGCTCGGACGGCAAGCCGGTCCCGGGGTGGCTCCGGCTGCAGTGCGCGCTCGGGGAGTTCCTGGTCTACGGCCCGGTGCGCGACCAGCTCGGGCTGCGGCGCGCGCGCTGGGCCTATACCGGCGGCGCCCCCCTCGGCCCGGACACCTTTCGCTTCTTCCGCTCCATCGGGGTGAACCTCAAGCAGGTCTACGGCTCCACCGAGTCGAGCGCGCTCATCTCGATCCAGCCCGACGCGGAGGCCAATCCGACCTCGGCGGGGCGGCCGTGCCCGGGCATCGAGGTGAAGATCGCCGACCGCGGCGAGGTGCTGATCCGCAGCCGGGGCATCTTCAAGGGCTACTACAAGGCCGAGGAAGCGACCAGAGAGGTCGTCGACGGCGAGGGGTGGTTCCACACCGGGGACGCGGGCTTCCTGGACCCGCGGGGGCACCTGGTCATCATCGACCGCGCCAAGGACGTGGGGGCCATGATGGACGGCACGCCGTTCGCGCCCCAGTTCATCGAGAACAAGCTCCAGTTCAGCCCGTACATCCGCGAGGCGGTGGCCTTCGGCAACGAGAAGCCGTTCGTGGCCGCCATGATCGCCATCGACCTCAACACGGTGGGGAACTGGGCGGAGCGGCGGGGCATTCCATATACGAGCTACATGGACCTCTCCCAGAAGCCGGAGATCCGGGAGCTGATCCGGGAGGAGATCGCCAAGGGCAACGCGACCCTGCCCGACAGCACCAAGATCCGCCGCTTCCTCCTGCTGACCAAGGACCTGGAGGCGGACGACGCGGAGATGACCCGCACCCGGAAGGTGCGGCGGCGCTTCGTGGCCGAGAAGTACGCGGACATCATCGACGCCTTCTACTCGGGCGGCGAGGAGGTGGAGCTCAGCACCCTGATCACCTACGAGGACGGCCGGCAGGCCACCATCCAGTCCCGGGTGCGCATCGCGGACGTGGAGGCGGGAGCGCTCAGCCATGCTTGATTTCGACTGGCAGTTCTTCGCGCTGCTGATGTCCAACGGGATCCTGATCGGGCTGATGTACTCCCTGATCGCGCTCGGCTTCGTGCTGGTCTACAAGGCCACCGACGCCATCAACTTCGCCCAGGGCGAGTTCGTGATGATCGCGGGTTTCGTGGTGGCGGTGGCCCTCGGCGCCTACGGGGCCCCCCTGTGGGTGGCGGTCGCGGTGGGGCTGGCCGCCATGATCAGCTTCGGGTTCGGGCTCGAGCGGGTCGTGCTGCGGCCCCTGATCGGCCGGCCGGTGGTGGCGGTCATCATGGCCACGATCGGCCTCGCGGCGGTGCTGCGGGGGCTGGGGCCGCTCCTGTGGGGGGCCGAGACGCGGCCGCTGCCCCTGCCGATCAGCGACGAGCCCTTCATCTGGGGCCCGCTGTTCGTGCCGCCCATCCAGCTCCTGGGGGCGGTGGTGAGCATCCTGTTCCTGGCCGCCTTCGGCTGGTTCTTCCTCAAGAGCCGCAAGGGCATCGCGATGCGGGCGGTCGCGGACAACCAGCAGGTGGCCATGGCGATGGGGATCAACGTGGAGCGGTACTTCGCGCTCGCGTGGTCCATGGCGGGCGTGGTCTCCGCCCTGGGGGGCATCGTCTGGGGCAGCCTGATCGGCGTGGACGTGCACCTGGCCCTGGTGGGCTTCAAGGTCTTCCCGGTGGTGATCCTGGGCGGCCTCGACTCCATCCCGGGCGCCATCGTGGGCGGGCTCGTGGTGGGGCTCGTCGAGAACGTGGCGGCCGGCTACATCGACCCCTACGTAGGCGGCGGCACCAAGGATTTCGCCCCGTACATCCTCATGATCGTCGCGCTGATGGTCCGCCCGTACGGGATCTTCGGCAAGGCGATCATCGAGCGGGTGTAGGGATGATCCACCGCGAATCCGGGGTTCTCAAGACGACGTACGAGGCCGACATGGCGCTCTACCCGCTGCCGATCGCGCGCTGGACGGTGGCCGCGATCGCGGCGGTGATGTTCCTGGTGCTCCCGCTCGTGCTCCACGAGTACTACCTGTCGATCATCAACCTGGTCTCGATCGCGGTGGTGGGGGCGCTCGGCCTCAACATCCTGGTGGGCTACACCGGGCAGATCTCCATCGGCCACGGCGCCTTCATGTCGGTGGGCGCCTACACCGCGGCCAACCTGGTGGTGCGGCTCGACCTGCCGTTCTGGGTGGCGCTGCCCGCGGGAGGCCTCATGGCGGCCGCGGTGGGGGCGGTGGTGGGGATCCCGTCGCTGCGCATCAAGGGCCTCTACCTCGCCATCGCCACCCTGGCCGGGCAGCTCATCATCGAGTGGATCATCAACCACGTGACGTGGATCAGCGGCGGCGTCCAGGCCTCGATCCAGATGCCGCGGCCGAGCCTCTTCGGCCACGAGATCGCCACCCAGACCGAGATGTACTTCTTCCTGCTCTTCTTCGTGGTCGTCGCCGTGGTCGGCACGCTGAACCTGGTCCGGAGCCGGATCGGGCGCGCCTTCATCGCCATCCGCGACCAGGACATCGCGGCCGAGATCATCGGCATCGACATCTTCCGCTACAAGCTGCTGTCCTTCGGGATCTCGTCGTTCTACGCGGGCGTCACCGGCGTGCTCTACACCTACTACCTCGGCATCGCCAACTACGAGCAGTTCCAGATCACCGTCTCGATCGACTACCTGGCCATGATCATCATCGGGGGGCTGGGATCGGTCCTCGGCTCCATCTTCGGCGCCATCTTCGTGACGCTCCTGCCCATCGCGAGCCGGCTGGCGATGGAGGCCTTCGGCGACCTCATCTTCTCGCAGCAGGCGGTGCTGAACATCATCCCAAACCTGCGCCTGATGCTGTTCGGGCTGCTGATCATCGTGTTCCTGGTGGTTGAGCCGGAGGGGCTCAACCGGTTGTGGCGGAACATCCGGAGCTACTTCCGGGTGTGGCCCTTCGCGTACTGAGCGTGAGAGTCAGAAAGGAGAGCACCCAATGAAGCGAGCCCTCTCTCTACTGGTCGGGCTGTTGCTGGTCGCGGGCGTGACGCTGGGCGGCCCCGCGCCCGCGGCGGCCCAGAAGGAGATCGTCCTGGGCCTGCAGTGCGATCGCACCGGGGCGACCCAGCTGGTCGGCGTCAACCTGTGCCCCGGGTACCACGACTACGTCAACCTGGTGAACTCCAAGGGCGGCGTGGAAGGCCACAAGATCCGCGCGGTCGAGATCGACCACGAGTACAAGGTGCCGCAGGGCATGGAGGCCTACGAGCGCCACAAGAAGGAAGGCGCCGTGCTCATCGGCATCTACGGCACCCCCCAGACCCAGGCCCTGACCCAGAAGCTGACCGAGGACAAGATCCCGGGCACCTCGCCCGGCTTCGGCACCGCCGCCGCCGCCGACGGCACCAAGTACCCCTACATCTTCCCGATCGCCGCGACGTACTGGTCGCAGGCGGCGGTGGGGGTCAAGTTCGCCAAGACCAACCTCGGCGGCAACCTCAAGGGGAAGAAGATCGCGTATCTGTACTTCGACAACCCGGCCGGCCGCGAGCCGCTGGGGGTCCTGGAGGACCTCGCGGGCATGGAGGGCTTCCAGCTCAAGACGTTCGCGGTCCCGCCGCCCGGCGTCGAGATGGGCGCCCAGGTGCTCGACATCGCCCAGCGCTACCGGGCCGACTTCGTGATCACCCATCTCTTCGGGCGCTCGCCCTCGGTCTCCATCAAGGAGCTCAAGCGGGTGGGGTATCCGCTCAAGAAGGTGGTGGCGATGGTGTGGGGCGCCTCCGAGGCCGACATCATCGCCGCGGGCGGCTTCACGGTCGCCGAGGGCTACAACGCGATGCAGTTCGCGGGGGTCGGCACCGACTACCCGGTGCTGAACGAGATCCGAGACATGTACAAGAAGCAGGGCAAGGAGGCGCCGAAGGAGATGGCGTCCACCGTGTTCTACAACCGCGGCGTGCTGATCGCGGCGGTGCACGTGGAGGCGGTCCGCAACGCGCTGAAGGCCAAGCCGGGCGGCAACATCACGGGCGCCGACGTGAAGGGCGGCTTCGAGAAGATCAAGGGCTTCACCCTCGGCGGGCTGGTGCCGCCGCTCGAGATCACGCCGACCGACCACGAAGGGGGCGGCTGGGTCCAGATCTTCACGGTGAAGGGCGGCAAGTTCGTGAAGGCCACCGAGTGGGACAAGGCCTACTCGGACGTCTTGGCCAAGCACATCAAGGCGGCCAAGTAGAAGGGCCTCTCTTCCTCATCCCCCTCTCCCCCATCTCGGGGGAGAGGGTAGGGTGAGGGGGCCGGCCGAACGCCGATATGCTCACGCTCAACAACATCGAGGTCATCTACGACGGCGTCATCCTCGTCCTCAAGGGGGTGTCGGTGACGGCCCGCGAGGGCGGCATCACGACCCTGCTCGGCGCCAACGGGGCCGGCAAGACCACCACGCTCAAGGCGATCTCCGGCCTCCTCCGCTCGGAGCGCGGCGAGGTGACGAAGGGCTCGGTGGAGTTCGACGGCGCGCGCATCGACCGGCTGGCCCCGCACGAGATCGTGAAGCGGGGCCTGGTGCAGGTCTTCGAGGGCCGCCGGGTCTTCGAGCATCTCACCACCGAGGAGAACCTGGTCGCGGGCGCCCACGTGCAGGCCGACCGGCACAAGGTGGCGGAGGGCATCGCGCGCGTCTACGAGTACTTCCCGCGGCTGAAGGAGCGGCGCGGCGTGCAGTCCGGCTATCTCTCGGGCGGCGAGCAGCAGATGCTCGCGATCGGCCGCGCCCTCATGTCGGCGCCGCGGGTCATGCTGCTCGACGAGCCCTCGCTGGGCCTGGCCCCCATGCTGGTCGAGGAGATCTTCGAGATCATCCAGCGCCTGAACCGCGAGCAGCGGCTCACCGTGCTGCTGGTTGAGCAGAACGCGACGCTCGCGCTCGGCATCGCGGACCACGGCTACGTGATGGAAAATGGGCGCATCGTGCTGGAAGGCAGCGCGGACGCGCTGCGGGAGAACGCGGACATCAAGGAGTTCTACCTGGGTCTCACCGAGGTGGGCGCGCGCAAGTCCTACCGTGACGTGAAGCACTACAAGCGGAGAAAGCGGTGGCTGAGCTGAGCGTCCACGCCTTCACCGTCTACGACCTGTTCGCGCGCGGCGCCGCGGTGCATGGCGACGCGCCCGCGGTGATCCAGGGCGAGCGCGTCCTGTCGTTCCGGGCGCTCCAGGCCCGGATCGACGCGCTGGCCGCCGGGCTCGGGGCCCTGGGCCTGGCCGCGGGCGACCGGATCTGCGTGCTCGCCCAGAACGACGCGGCCTATCTCGAGCTCTACGGCGCCTGCGCGCGGCAGGGCCTCATCGCCTATCCGATCAACTGGCGCCTCACCGCCCAGGAGGTCGAGCGGGTGGTGGAGCGGGCCCGGCCCGCCATGATGGTGGTGGACGCCTCCACGCAGGCGCTGGTCGGCGAAGGGCTTGGCGCCGCCGGGGTGACGCATCGCTACCAGCTCGGGGAGGGAGCCGGGGGCGGCTTCGCGCCGCTCGCGAGCCTGTACCGCCCGGGGGCGGCGCCCGCGCCGGCGGACGTGCCGGCCGATGCCCCGTTCGCGGTCATCTCGACCGCGGCGGTGGACGTGGTGCCCCGGGGGGCGGTGCTCACCCACGCCAACGTGATCACCGCCAATCTCACCACGATCGGCGGTCTCGGGTTCACCGCGCGGGACCGCTATCTGGTCGCCCTGCCGCTCTTCCACGTGAGCGCGCTCGCGATGACCATGGCCCACCTGCACGCGGGCGGGGTCGCGGTCATCGTGCCGCGCTTCGAGCCCGCGGAGGCGGTGCAGCTCATCGACCGGCACGCGATCACCCACGTTTCCGACTTCCCGCCGGTGCTGGCGAGCCTGCTCGACGCGGCCGAGAAGGCGGGCAGCGCGCTCCCGAGCCTGACGCACGTCTCCGGCCTCGACGCGCCGGCGACCATCCAGCGCCTGCACGAGAAGACGAAGGCGCAGTTCTGGACCGGGTTCGGCCAGTCCGAGACCAGCGGGTTCGTCACCCTCCAGCGCGTGGCCGACCGGCCCGGCGCCTCCGGGCGGCCGGTGCCGTGCTGCCAGGTGCGGCTGGTGGACGACTACGATCGCGAGGTGGCGGTGGGCACGCCGGGCGAGATCGTCGTGCGCGGCCCGCTGGTGTTCCAGGGGTACTTCGCGCAGCCCGACGTGACCGCCTACACCTTCCGCAACGGCTGGCACCACACCGGGGACGTGGGCCGTTTCGACGCCGACGGCTACCTCCACTACATCAAGCGCAAGCCGTAGAAGGAGCTGATCAAGCCGGGCGGCGAGAACGTCTATCCGGCCGAGGTCGAGGCGGTGATCATGCAGATGTCCGGCGTCCGCGGGGTCTGCGTCTTCGGGATCCCCGACGCCAAGTGGGGCGAGGCGGTCAAGGCGGTGGTGGAGGTCGAGGCGGCCGGCGCCTACACCGCCGAGCAGGTGACCGAGTTCGTCGGCGCGAGGATCGCCCGCTTCAAGCGGCCGCAGGTGGTGGCCTTCTGCGAGGCTTTGCCGCGCAGCGCGGAAGGGGTGGTGGACCGCGACGCGGTCAAGGCCCGGTGGCCGTAGTGGCGACGACGTGAAGATCTTCGAGTCCCACCACGAGATGTTCCGGCAGGCGGTGCGGGCCTTCGTGCAGAAGGAAGTGGAGCCGCACGTCGAGGAGTGGGAGCAGGCCGGCGAGATCCCCAGGTCCATCTGGCCCCGCATGGGCGCGCTCGGCTTCCTGGGCGTCGAGTACGACGAGCGGTACGGCGGGGCGGGGGCGGACCTGCTCACCACCGCGGTGCTCTGCGAGGAGATGGCCCGCGCGCGCTGCGCGTCGCTCGCGATGGCGGTGGGCGTGCACACCGACATGGCCTCGCCCCACCTCTACTGGACCGGCAGCGAGACCCTCAAGCAGAAGTACCTGCCCGCGATCTGCCGCGGGGAGGCCCTCACCGCGATCGCGGTGACCGAGCCGGGCGGGGGCTCCGACGTGGCCGCGATCCGGACCCGCGCGGTGCGAGACGGCGACCACTACGTGCTCGACGGCTCCAAGATGTTCATCACCAACGGGGTGCGGGCGGATCTCTACTTCGTGGCCGCGCGGATCCAGGAGGGCCCCCTCACCCCGCCCTCTCCCCAGAGGGGAGAGGGAGAGAACCGGCGACACCGGGGCATCTCGATGTTCCTGGTGGAGCGGAACACGCCCGGCTTCACGGTGAGCCGCAAGCTCGACAAGATGGGCAACCGGGCGTCCGACACCGCCGAGCTGGTCTTCGAGGGCATGCGGGTGCCCGCCGAGAACCTGCTGGGCGCCGAGGGCAAGGGCTTCTACGAGGTCATGCGCGTGTTCCAGCGGGAGCGCCTGGTCGCCGGCCTTCACGCGGTGGCCGGCTGCGAGCGGGCGCTCGAGGACACGATCGCCTACGTCCAGTAGCGCCACGCCTTCGACGAGCCGCTCTCGAAGAAGCAGGTGGTCCGGCACAAGCTCGCCGACCTCGCCACCCTCATCGAGGCCGGGCGCTGGCTCACCTACGCGGCGTGCCTGAAGTTCCGCGACCGAGAGGACGCGGTCAAGGAGATCTCGATGGTGAAGCTCTTCACCGCCGAGATGGCCCAGAAGGTGGCCTACGACTGCGTCCAGCTCCACGGGGGCTACGGCTACATGCGCGAGTACCCCATCGAGCGCTTCTTCCGGGACATCCGGCTCATGACCATCGGCGGCGGGACCTCCGAGATCATGAAGGAGATCATCGCCAAGCAGATGCGCCTGTGACACCACCGGGCGCCTCGTCCCCAGTGGACTTCATCGCGGTCGGGCACGTCACGCTCGATCAGACGCCGCGCGGGATCCGGCCCGGCGGGGCCGCCTACTACACGGCGATGACGGCCCACCGGCTGGGGCTCCGGGTCGGCCTGCTCACCTCCTTCGGGCCCGACTTCCCCCGCGATGCGCTTCCCGCCGGCATCGACGTGGTGAGCGTCCCCGCGGAGCGCACCACCACGTTTCGCATCGGCCAGAGCCGCATCGGCGAGGGCGGGCGGACGCGGGAGCTCGCGGTGCTGGCGCGGGCGGCCGATCTGGAGGCGGCGGCGCTGCCCGAGGCGTGGCGCGACGCGACCCTGGGCGCCCTGGCTCCGGTGATCGGCGAGGTGGATCCGGCCTTCGCCGCCGCGTTTCCCGAGACCTCGCTGGTGGCGCTGCCGCAGGGCTTGATGCGCCAGCGCGGCAAGGGCGGGATCCTGTCGCCCCAGCCGTGGGAGGACGCCGATCTGGTGCTGCCACACGTGCAGGTGCTGGTGGTCAGCCACGAGGACATCGAGCCGTTCCAGAAGGACGCCCTCGAATGGTTCCAGCAGGTGCCGATCGGCGCGGTCACCCGCGGGCCCGACGGGGCGATCCTGTTCGTCAACGGCGAGCGCTACGGGGTCGAGGCGGATCGAGCGGTGGCGGTGGACGAGACCGGAGCGGGCGACGTCTTCGCGGCCGCGCTGCTCATCGTCTACCACCGGGAGGGCAATGCGTGGGACGCGGCCGCCGCCGCCGCCTGCTGCGCGGCCACGTCCGTCGAGGCCGACGGCGCCGCGGGCATCCCGGACCGCGCCGGCCTCGAGGCGCGACTCGCCGCCTACCGGCGTCGGCACGGGATGTGAGGCGGGCTTCGCCTTGCCGCCGGCCGCGGCCCGGGGCTACACTCGGAGCGAGGCGGGCGAACGCACATGGCGGAGAAGAAGATCCGGATCACCGCGGGGCGAGTCACGGCCGACGCGGTCCTGAACGGCTCGAAGACGGCGACGGCGGTCTGGGACGCGCTGCCGCTCAGTATCCCGGGCGAGACCTGGGGCGACGAGATCTACTTCGGCATCCCGGTGAAGGCCAAGGCGGAGGACGCCCGCGAGGTGGTGGATCCGGGCGATCTTGCCTACTGGCCGCCGGGCTCCGCGTTCTGCATCTTCTTCGGGCGGACGCCGGCGAGCCGGGGCGACGAGATCCGGCCGGCGAGCCCGGTCAACGTGTTCGGCCGCGTGCTGGGTGATCCCACCGTGTTCAAGTCGGTGCGCTCCGGGACCACGGTCCGCGTGGAGCGCGCCTGACAGGGAGGATTGGATGAAGATCTTTCTCGATACCGCGAACGTGAGCGAGCTGCGTGAGGGGGTGGCGATGGGCCTGGTGGACGGCTGCACCACCAATCCCTCGCTGATCGCCAAGGAGAAGCGCCCCTTCCGCCCGCTCGTGGAGGAGATCTGCCGGGTGGTCCCCGGGGACGTGAGCCTCGAGGTGGTCGCCACCGACTTCGACGGCATGGTGAAGGAAGGCAAGGAGCTGGTGCAGGTCGCGCCCAACGTGGTCGTCAAGTGCCCGCTCACCAAGGACGGGCTCAAGGCGGTGAAGTACCTGAGCGGGGAAGGCATCCGGGTCAACCAGACGCTCTGCTTCTCGGCTCCGCAGGCCCTGCTCTCCGCGAAGGCGGGCGCGGTCTACATCAGCCCGTTCCTGGGCCGGCTCGACGACATCGGGCACGTGGGCATGGACCTGATCCGGGACATCTGCGAGATCTACCGGAACTACGGGTTCAAGACCCAGGTGCTGGCCGCCTCGATCCGCAACCCGCTCCACGTGATCGACGCGGCCAAGGCGGGGGCGCACGTGGCCACCATGCCGTTCAACGTGCTCGAGATGCTGATGAAGCACCCGCTCACCGACATCGGCCTCAAGAAGTTCCTGGACGACTGGAACAAGCTCGGCGAGAAGATCTAGCCCTGTTCTCCCTCTCCCCTCCGGGGAGAGGGCAGGGTGAGGGGCCGTCCGAGGTGCGCGATGCGCCCGCCGCCGCCTTTCCGCTTGACAAGGTTGCGCGGGCGACCCCGCCGGCCGTCGCATCCGCGGAAGGCACGCCGGTCCAGCGCCTCGCATCCGCCAGGTGATCCGCGATCGCGCCCCCGGCGACGAACGATCATGGCGCGTCCCGCGTTCGTGAGCCGTGGGCGCTCCCAGAGCGTGCCGAAACCGCGGTGTAGAGTCGTCCCAGCAGACAAGGGAGGACTCGCCATGTCGCCACGCCCGCCGGACGTTCCCACCACCTTGCAGCCCACGTCGCCGCGCACCGCGGAGCTGGATCGCCTCGGCGACGAGATCGCGGAGCTCTCCGCTCATCTCGATGCGGCGACCGCCCGCCTGCTTGCCCTGATCCGGGAGTTCGACGCCCGCGGAGGCTGGAACACGGGCTTCCGCTCCTGCGCCCACTGGCTCGCCTGACGGGTCGGACTCGCCCCGGGCGCCGCCCGCGAGCGCGTGCGGGTGGCGCGTGCCCTCGGGACGCTGCCGGCCCTGGCCGCGGCGCTGGCGCGCGGCGAGCTGTCCTACGCCAAGGTGCGCGCCCTGACCCGGGTGGCCACCCCGGAGACCGAGGCCCGGCTGCTCGCGGTGGGGCGCGCGGGGACGGCGGTC
>DATHSW010000221.1:0-13005 GCA_035463855.1 Candidatus Deferrimicrobiaceae bacterium | reverse complement strand
TGCGGCTCGCCCTGGCTGCCGGTGGAGACGATCACCTGGCGCTGAGCGGGCAGCTCGGCCAGCTCCTCGAGCGGCAGGATCAGGCCCTCCGGCACCGTGAGGTAGCCCAGCTCCTGCGCCACCGCCACGTTGGTCATCATGCTCTTGCCGAGCAGCGCGACATGCCTATGGCAGTTGGCCGCGAGGTCGAGCACCTGCTGGATGCGGTGGATGTGGGAGGCGAAGGTGGCCACGATGATGCGCCCCGGCGCCTCCGCGAAGCGGCCCGCGAGGGCCTGGCCCACGAGGGTCTCGGAGCCGGTGTGTCCCGGCCGGCCCACGTTGGTCGAATCCGAGCAGAGCACGAGCACGCCGCGCTCGCCCAGCGCCGCGAAGCGCGAGTAGTCCGGCTGCTGGTGATCCACCGGATGCGGGTCGAGCTTGAAGTCGCCGGTGTGGACCACGGTGCCGAGCGGCGTCTCGATGGCGAGGCCGATGCCGTCGGCGATCGAGTGGGTCACGCGGATCGGCTCGACCGTGAAGCCGCCGATCACGATCCGGTCGCCCGGGGCGTAGGGGCGCAGGTCGGCCTGCTCGAGCACGCCGCTCTCGGCGAGGCGATGCCGGGCCACCGCCAGGGTCAGGGGCGTTCCGTACACCGGCACCGGGAACTCCCGCAGCAGGTAGGACAGGGCGCCGATGTGATCCTCGTGGCCGTGCGTGAGCACCACCCCGCGGAAGGCGGCGCGCCGCTCGCGGAGATACGCGAAGTCCGGGATCGCGAAGTCGATCCCGGGCATCTCGTCGTCCGGGAAGAGCAGGCCGCAGTCCACCGCGAGGATGTCGGGGCCGCATTCGATCAGCATCATGTTGAGCCCGATCTCACCCAGGCCGCCCAGCGGAATGAGCCGCACCGCGGGCTCGCCGGGCGCGTCGATCGGAACCGGGTCTGGTCTGTAAGTGGTGTTCATTGCGGCTTTTTCATCCTACCACCGGGCCCTAGCTGGGCCCAAGGAACGGGCTAACCCGCCGTGGCGGCGAGCCGGGCGAATTCGGCCAGAGAGAGGGTCTCGGCGCGGCGCCCCGGGTCGATCCCGGCCGCCTCGAGGAGCTGGCGGGCGCGCGGGGTGCCCAGGCCGAGCCCGGCGGCCAGGGCGTTCGCCAGGCTCTTGCGGCGCTGGCTGAAGGCGGCGTGCACCACCGCGGCGAAGCGGGCGGGATCGGCCACCGGCACGGGCGGCGTGCGGTACGGCACGAGATGGAGCACCGCCGAGTCCACCTGGGGCGGCGGGCTGAAGGCGCCGGGCGGCACCGAGAACGCCAGCCGAACCCGGGCCGACACCTGGGTCAGCACCGAGAGGGCGCCGTAGGTCTTGCCGCCGGGCGCGGCGGCCACCCGCAGGGCCACCTCTTGCTGGAGCATGAGCGCCATCTCGTCGATGGCCGGGCCGGCCTCGACCAGGGCCGCCAGGATGGGCTTGCTCACGCTGTACGGGAGGTTGCCGACCACGAGCACGCGCCCGCCGGGATCGGGCGCGCGCAGCGTCCGGTAGTCGAACTGGCGCGCGTCCGCCTGCCGCACCTCCACGTGTGAAGCCGACGCGAAGCGGGCCTGGAGCGCGGCGGCCAGCTCCCGGTCGATCTCGAGCGTGAGGAGCCGCCCGGCGCGGGCGGCCAGCGTCTCGGTGAGGGCGCCGCGGCCCGGCCCGATCTCGACGACCAGATCGCGCGCGGTCGGCGCCACCAGCTCCACGATGCGGTCCACCACCGACCGGTCCCGCAGGAAGTGCTGGCCGAGGGCGCGGGTGCGGCCGCGCGTGGCCGCCCGCCGCACCGGGACACGCGGCGCGCCGGCGCGCGCGTTCCGGCGCGGGCTCACCGCCGCGCCTGGAGCTGCCGGAGATCGGCGAGGAGGGCGCGGTAGACCTCGCGCACGCGCGCTTCCGTCTCCTCGCGGGTGCCCGAGTTGTCGATGACGTAGTCCCCCGCGAGGGCCTTCACCGCCAGCGGCATCTGGCTCGCGGTTCGCCCGCGCGCGGCCTCCTCGGTGGAGCCGTCGCGGGCCGTCAGCCGGCGGAGCTGGGTGGCGGGATCCGTGGTCACCACCACGACCTTGTCCATCTTCCGGTGGCCGCCGGACTCGACCAGCAGGGCGGCGTCCCAGATCAGGATGCCGTCGAAGCCCTCGCGCTCCAGATCCGCCATGATCTGCTCGAACCGCGCGCGGATCGCCGGATGGGTGATGGCCTCGAGCCGCTTCCGCTTCGCGGGATCCGGGAAGACGATCTCGGCCAAGCGCGCGCGGTCGAGCCGGCCGTCGGGCTGAAGCACGTCCTTGCCGAACTCGGCCACGATCCGGGCGTGGGCGGGCGTGCCCGGCTCCACCACCTCCCGCGCGAGCGCGTCGGCGTCCACCACCCGCACGCTCGGGCTCGCCAACAGGCCGGTGACCGTGCTCTTGCCGGTGGCGATGCCCCCGGTGAGGCCCACCAGGAGGAAGCGCCTCATACCGCGGCCCAGTCCACGCCGATCTTGACGTCCACCTTGAGCGGCACGTCGAGCGAGAGCGCGGACTCCATGACCAGGGTGGCCAGCGCCTGGAGACGCTCCACCTCCGCGGGCGGCGCCTCGAACAGCAGCTCGTCGTGCACCTGCAGCAGCATGCGGCTCTCGAGCCGGTGCGCGTCCAGCTCCCTGGCCATCCGGACCATCGCGATCTTGACGAGATCGGCCGCGGTGCCCTGGATCGGCGCGTTGGTGGCCATGCGCTCGCCGAAGCCGCGGAGATTCGGGTTGCCGCTCCGCAGCTCGGGCAGGTAGCGCCGGCGGCCGAGCAACGTGGTGACGAAGCCGCGCTCGCGGCCCTCCGCGACGGTGCGCGCGAGATAGGCCTTGACCTTGGGATGCCGGGCGAAGAACCGGTCGAGAAACTCCTGCGCCTGCTTGGGACTGATGTCGAGGCCGCGCGAGAGCCCGAAGGCGGTGACGCCGTAGATCACCGAGAAGTTCGTGGTCTTGGCGATGTCCCGTTGCTCCGGGGTCACCGCCTCGAGGGCGACGCCGAAGACCTCCGAGGCGGTGCGGGCGTGGATGTCCTCGCCGCGGCGGAAGGCCTCGATCAGGCTCTCCTCGCCCGAGACGTGGGCGAGGATGCGCAGCTCGATCTGCGAGTAGTCCGCGGCGAGGAAGCGCCAGCCGGGCTCGGGCACGAACGCGGCGCGGATGCGGCGGCCCAGCTCGGTGCGCACCGGAATGTTCTGGACGTTCGGCGCCGAAGAATTGTGGACTACGATGCCGTCCGCAATGTACTCCTCCCCTTCAACCGCAATGTCGTACATGGGAACCTCGGGCTCATAGGAGAGGGCTTCAACTCTAACTTCGAAATACTGCGCAGCAACGGCTTCGTCCAGGAACGCGGGGATTGCTGCGCCGCTAGATCTGAGCTTCTCCACTATCTGCTCCGCCCGCGGCAGGGTACACGTATCTCGACCGGCTACGAACCTGTGGATGAACACGTGAAGTGCGTTTGGAACCCGACCATCCGCTCCTCGATACGCCTCGAACAACGGCCGTCGGATGCTGAGTATCTCGCTCTGCGCAGGGAGAGTCAGCAGTTCTCCCACACTCTTAACCGACTCCCGCCCAACAAGATCGGCCAGCTCAGCCCGCTTTCGCTCGGAGACCAGACCGATCCGATCCCGGAACCTGCGCTTGGATCGATCACCCAGCACGAAGAGCGTGTGACGCGGAGCATATCCGCGAGCATCCAGACAACCGTCCGATATCGACGAAGGAATACCGAACAAGCAGAGGAGATGGTGTACTCCCTCTAACATGTCTCGTGATACCGATCGCACCGACAAGGCATGTCGCACGGAGCCGTCACCTTCGAAGTAGCCGCGTAAGAACCCCGCCACGATCGGCTCTGGAGCCGCAAAGAGACTCGGCGGCACCTGAATCACGCCCGATGGCCCCCCAGCTCCCACCTGTTCGAATAGGCCACAGATATCCACGCCAGAGACCTCGAGCACCGGGCAAGATCGAGTAACTCGATAGGTCGGTTCCTTCCCGAACAGCACTCGGAGCGAACCTGCGAAGTGGCGAACGAGTTCGTCGTCGCGCCAGCCGAATGCGAGGACCAGCTTGGCCGGTTTCCCGTTGTAGTTGCTTCTCGCTATATGTCCATCCGCCATCATGTAGCCGACAAGCTCGGCCAGTTGCGGGGACCATTCGGTTGGCAACGTGGGCGTCTTCCGAGTCTTGTGGGCCGCAGTTGGGGTCACGTGCAGGTCGACTTGAGAGCCAAACAGGCCCGGCTGGAAACTCATGTAGAGCTGGTCGCCCACGGCAAGGGTACCCGCCTCCACCCATTCCCCCTTGCTGCGCAGCTTGTGATCCGGACTGCAACGCAAGATCACGCCCGATGACAGATGAATAGCTACAACTGGCTTCACCCCGGTCCGCTGATGGGCAATGACCATCCGAGCCCCTCTGGATGTGCGAACTAGATCGCCAGGCCGAATCTCTTCGATTCCAATCAAACCTCGTTGAGTACTGACCAAGCTCCCCGCCGGAAGGCACGAGAGTCTGCCGGTCGCGGCCACGAGCTGGTTGAACGAGGTGTGAATGCGCCCGGTCACCGGGTTGATCAGGGTGGGCAGGGCGTCCGCGTAGGTGGACTTGAGCTTGGCAAGCGTGCGGTGCTCGACGATGCGCGCGGGCAGCTCGTGGCCGATCGCGAGCTGCTCGAGCACGTCCGCGTCGGTGGAGTAGCCGGTCTTGGTGCGCTTCACCGGCGGCAGCTTGAGCTTCTCGAACAGGATGTGGGCGAGCTGCTTGGGCGAGCCGATGTTGAACTCCTCGCCCGCCAGGCTGAAGATCTCGCGCGTCGTCCGCTCGAGGTGCACCTCGAGCTCGCGCGAGAACTCGGCGAGCCGGGCCGGGTCCACCCGGATGCCGTGCCGCTCCATGCCGGCCAGCACGCCGATCAGCGGCCGCTCGATGTCCTGGTAGACCTCGTGGAGACCGACCTCCTGCAGCGCGCGCGGCTCCATCGCCCACAGGTCCCAGATCCACTTGGCCCGCGTGCCGGGGCGCGCGATCCCCGGCCCCTGACCGAGCAGCTCGGCGCAGACCTCCTCGAGCTTGTAGTTGGTGCGCGCCGGGTTCAGCAGGTAGGCGGCCACCGCGGTGTCCTCCACCGACGGCGGCGCGCCCCCGCGGGCCAGCCACCACTCGACCAGCGCCTTCACGTCGTGGCCGATCAGCGTCCGCCCTCCCAGCCCGGCAATGAGAATCCCCGCCCGATCGAGACGGTTGTCCGCGGACTGGGGGAGTGCGGGGGCCATCTCTGGGCCCCCGCATTCAAAGATCGCTTCACCGGCCACCGGGTGATACAGACCGATCGTCGCGACGACGGGCTCCGGCGGCCCTCCCGCGGTCACCGCGTCCACCGCGAGCGGCTCGCCCGCGGGCACCTTGGCCAGGTAGCGCGCGAGCGCATCCGCGTCGGCGAGGGCCGGAACGTCGCCGCCGGCGGCCTCGGGGGCCGGCTCGGCGGGGAGCTGGCGCAGGAGGCTGTGGAACTCGAGCTCGGTCCAGAGCGCGCGCAGGCGCTCCCAGTCGGGCTCGCGGCGCCGGAAGGCCTCGAGATCCACCGTGATCGGCACCCGCGTGCTCACGGTGGCCAGCTCGCGGGAGAGCAGCGCCTGCTTGCGGTTGGCGGCCAGCGTCTCGCGCAGCTTGCCCGGCACCAGCGAGAGGTTCTCGTAGAGGCGCTCCACGCCACCGAACTGCCCGATCAGCTTGGCGGCGGTCTTCTCGCCCACGCCCGGCACGCCCGGGATGTTGTCGATGGAGTCGCCCATCAGCGCGAGGATGTCGGGGATCTGCGCGGGCTCGACCCCCCACTTCGCCTTCACCGCGGCCTCGTCGAAGACCACGCGGTCCCCGCCCCGGCCGGTGGTCGAGAACACGCGCACCCGCGGGCTCACGAGCTGGAGCATGTCCTTGTCGGAGGTGACCAGGACGAGCTCGATCGGGAGCTCGCGGGTCCGGTCCACCACGGTGCCGAGCACGTCGTCGGCCTCGAAGCCCGGCACCTCCAGGACCGGCACGCGCAGGGCCTCGAAGAGCGTCTTCACGTAGGGAATCTGGGTCCGGAGATCGTCGGGGGTGGGCGCGCGCGTCTCCTTGTAGGCGGCGAACTTCTCCTCGCGGAAGGTCGGGCCGGGCGGGTCCCAGGCGACCGCGAAGTACTCGGGGTTGTCCTCGCGCAGCAGCTTCCACAGCATGGTGGACATGCCGAACACCGCGTGGCTCGCGACGCCCTTCGAGGTGGAGAGGAAGGGAATCGCGTGGTACGCGCGGAAGAGGAAGCCGGGGCCATCGAGGATGAAGAAGCGCTCGGTCATGCGGGCTCGACGCGATCATACACCGGCCTTCCGGCGCCTGCCTCTCCGGTGCCGCCCGCGCCGGGGGTGCCTGGATCTCCGAGCGGGTCGGTTACTATTGACGAGGAGACTCGCGTGACGAGCGATCGATTCCTGGTGGAAGGCGGCCATCCCCTGCGCGGGACGGTGACGCCGGCCGGCAACAAGAACGAGGCTCTGCCCGTGCTCGCGGCCTGCCTGCTCGTCGCGGGCCCGGTGGTCGTGGACAACGTGCCCCGCATCCGGGACGTGACCGCGCTGCTCGAGGGGCTTCGCCACCTGGGGGTGCGGGTGGCGGTCGACGACCACGGCACGGCGCGCCTGGACGCGAGCGCGCTCGAGAGCCGCGATCCCGATCCGGCGGTGATGTCGCAGCTCCGGGGCTCGGTGCTGCTGGCGCCGGGCCTGCTCGCGCGGACGGGACGGGCGGTGCTGCCGGCGCCCGGCGGCGACCGGATCGGCCGGCGGCGGCTCGACACCCACCTGCTCGCGCTGAGCGAGCTGGGCGCGCGGGTCGAGGCCGGCCCCGCCCTGCGTCTGACCCTCGAGGGCCGCTTCCGGGGCACCGAGGTCTTCCTCGACGAGATGAGCGTGACCGGCACCGAGAACACGGTGATGGCGGCGGCGCTGGCCGAGGGCGAGACCGTCATCCTGAACGCGGCCAGCGAGCCGCACGTCCAGGGCCTGTGCCGGTTCCTCAACACCCTGGGCGCCCGGATCAGCGGCATCGGCACCAACCAGCTCCGCATCGAGGGCGTCCGCGAGCTCGGGCCCGGCCGGCACCGCCTGGGCCCCGATCACATCGAGATCGGCTCCTTCGTGGCGCTGGCCGCGATGACCGGCGGCGACCTCCGCATCCGCGACGTGATCCCGGACGATCTGCGCATGATCCGCCTGGCCTACCGGCGGCTGGGCGTGGAGACGTCGCTGGACGGCACCACCCTGATCGTCCCCGGGCCGCAGAAGCTGGAGGTCGCCGCCGACGCGGACGGGGCCATCCCCAAGGTGGACGATGCGCCGTGGCCGGGCTTCCCCGCCGATCTGACCTCGCTCGCGCTGGTGCTGGCGACCCAGAGCCGCGGGACCGTGCTCATCCACGAGAAGCTGTTCGAGAGCCGCCTCTTCTTCGTGGACAGCCTCATCGCGATGGGCGCGCGGATCGTGCTGTGCGATCCGCACCGGGCGGTGGTGGTCGGTCCCACCGAGCTGCGGGGCGCTCCGATGGTCTCCCCCGACATCCGCGCGGGCATGGCCCTCATCGGCGCCGCGCTGTGCGCGCGCGGGACCTCCTCGATCATGAACGCGCACCAGGTGGACCGCGGCTACGAGCGGATCGACGAGCGCCTGCGCTCGCTCGGCGCGCGCATCACCCGCGAGCCGGGCGCCTGAGGGCGCCGGCTCACTTCGGCACGACGCGGTCGTAGAGCGCCCGCACCCACGCGGTGCGGCGGTGATAGTCCTCGATGAACTCCTTCCGCGGCGGATAGTCGAGAGGATTAGGCAACATGAACGCCCTCCGGCCGTGGTCGCCCTGGCGTGGATCCCGTCCCCGTGACGTAGCCGCCTAGACTCGGACGCTGGCCACCCCAGGAGCCGACGCCACAGCGGCCGGACGCAAGGCGGGCAGGCTCGGAGAAGCGTAGCTCCCGCGCCGGGGCGCGCACGCCCCAGGAGAGGCCGGCCCGCCACAAGCATCGCCGGAGGCACGTCGCACACCATCGCGCCGTATCGCGGCCTTGCGTCACGCGCGGGGCGGGTACGACTCTTGCTGCCCTCCTTCGACAAAGGGAGGAAGAGGTCATGGAGAAGGGCTGGTGTGCTTGGTCCATGGTCCTGTTCGCCAGTGTTCTCGTCACCGCCTGTGCGACCGAGAAAGCGCCCGCGGAGACGGCGGTCAGGGCGGCTGAGAGGCCGGTGGCCGCCGCCGTCGCCGAGGCGTCGAGCATCAACCTGAACACCGCCACGCAGCGGGAGCTCGAATCGCTGCGCGGCATCGGGCCCGCGACGGCCAAGCGGATCATCCGCAACCGCCCGTATGCCTCCACGGCGGAGCTGTCCCGCGCGGAGGTGGCCGGGCCGATCATCGAGCTGATCAGCTCCCGGGTGACGGTCGGGCCGGCCCCCGGGCAGCCCGCAACCAAGTGAACGCCGGCCCGGCTTGGAGGGGCTAGAAATGCCAAGGAAGATCGTTGCTCGCATTGCAGTGCCCGCGCTGCTCTTCACCGCCTTCACGCTCGGCTATGTGTGCGGCTCCGTCGGGCTGCCGCCGGCCAGCGCCCAGCTTCCCGGAGGGCTCCTCGACAAGGCCGGCCAGGCCGGCAACCCCCTCGCAGCGGCCAGCCAGCTCGGCTCCTCGATTACGGACATGGAGCAGCACGTCAGCGGTCTCCAGAAGAACCTGGACACCCTCAAGAAGATCCAGTCCGCCCTCACGGGCAAGTGAGATCTCGCCGGCCAGCGGACGCCCGTGACGGGCGCCGCTGGCCGAGCCCTCCGAGCAGCTCTCCTTCCCCTGACGCAAGCGCATCACCTGCTCTGATGCGTTCGAATGCCGTGCCCACGCGCGAGTGTGGCGACGACGCCCCGCTGGGCTAGCTTCGCCCCACCGTCCGTTTCGCTCGTTCACGTGTTTCCGCGGAGATACCGCGGCGTCTTCCGGGCAATGTTCTTGCACGTTGCTTCGGCATCCGAATCAACTTGACCACGCCATTCATCTGCGACCGGGAAGGGAGGGATGCTGCCACGCACTCGGTGATCTCGGTGGAGGTGATCTTGGTAGACAGGTTTGCCGCGAGCGAAGGTGACTTAAGAGGAGGACCGACATGAAGCGCCTCGTGTACTTTGCAGTAGCAGCCCTGGTCGCCGCCGGCTGCACGGCGAGACCGGTGGGCGGAGCGGATGGATGGAAGGTATATGGCCCGGCGGGATCCGCGGGGCCGGCGGGAGCGGTGGGAGTCGCCGGGATTGCAGGTCCTCAGGGCCCGATGGGACCCGCCGGACCTCCGGGACCCCAGGGTGTGGCTGGTCCGCAAGGACCTGTCGGCCCGGCCGGAGTGAACGGTGCGGACCTGAAGTGGGCGCGCTTCAGCGACATCCAGTTCGACCTGAACCGGGCTGATCTCCGGTCTGCGGAGGCGGGCAAGGTCGAGCAGCTGGCGACGTATCTCAAGCAGAATCCGTCGTTCCGGGTGGAGATCGAGGGGTTCGCGGATCCCCGCGGCTCTCAGACCTACAACATCAAGCTGAGCACCCAGCGCGTGAACGCCGTTCGCGACGCGCTCATCGCTCAGGGCGTGTCGCAGGACCGCATCCGGGTCGGCGCCTACGGCGAGCTGAATCGCAAGTCCGCCGTGACCGGTGAGGCGGCGTGGCAGCAGGACCGGCGCGTCGAGGTGATCGTGCTCCCGATGGGAGCGCCCACCACGACGTCGTTCAGTGCACCGGGCCGGAAATGAGCGCCGGAGGACACTGCCATGTTCCGACATCTGATGACGGGGCTGACGGCGGCCACGCTCGTGATCGTCGCCGCCGGATGTAGCTCGACCACCTCGACGACGCCCCGCTGGGGCTACGCCGGCCCGCCGCCGCTGTTCGCGCACGGTGACGGGTACGTCGAGGATCAGACGGCGACCGGACCGGTGCCGACGCTGAGCACGGTCGGGAACACGAACATCCCGGGGTCGCGCCGGTACTCGGGCTTCCCGGGCGTAACTGAGGAGTGGTACACGTTTGCCGGGCCTTCCGGGCCGGCCGGCCAGCCAGGACTCGCCGGGCTACCAGGCCCCGCGGGACCTGCCGGACCTCCCGGGCCTCCAGGGCCGGCCGGGGCGCCGGGGCCGGTTGGGCCAGTGGGCGAGCAGGGACCTCCTGGACAGCCGGGGATGCTGCTGGGCATTCAGGGCGACCAGGCCAGCCTGACCCGCTGACCAGCCATGTGCGCTTGAACCACCGCGGTCGGGGGGGAGAGCCGGTGCGGCTTCTCCTCCCGCCCGCGGGGGCCGGTCAAGCTAAACCCTGACTGACGTCGCGCAATCCGATTCGCGACGAGGAGGTTGCCATGGACGGGAGCGGCATGGTTCAGAGCGCGATCCCGTTGCTGACCCAGTTCGCGCTCAAGGTAGTCGGAGCCATCGCCCTGTGGCTCGTCGGGCGCTGGCTCATCCGTTTCGCGGTCAAGATGCTCGTGCGCACCTTGAAGTACCCGTTCGACCAGACGGTGGCCGGCTACATCGGCACCGCGACGTCCGTGCTGTTGAACATCGCGCTGATCGTGGCGATCCTCGGATTCTTCGGGATCGAGACCACCACGTTCGCGGCCCTCATGGCCGGCGTGGGCATCGCGATCGGCGCCGCGTGGAGCGGCTTGCTGGCGCACCTGGCGGCCGGGATCTTCCTGCTCATCCTCCGTCCGTTCAAGGCGGGGGACTTCATCTCCGCGGGCGGGATGATGGGCACGGTGGAGGAGATCGGTCTCTTCGTGACCCGGATCAACACGCTCGACAATGTCCAGACCTACGTGAGCAACAGTCGCGTCTTCGCCGACACCATCCAGAACTTTTCTGCGAATCCCTATCGCCGCGTCGACCTGATGGCGCAGCTCCACAATGACGCGGATCACGCGACCGCCATCCGTCTGCTCAAGGCGCGCGTGAGGCAGATCCCGAACGTCAAGGCGGAGCCGCAGCCGGACGTCGAGATCCTCCAGTTCAATCCGCTCGGCCCCATGCTGGCGGTGCGACCCTACTGCAGCAACGAGCAGTACTGGCAGGTGTACTTCGACACCAACCGGGTGATCCGGGAGACTCTGGAAGAGGCCGGGTTCCACGCCGCCGAGCAGCCCATCGTGGTACGGACGGGCAACGGCGCCGTGGCGACGCCGCCGACGATCGCCGCCGCGACCCGGTCGCTCTGAGGGCTGCCGACCCGTGACCGGCGGGAGGCCGCGGAGGGGGATCGTCTCCCTCCGCGGCTCACCGGGTGAGCGTCACTTCGACTTCGGGGCGCCGCTGCCGAGTCCCGCCAGATAGGCCGAGATGTCCGCGAGCTCCTGGCCCGTCAGCGACGGTAACGTCGTCGCCTGACGTCGCCCCTCGGTCTCCATGTATCGGGCGTGGTTCCAGATCGCCGCGACCTGGCCGGCGGGCGTGCTGACGACGTTGTCGATCGCCAGGTCACTTGCGCCATTGCCCCCCTTCCGGTAGATCGTGTGGCAGCCGAGGCAGCCCTTCTGCCGGATGAGCTCTCGACCGCGTCCTGCCCGGCCGGCGGCGGACTCGAAGTAGTACGCGCTGTAGAGGTAGGCGGTGATGTCGGCCATCTCCTGACCCGTGAGCAGAGGCACGGTGAGGCCACGCTGTCGCATGGCGGTCCACATCCTCGCGCCGTGGTTCCACATGAGACCGGCGAACTCACCGGCGCTCACGCGATGAGCCTGGGTGGCCAGGCGCGGAGCCGGGCTCGGGCTGTTCCCGGCGCCTACTGGGTGGCACGTGGTGCAGCCCCTCTCCACAAAGAGCTTCTCGCCACGCTCGGGCGTGCCCGGGACGACCGGCGCGGTCTCCCCGCCTTGGTCCTGCGCCCCCGTGGCGATGTAGGCTGCGAGGTCGGCCAGCTCCGTCCTCCGGAAGGTAGGCCAGGTGAGCCCGCGGGCGTTCATCGCCTCGGCCATCCGGGGGCCGTGGTTCCACATGGCGGCGGCCATGAGGACCGGCGAGCTGGACCGCTTGAGACCGTCGAGAGCGGGGCCCACGCTGCTGCCCCGGCCGCCCACGGCGTGGCACTGCGCGCAGCTCTTGGCCGTGAAGAGACGCGATCCCTTGACCGGGTCCCCCGAGGTCCCGTCGTACTGGGTCGTGAAGAGGAACGCGGCCAGGCTGGAGAACTCGAGCGGTGTGAGTCGTGGGGGCTGGGTCCCCGTGTCGCGCATCGCCGCCCCCATCTGGGGCAGATGGTTCCACATGGCGGCCCCCAGATCGAAGAGGCTCCGGCTCGCTCGGAGGCCGGCCAGGTCCGGCCCGATGGTGCCGTCGCCGACGCCGCGCACCCGGTGGCACTTGCTGCAGCCCTTGTCGACGAACACGTTCCAGCCCGGGACCGTCGTCCACTCGGCGGGGACCGATCTGGGAGCCTGCGGTCGCGCCGCGGTGGGAAGAAGCACCGTCAGCGCGGCGAGCCCGCACGCGGCGACGATTCGGAATGGACGTCGGTTCATCACTCCGTGTCCTCGTACTGTGGTCCTTCGTAGGGCGGCCAGGGAGGCCCGATACTGCCACGTGGATCACGAGGTGTCAAAACCGAGGGGAGGAGGGCCGCGGCGGTGAGCCGAGACGGAACTGGTATGCCTCTTGCCCGAGGGGAAGCTAGGGAACGAGGAACGGAGAGACAACGGCCGCCGCGGGCGCGAGGCGAGCGGCTGTTCACCGCGTCGCTGGGCCTTGCGCTCCTATGTCTTCCTGGGGGGATCGAGGCCGCCACGGCGATGGCGACATTCTTCTTCGTGCTCCACGGGGCGGGATGGGCGTACGGGGAGCCGATGGCCCGCACCGACGTACGATATCTGCAGGCCACGACCGCCTGCCTGGCCGCGGTCATCGTA
>DATHSW010000220.1:0-6528 GCA_035463855.1 Candidatus Deferrimicrobiaceae bacterium | reverse complement strand
AGCCACACCTACGCCAAGGGAGACGATCAGTATCCGGAGCACTCGGCTCCCTACATCGAGCGGGGAGCCGGCAGCCACGTGTGGGACGTGGACGGCAACGAGTTCGTCGAATACGGGATGGGGCTGCGCGCGGTGACCCTGGGCCACGCGTACGGGCCCGTGGTCGAGGCGGCGCAGCGCCAGATGACGCTCGGGGCCAACTTCACCCGTCCGGCGCGCATCGAGCTCGAGTGCGCCGAGGAGCTCCTCGGGCTCATCCGCGGGGCCGAGATGGTGAAGTTCGCGAAGAACGGCTCGGACGTGACCACCGCCGCGGTCAAGCTCTCCCGCGCCTATACCGGCCGCGACATGGTCGCGGTGTGCGCGGAGCAGCCCTTCTTCTCGGTCGAGGACTGGTTCATCGGGAGCACGCCGGTCGCCGCGGGCATCCCGGACCCGGTCAAGGCGCTCACCGTCAAGTTCCACTACAACGACCCCGCCAGCCTCGAAGCGCTCTTCTCCCGCCACCCGGGCCGGATCGCGTGCGTCATGCTCGAGCCCGCCACCGCGATGGAGCCGGTCAACGGCTTCCTCCAGGAGGTCCAGCGGCTGTGCGCGCGCCACGGCGCCCTCTTCGTCCTCGACGAGATGATCACCGGCTTCCGGTGGCATCTGGGCGGAGGGCAGGAGTACTACGGGGTCGTGCCAGACCTCGCGTCCTTCGGCAAGGCGATGGGCAACGGGTTCTCGGTCTCCGCGCTCGTCGGCAAGCGCGAGATCATGGCGCTCGGCGGCCTGCAGCACGATCGCGACCGGGTGTTCCTGCTCTCCACCACGCACGGGGCCGAGACCCACAGCCTCGCCGCCGCCATCGAGGTGATGCGGATCTACCAGCGCGAGAAGGTCGTCGAGCAGCTCTGGCACCAGGGCGAGCGGCTGCGGGAGGGCCTCCGGCAGGTGATCGACGGGCTCGGGCTGGCCGAGCACTTCCAGGTGCTCGGGTTGCCGTGCAATCTGGTCTACGCCACGCGGGACGAGCAGCGGCAGCCCTCGCAGGCCTACCGCACCCTCTTCCTGCAGGAGATGATCAAGCGGGGCTTCATCACGCCCTCCATGGTGGTGAGCTTCTCGCACTCCGACGAGGACATCGACCGCACGGTGGAGGCGGCCGGGGAGGCCCTCGGGGTGTACCGGCGGGCCCTCGCGGACGGCATCGGCAAGCACCTGGTGGGGCGCCCGGTGAAGCCGGTGATGCGCCAGCGGAACTGACCGGGGACCGATCGGGGAGCGCGCGGTGCGGCCGAGAGTCAGCATCGGCATTCCGGTGTACAACGGCGCGCCGTTTCTCCGCGAGACGCTGGACTGCATCGTGGACCAGACGTGGCGGGACACCGAGATCGTGATCTCGGACAACGCCTCCACCGACGAGACGCCCGCGATCTGTCGCGCCTACGCCGCGGCGGACCCGCGCGTGCGCTACCATCGCAGCGAGACCAACCGGGGCTCGGCGTGGAACTTCAACCAGGTCATCACCCTCTCCCGCGGGGAGTACTTCAAGCTCGCCAACGCCGACGACCTGTGTGATCGGACGCTGGTGGCCAGGTGCGTGGCGGTGCTCGATGCCCATCCGCAAGTGGTGGCCTGCTTCGGCCGGACGACCCTGATCGACGGGCGGGGACGGCGAATCCGGGACTACGACGACAACCTGCATCTGCGGATGCCCGATCCCGAGGACCGTTTCATGGCGGTGCTCCGGCGCCTCGGGCTCGTGAACATGATGCAGGGGGTGGTCCGGCTCGAGGCGCTCAGGCGAACGGCGCTGATGGGCGGCTACCTGGGCTCCGACATGGTGCTGGTGGCCGAGCTGGCGCTGCACGGCGAGTTCCACGAGCTCGAGGAGCGCCTCTTCCAGCGGCGCATGCACGAGGACGCGTTCAGCGGGCTCTCGTCCCTCGACGAGCAGGTCGCCTACATGGTGCCGGCGCAGAAGGGGGGCACCGGCCTGTACTACTGGCGCCACTACGCGGGTTACTGCCGGGCGATCCTGAGAAGCCCGCTCCGGCGCACCCGGAAGCTCGCGCTCCTCGGCCGGGTGGCGCGGCGGGCGGTGGGGGCCCGCGCGTCCCTCATCGAGGAGATGCGCGACGAGGTGGCCTCGCGGCTCCGGCGCGCGGGCTCGGCCAAGTGAGGGCGCCGGGCGCCGCCTGACGCCGTCTAGAAGTAGACGAAGACCAGCCAGACTCCGACAGCCGCCCAGGCCAGCACCGCCGCGTACCGGAGCCACGCGCGCCAGCGGAAGCGACGGATGGCCAGGAAGAAGACCTCCTGGAGCGCGACGAGGCCGAGCAGGGCGTAGGTCGCCCGCAGCCGGTAGTACTCCACGTCCCGGAAGCGAGGGTACTTGCCCACCGCGGTCTCGTAGGCGGCCCGGATCCGGGCTCGGGCGACCGCGACGTCAGGACCCGCCCGCAGCGCCAGCGGGCCGGCGGACGCGGCCGCCCCCGCGGAGCTGCTCCGCAGCTCTTGGCCACCGCGCGTCACGACCAGCGCCGTCTCGCCTCGCGGCACGCTGACCGACCAGTCCTCGTCGTCTGAGAATCGGGCGGACACCGGGGCGTCCGGGCAGGCGCTCGAGCCGCCGGGCCCGGCGAGACACCATACCGCGATGGTCCAGGAGTTTGCGGCCGGCTGCTCCACCACGATGCTGGGAGCCGGGGCCGGCTGGTGATTGACGACCTGCCACCCGCCGAACGGGTCCAGGCTTCCCCGGAGCTCGCGCACGCTGGTGCCCGCGGAAGAGGCCAGCCGCAGCACCAGGCGCGGCCCGGCCGCCGTGGCCTCCAGCACGTACGACCCGGGCGAGCCACCCGGCCGGAGCTGGAGATCGGCCGCCATGGTCCACTGCACCCGCGCGCGCGCGGCGGGGGCTCCGGAGGCGTGGTCCAGCACGACCCACAGGTCGGGATCCACGTGGACGACCTGCCGCCGCGCGACGTAGCCGGCGCCGAGCCGCCGCTCGAGGTCGAGCGCGGCCACACGCTCGGACCAGCCGGATGCGATCAGCCGGGTGGCCCGCGGGCTGGTGCGCGGCTCCGACACGAGGTGCGGCGCATTCGATCCACGCCATGACTCGGCGCCCGAGCGGCCGGCCACGCCGTAGGGCCAGTAGCCCACGTTGCTGATCCAGGCCCGGCCCGAGCCCCAGAGCAGGACGCTCATCTCGTCGGCGTGCTTGTGGCCGTGCCCGGGAAAATACGACCAGGTCACTACCGTCTGGTTGGCCCGGGGCGCCCGCTCGAGTCCGGCCGGCCCCCGCCACCAGGACGCGTAGCCCGCCACCGGATAGAGCGCCTCGGGCGCCGGGGCGGGCCAGGTGGAGATCTGCTCGAGCGGCGCGGCGCGGCGCTCGGGCATGAGCCGGGTCGTCAGCGGGCCCGCCGGTGGCGTGTCCCCGCCGGGCTCCCCCGTGGTATCGCCGAAGATCGGGAGGCTGCCGTCCGGACGACGGAGCTGGGCATAGACCCCGACCGCCGCCTCGTACTTCCGCGCCCACGACTCCGGCACCGGCTGCTCGAGGAGCGTGAGGTAGCGCAACGCCATCGCCAGCAGCTCCAGGCCGGTCCGGTGATACCCCGCCGAGTGCTCCAGGACCACGCCCTCGTCGTCGATGTAGAAGCCCATCTGCTCGTCGAGCCGCTCGAGCGCCAGCCGGCGATACCGCGGACTCTCATCCAGCTCCGGGAAGGCCAGCGCCAGGTGCCACAGGGCCAGGTTCTGCATCACCCCGTGATTGGTGGCGACCGTGAAATGCGCCGGCCGCGCGAGCAGCACCCCGCTGCGGGCCGCGAACCGGAGCACCCTCGCCGCCACCGCGGGGTCGTAGGTCGGGTGGTGGCGGTAGGCCAGCCAGAACGCGGCCAGCACCGGCACGCGCGCCGCGATCGCGTGGTCGTTCCACAGGAACCCTCTCGGCAGCCACGCGCGCGCCTCGTAGTCGGCCCACCCCACGATCATGTCCCGGGCGGCGAGGAGGTAGCGGTCCTCACCGGTCTCCACGTAGGCGCGGACCAGGAGCTCGGGCAGGACGAGCCCCGCGAAGCTCAGCGAGCCCGCCCCGAGGTCGTTGTCGAGATCGTCCGGCGCGAAGGGCAGGGTGACGCGCCTCGGCGGGAGACCCGGAACGTCCACCGTACCCGCGAGCAGCTTCGCGGCCACCCCCCGCGGGTCGGCCAGGGCGAAGACCGGCCGGGCCACCCCGTAGCCCGGCGAGAACCCGGCCAGCTCGCGGAGGCGGGCGTCGTCCGGCTTCGCGCGGCTGGCCTCGACGGTCGCGGCGGGCACCGCCGGATTGCGGACGTAGTAGTGGGCGAAGTGCGGACACCAGACCGCGACCAGGACCACTGCGGGAGCCACCCACGACAGGACGAGGCCCAATACCGCTCCGGCGTTACCGCGGGGTCGGAGTGCCCGCCGCGTGCCGGTAGAGGAACACGGTGGGCCGGCTGGTGGAGTAGGTCAGGACCATCACGACCCCGTGGGTGCTGATCGGGATCGCGATGGAGCAGCTCACCGGCCGGTACTTGCCGGCGTCGAAGAACGGCGGGCGCTGAGCCTGGAGCTCCCACTTGTCGGTGGCCGCGTCGTAGACGTGGAAGGTCTCGTCCTCGGCGAAGAGCAGGAACTTGCCGCTGACCGGATCCGCGGTGAAGATCGCGTGGCCCCCGCTGTCGAGGGGAAACGGCGAATCGGCGCCGGGGGTGACGCGGCCCTTCCGGTCCATCCGGTACACGGTCCTCACGCCGCTGCCGCCCCCGAACACCACCACCTTCTCGGTCGGGCTGTACTCGGCGGTCGCGTGGTACGGGCCCGTCCGGATCGTCACCCAGGGGGCGGACCAGCTTCCCCGGCGAGTGTTGTAGAAGAGCACCTCGCTCCGCCCCACGAAGACGAACCCGTCCCGCTCCGGGAAGTACTCGATCGCGCCGCAGCAGTTGTACTGCGTGTTCGGAATGCGGGTCAGATGGCTCCACGCCTTGGTCGCGATCCGGTACTTGAAGACGTCGGCGCTCCCGTACGGCCGGAAGTAGAGCTCGCCGGTGGCGGTGTTCAGCGTGTTGTGGTCGTAGCCGTGGGTCGAGAGCATCGAGGCCGGCGTCGGATCCGGCTCGTGCCGCCAGGTGTTGGACGCCTCGTCGTACGAGATGAACTTCCCTTTTCCGTCGTGCGGCCCGCCCACGAACAGCGCCTGGCGCGAGGTGGGGTCCCACACCCCGCTGTTCTGGTACTCCAGCACGTTGTAGGTCTGGGTCGGGTTGGGAACCTCGAGCAGCTCGGGCGTCAACCCGTTGGTCTTCAGCTCCGCCCAGGTCCCGGGGGCCATGGACGCGGCGAGATCGCCGAGGGCGGACGCGTGAGCACCCGCCACGCCCGCGAGGAGGCATACCGGGACGATGACCGCGCCGAGGAAGAGGCGGGTGAGGTTCACGTCACCGCGGCCCTCGCGGTTGCCGTCGGACTGCGCGCGGCTTGCCGTCGCCATGGACACGCCCTCTCTCTCCGTCGCTCGCGATCGCGCTCGAGTATACACTTCGCCAACCTGCCCGCCGGACGCGCCCACGCCCGCCTTCGCTTCGGGCAACGTCATGACCTGCGCTCCTTCACCTTCTGCACGAGCCGGCTCATCCGCATCAGCATGGAGTCCCGGGTGATCGTGACGTTCTCGGTGTGCCACTCGAGGCTGCACCACGGCCGCATGTACTCCGCGAAGCCGCAGAGAAAGTCGCCGGTGTCGAACCCGGCGCCCATGTAGTCGTTGAACAGCCGGCACGTGAGGAAGTTCCCGGGGGACCAGTCCGCGCGGGCCTGGTCGTAGTTGGCGTGGTGGAAGAAGACGCGCCGGCCCAGCGTATACGTGATGTCCCCGGCGACCGGCTGGCCTCCGGCGGTGAGGATCCGGACGGCCACGCGCTTGCGCTCGGCCAGGCGCTGAACGAGATCCCGGTAGAAGGCCACGTGGCGGGCGTCCTTCGCGACGCCGACCTTGCCCGCCTTCCAGCTCCGGCTCTCGACCTGGGTATAGAGCTCGAAGCCTTCCAGGACGCGGAACGGATCGTCGTAGAGGCGCACGTCGAGGTCCGGAACCTTGCGCTCGACCGAGCGGACGTACTTGCGGAGGTTCCGATGCCCGGCGATGAAGTCCGACCACGAGGGGTGCAGATCGATCCCGATGGCGGAGGAGCCGGGCGAGGTGGTGAAGGACTGGCGGGACGAGCCGAATGCCTCCCGCGCGTGGCCGACCAGCTCCCGGGGCATCTCGGGAAGGCGGACGACGTCCCAAGCGCCGCCCGCGCGGGCGAGGAAGCCCTGCAGCGCCCGCCAGAACTCGACCTCGCAGCCGAGCCGGATGAGTGGCGCCGGGCGGTCGATCTCGAAGGAGCCGAGGTAGTCGAGGCGGCGCCAGCGGACCCATCCATCGTCGCGAGAGCGACGGAAGGGGGCGATGCCGATCACCGCCCCCGCCGCATCCCGTACCGTCACCACGAAGGGCTC
>DATHSW010000219.1:0-46754 GCA_035463855.1 Candidatus Deferrimicrobiaceae bacterium | reverse complement strand
TGATCGGGCGCGGCCAGCTTGGCCCCGAGCGCGGCGCCGAGCCCCCAGCCGAGCCCGCCCGAGGGCGGCGCCGCGAAGTAGCTCCCGGGCCGCGTGAAGGTGCACTGGGTGGCGTCGAGGTCGTACTCGTTGACCACGATCGTGCGGTCGTCCACCAGCTCCCCGATCGCCCGGGAGAGCCAGAGCATGTCGATGGGGGTGTCGCCCTGGACCGCCCGGCTCTTCGCCACCGCGGCTTCCCGCCCCCGAACGCCCGCGGCCGTCCACCGCTGGCGGCGCTCCGCGACCGCGGTCTTGTCCACCCGCCGCGCCACCGCGTCCGCCAGCGCGGCCAGGGCCAGGCGGGGCGTACCCGCCAGCGCCAGGTCCGCCGGGAATCCCCGCACCGGATAGCGGGAGAAGAGCGGGTCCACGCCCAGGTGGACGACGCGCGCGTCGGGGTTCGGGCGGTGCATGTGCGGGAACCACGGCACGTCGGACTCGATGACCAGGATCGCGTCGGCGTCGGCCAGATGCGGCGCGGCCTCGAAACCGCCGTGGAGCGGGTGATCCTGGGGGAAGTTCACGTAGGTGTGGAACTGGTCGAAGACCGGCGCGCCGAGCGTCTCGGCGAGCCGCACCAGCGCGGGCACCGCGGCCGGATCGCGGCCGACCGCCTTGGTGATGATGATCGGGTTGCGCGCCGCGGCCAGCACGGCCGCCGCCCCGTCCACCGCGCCCGGGTCCGGCACGGTGGCCGCCGGCACCACCGCGCGCGCGGGATCGGCGTACTCGATGGCCTCGTGGCGCTCGGCCAGGACCTCGCGGGGCAGGGTGAGGTAGACCGGCCCGCGCGGCTCCGACTGGGCGAGGGTCAGCGCGCGGTCCACCACCGTCTCGAGCTGGTCGAAGCGCTTGAGCTCGTAGTCCCACTTCACGAACTCGCGCAGCATCCCGGCCTGATCGAAGGCCTCCTGCGCCCAGTGGATCGGGCGGTCGCGGCTGCCGGCGGCACCCGCCTCGGTGATCGGGTTGCGCCCGGCCGAGAACAGCATCGGGACGTTCGAGCGCGCCGCGTTGATCACGCCGCCCGCCGCGTTGCCCGCGCCCACGATGACGTGGACCATCACCGCCTGCGCCCGGCCGGTGACCATGGTGTAACCGTGCGCCATCGCCACCGCGGGCACCTCGTGCGGCACCGTGATGGGGCGCGGGCTCGCCTGGCCCTGGGCGCCCCGGCGGGCGTAGGCCTCGATGATCGGCGCGAAATCGGTGCCCGCGTTGGCGAAGAAGTACTCGACCCCGCGGGCGGCCAGGAGCTCCAGGTAGGCGTCGGCGGTGGACTCGACGATCGCTCGCTTCATCATGGTGCAGGGAGGGTAGCGCCGGGCCGAGGGGTGGTCAAGGACCATGCAGTTGCCGTAGAGTAGCCCCCCATGACGACCCAGACGGCGGCCCACGACCTCGTGATTCGCGGTGGATTGATCGTCGACGGCACCGGGGCCCCCGGCCGGCCCGGCGACGTGGCGGTGCGGGACGGGCGCGTGAGCGAGATCGGCGCGGTGACCGGCCGCGCCGAGCGCGAGATCTCGGCCGCCGGTCTCGTCGTCGCGCCCGGCTTCATCGACCCGCACACGCACTACGACGCCCAGATCACCTGGGACCGCCTCACCTCCTGCTCGTCGTGGCACGGGGTGACCACGGTGGTGATGGGCAACTGCGGCTTCACGCTGGCGCCGTGCCGTCCGGAGGACCGCGAGACGCTGATGCGCATGCTCACCTACGTGGAGGGCATGCCCCTCGAGGCGCTCACTCGCGGCGTCCGCTGGGAGTGGGAGACCTTCGCCGAGTACCAGGGCACCATCGAGCGGATCGGCCCGTGGACCAACGTGGGCTCCTTCATCGGGCACTCGGCCATCCGCCAGTACGTGATGGGTGACGCGGCCTGGGAGCGCGAGGCCACCGACGACGAGGTCGCGCGCATGGGCCGGCTCGTGACCGAGGCGATGGCCCTGGGCGCGGTGGGCCTCTCGTCCACCACCAACAAGAACCACGTGGGCGATCGCGGCCGTCCGGTGCCGAGCCGGCTCGCCCACGAGGACGAGCTGACGAGCCTGGTGCGGACCATGGGCGCCTCGGGTCGCGGCATCCTCGAGCTGACCATCGGGGGGACGCGGCCGGATCGTCTGGCCGAGGTGGACCGCTTCGCCGAGCTGGCCCGCGCGGCCAACCGCCCGGTGACGCTGGTCTCGCTGCGCCACAACCCCTCGCACCCCGAGGAGCACCGCGCGATCCTGGCGCGCATCGAGGCGCTCGCGCGGGACGGGGTCGAGATCTATCCGCAGGTGACGACCTCGCCGCTCACCGCCACCTTCGACCTGGCGAGCGCGTTCGTCTTCTTCCGCTTCCCGGTCTGGAAGCGGGTGCTCGACGCCCCGGTCTCCGCCTGGCGCGCGCTCTTCCGCGACGCGGGCTTCCGCGAGGAGTTCCGGGCCTCGGTCGGCCGTACCCCGCTCTTCCGGGGCGACACCGCGCCGCTCCGGGTGCACGCGGTGGGGGCGGCGGCGTTCAAGCCGCTGGTCGGCCTCACCCTGACCGAGGTGGCGGCCCGCCGCGGGCACGACGTGATCGACGCCTTCTTCGACCTGGCGCTCGAGGACGATCTGCAGACCCAGTTCACGGTGGCGGTGATGAACACCGACGCGGCCGCGGTGGCGGAGATCTTCACCCACCCCCGCTCGCTGATCGGGCTGTCGGACGCGGGCGCCCACCTGACCCTCTTCTGCGAGGCGGGCCAGACGAGCCGGCTCCTCGGGCACTGGGTGCGCGAGCGCCGCGCGCTGTCGCTGGAGGAAGCCGTGCGCCGGATCACCGCGATGCCGGCCGACCTCTTCGGTCTCCGCGACCGGGGGCGGCTGCAGCCGGGCCTGGCCGCCGACATCACGGTCTTCGACCCGGACACCGTCGCCGATCACGAGCCCGAGCTGGTGCACGACCTGCCGGGCGGCGGGCCGCGGCTCGTGCAGCGGGCCACCGGCATCGCGTGGTCCTTCGTCAACGGCCAGGCCGTCATCCAGGACGGGCGCCTTCCCGAGGGATCGGAGAGCCGCGGGCCCGGCCGCCTGCTGCGCGCGTCATGAAGTTCGGCATCTTCTACGAGCATCAGCTGCCGCGGCCCTGGGGCCCGGACAGCGAGTACCGGCTCCTGCAGGACTCCCTCACCCAGATCGAGCTGGCGGATCGCCTGGGCTACGACTACGCCTGGGAGGTGGAGCACCACTTCCTCGAGGAGTACTCGCACTCCTCGGCGCCCGAGGTCTTCCTCGGCGCGGCCACCCAGCGCACGCGCCGCATCCGGCTCGGCCACGGGATCATCCAGCTCCCGACCAATCACCCGATCCGGGTGGCCGAGCGGGTCGCCACGCTCGATCTGCTGAGCGGCGGCCGTGTCGAGCTGGGGCTGGGGGAGGGGCAGGGGCCGATCGAGCTCCATCCCTTCGGCCGCCGCGTGCGGGACAAGCGCGAGGTCTGGGAGGAGGCGGTGCGGGTGCTGATCCCGTGCTTCACCCAGGACGCGGTCGAGTTCCACGGCCAGTACTTCGACTTCCACGCGCGCAACGTGATCCCCAAGCCGCGGCAGAAGCCGCACCCGCCGCTCTGGGTGGCCTGCTCGAGCATCCAGACGATCGCCAGCGCGGGGCAGTGGGGCATGGGCGCGCTCGGCTTCCAGTTCGTCTCCCCCGAGGCGGCGCGCGCCTGGGTGAATCGCTACTACACGAGCCTCACGCGCGAGCCGAAGAGACTGGCGGACTACCCTGTCAACAGCAACGTTGCAATGGTGAGCGCGTTCATGTGCGCGCCGACCGACGAGGAGGCGCGCGAGAAGGCGGCGGGCTGGACCTTCTTCGTGTTCTGCCTCTCGCACTACGGCCGGCACGGCATGGCCGAGCCCGGCCGGGGCAACATGTGGGAGCTCTACCAGGAGTGGCGGCACACCCCGAAGGCGCAGGAGACGCTCCAGGCCGGGCTGATCGGCTCGCCGGAGACCATCCGGCGGAGGCTCGCCCAGTTCGAGGCGGCCAACGTGGACCAGGTCATCCTGCTCAACCAGACCGGGCGCACCAGCCACGAGGACATCTGCGCGAGCCTCGAGCTCTTCGCCCGCGAGGTGATGCCGGAGTTCCACGCGCGCGAAGCGGCGCACCAGCGGTGGAAGGACGACGTCCTGGCCGGGCGGGTCCAGCTCGAGGCCCTCGATACCGAGGGCTTCAAGGTCTACGCCCACCAGAACGAGGACATCGTGCGGCTCACCCCCGAGCAGCTCAAGCAGAAGATGGCCGCCAAGGAAGCGAAGCGCCAAACATGAGCCGCCTCCGCATGCGGCAGATCTGCCTGGTGGCCCGTCACCTGGCTCCGGTGGTCGACGAGCTCCGCTCCGCGCTCGGGCTCGAGGTCTGCCACCGCGATCCCGGGGTGGGCAAGTACGGGCTCGAGAACGCGCTGTTTCGGGTCGGCCACAATTTCCTCGAGGTGGTGGCCCCGGTGCGCGAGGGCACCACGGCCGGGCGCTATCTGGACCGGCGGGGCGGCGACGGCGGCTACATGGTCATCACCCAGTGCGAGGATCTCGCCCCGCGCCGCCGGCGCTGCGAGGCGCTCGGCGTCCGCATCGCCAACGAGATCGGCTACCCCGAGTATCGCGAGCTGCAGCTGCACCCGCGCGACGTGGGCGCCGCCATGCTCTCGTTCGCCTGGCAGGCGGGCGCGCGCGAGCCCGGCGGGCCCTGGCATCCCGCCGCTTGGCGAGGCGCAGCCGCCGACCAGTCGGGCGCGATCACGGCCATGACGGCGGCCGAGCTGCAGAGCGACGATCCCGAGCGCCTGGCGCGCCGCTGGAGCGAGATCATCGAGCGCCCGGTCCAGATGCGGGAGGGGCAGCGCGTCATCGCCCTCGACGACGCGGCGCTCCGTTTCACCGAGGCCACCGACGGGCGCGGCGAGGGGCTGGCCGGCCTCGACCTGGCCTGTGCCGATCCGGCGCGCGCGGGCCTCGTCCAGATCTGCGGCATCCGCTTCCGGCTCGGCCGCCCGTAACCTGCGGCCGGCGGTGCCCCGTGGACACCCGACGGCGCGGTGTCAGCGGGCAGCCCGAATTCGTCACATCGCGAGCTCCCGGCCAACGCAATTCCAGATACTTAGCCGGCGTCCGGGGTGGCAAGAATGTTGCCGTCTCGAATCGTCATGCTGGCGCTGCCGCCGGGACTCGTGCGCTGGATCTTCGGGATCGCCCTCGCCGTCTCCGTGCTCGCCATGGGCTGCAATGGGCCGGACTCGCGAGTCCGGGGCTCGATCAAGGCGGGGGACGAGGCCGCACGGCAGCGGGCCCTTCGCGAAGCGCTGAACCACTACCGCACGGCGGCGGTGGCGGAGCCCGCCTCCCTCGAAGCCCAGACCCGCCGCGCCGCGATGGCCGAGGTGCTGGGTGAGTTCGACGAGGCGCTCGACGCCTACGGCCGCGCGAGCCGGCTCCAGCCGTCGGCGCTGGCCTACTACCGCGCCGGCGCGATGGCGGAGCGCATGGGCAATGTCGCGCTCGCCGTCGAGTACCTCACCGCGAGCCTGCAGGCGCCGCCCACGCGCGGGGAGCGCTGGGCTCAGACCGGGCAGCGCTGGATCGAGCGGGTGACGGCGTCCCTCAACGGCTCGCGCTGGGCCCGGATGCTGCCGGACTGGGTGTTCCGGTCGCTCCACGTGAGCCGCGTGGCCCTGGCCGATACCGCGCTCGATCGCGAGGCGGTGGCGGCGGCGCTCTTCACCACCCAGCTCGAGGCCGGCGATATCAAGCGGGCCCTGGACGTGGCGCGCGGGCGGGGCTGGGTGCAGGAGGGGGCCGACTACTGCGCGGCCGCGCGCGGATCGCGGGGCGCCGAGACGCGGGCGCTGGTCGGCATGCTGGCCGCGCCGGAGCGCACGGACTGTCTGCTCCCGCTGGGCCGCGCCCTCACCGACGGCGGCCTGGTCCGCCTCTCGCGGCTGGTGCTGCAGGACCGGATCCGCCGCTCGGCCGATCCGCGCGTGCGCCGCGAGGCCGAGCTCTTCCTGCGCCACCGCCTGCCCGCCCACGACGTGCCCAAGGTCGCCGAGTCGCTCAACATCGCGGCCTACAATCTCCAGCACCGCTTCGGCGACCAGGGCGCGGCCGCCGTCGCCTATCAGAAGGCGATCGCCGCCGACTCGAAGTTCTCCTGGCCCTACGCCAACCTCGGCCGTCTCTACATGGAGCTCGACCAGTACGATCTGGCCGTCGACTGGCTCGGCACCGCGATCCGCATCAACCCGAACCACTTCCGCGCGCACGCGAACATGGGGGTGGCGCTGCAGACGCTCAGGCGCTACGAGGAAGCGGTGGCCGCCTATCGCACGGCGCTGGCGCTCAATCCCGACGACGCCTCCAGCCACGCGAACCTCGGGCGCAGCCTGCTGAGCCTGGGCCGCGACGCGGAGGGCCTGCGCGAGCTGCAGATCGCGGTCCGCCTCGATCCGAGCCTGGACGAGGAGCGCGAGCTCCTGAGCCGGCGCCTGGCCGGCGGCTTTCGCCTGGACTGACGCCGCGGTATCGTGGGGCGCCCATGCGCCCCGACCCGGCGGCCCCGTCCCGACCTTCCTATCCCGCTCTCGCCGTCACCGTCGTCACCCTCGCGCTCGCCTACGGGGTCTGGTACGCCTACAGCGTCTTCCTCGTCGCGCTGCTGCGGGAGTTCGGCTGGAGCCGCTCGGTGCTGGCCGGCGCCTTTTCCATCTTCACGCTGGTCAGCGGCGGCACCGGCCCCGTGCTGGGCGCGCTCGCCGATCGCTTCGGCCCGCGCCGGCTCATCCTGATCGGCGGGCTGCTGCTGGGCGCGGCGCTCTGGGCGGACAGCCTGATCACGCGCGCCTGGCACCTCTACTTGACGTTCGGCCTGCTCACCGCGGTCGGCGTGGCCACCGCGGGATGGACGCCCGCGGTGGTGATGGTGCAGCGGCAGTGGAAGGCCCGTCTGGGCCTGGCCCTCGGCATCGCGGGCTCGGGCGTGGGGCTCGGCATCTTCCTGGTCGTGCCGCTCTGCCAGGCGCTCATCGACGGCTTCGGCTGGCGCTGGGCGTTCCGCGCGCTGGCCGCCCTCTGCGTGCTCTGGATCGTCCCCGCCACCTACGTGGCGATCCACGACGCGCCGCCGCTGCCGCGCCAGCCCGCCGTGCGCGGCGGGGCCGGCGGCGCGCCCGCCGGCGAGCATTCCCTCGGGCGGGCGCTGGCCAATCCGTCGTTCCGGCTGATCGGGCTCGCGGTGTTCCTCGGCAGCATCTGCAGCCAGACGCTCCACGTCCACCAGGCCGCGTTCCTGGTGGACCACGGCATCTCCGCCATGACCGCCGCCGCGGTGATCAGCGTGGTCGGCGCCTCCAGCATCCTGGGCAAGACCGGCGGCGGGTGGGTGTCGGACTACCTCTCGCGCGAGCTGGTCTATGCGCTCGGCATGATCGCCATGATCTTCGGCGTGGGCGTGCTCTGGCTGGTCGCGCTGGCCCCGTCGGCGTGGCTGGCGATCGGCTACGCGGTGCTGTTCGGCGTCGGCTATTCGGTCACCGCCTTCATCGTGCCCGCCATGATGAGCGATCGGTTCCGCGGGTCCCACTTCGGCTCGATCTTCGGCGCCACCCAGGTGGCGAGCGCGCTCGGCAGCGCGCTGGGCGCGTGGCTGGCCGGGCGGATCTTCGACGCGACGGGGAGCTACGCGATCGCGTTCACGCTGGCCGCCGCGGCCGCCGCGGTGGCCGCGCTGTCGGTGTGGGGAGGCCGGATGCCCCGGGCCGCGCGGAGCGTGCCTTGATCCGCGCGGGCGTCATGCGGATCGGGGCTAGGGGCTGTTCTCGTGCGAGAGGGGCGCGGTGACGATGCCGGGGTCGGGCGTGGCGGAGGTGTCGCGGCGCTCGCGCGCGAGGCGGGGTTGCGGGGCGGGGACGGGCCGGTCCTCCGTCGAGAGGATCCGCGCGGGCGCGGGGACTATGGTCTCGCGGACGCGGACGGGGGCGGGGATCGGCGGCTGGGCTACCGGTTCCACCGCGCGGGTCGGCCGCGCGGTGGCGGTGGGCGGGCGGTCGGCACCGGCGGGGTCGTGATGGAGCAGGTATGGCAGGGAGACGATGGCGACCACGCCCACGGTGGTCAGGAGCAGCGACGCTCGTACCCAGCCCCGGGCGAGCCACCTGGACTCCGCCTCGTCGTCGTCGCCGCTGAGCCACCGGATGTCGTCCTGCAGCGCCGCGATCTCCGCGCGCAGGCGCAGGGCCTCGTCCTCGAGGCTCGCGAGCCTCGCGTCCACGCCCGAGAACGGGGCCGGGCCGGCCGGCGGCACCGCGCTGATCTTGCGCTCGGGTGAAGCCATGATCCTTGCGGGGGAGCAAGAGGGGGGCCAGCCGCCGATGGCTGAAAAGTCCGCCGCTTATGCGGCGGGGGCGCCCCTTCTGGGGCGCAGTTCGTGTCAGGGCGGTGTCCGACGGTGACGATTCCGGACATCCTGGCGCTCGACTTCGACGGCGTGTGCTGCGACGCCCTGCGCGAGTACTTCGAGGCGAGCCGCCGCGCCTACGCGCGCGTGTGGCCGCACGAGGCGCCGCCGCGCGAGGACGCGTTCGAGGCCTTCGGCGCGCTCCGGCCGGTGATCCTGAGCGGCTGGGAGATGCCGGTGCTCCTGCGCGCGATCGCGGACGGGCGCCCGCGGGCCGAGGTCCTGAGCGGCTGGGAGCGGGTGCGCGGCGAGATCGTCGGGGCGGACGGAGCGGGCGGCGACGCGCTGACCGCGCGCCTCGGCCGGGCGCTCGACGACGTGCGCCGCGAGTGGATCGCCGCCGACGCGCCGGGCTGGCTCGCGCTGCACGCCCCCTACACCACCGTCGAGGAGCTGCGCCGCCTCGTGGCCGAGCCCACCCGCAGCGTGCTCGTCACCACCAAGGAAGGCGTGTTCGCGCGGCTGATCCTCGAGCACTGGGGAGTGCGGCTCGCGGAGGTGCAGGGCAAGGAGACGGGCGCGCACAAGTGCGAGAATCTCCGCGCGCTGATCGCGGCGTGGATGGCCGAGCGGGGGCGCCGCCCCCGCCTGGCCTTCGTGGAAGACCGCCTCGAGACGCTCGAGCACGTGGCCCGGCATCCGGATCTGGACGATGTGGCGCTCTTCCTCGCCGGGTGGGGCTACAACACGGCGGCGGCGCGGGCGGCGGCGCGCGCGGACGGCCGGATCCGCCTGCTCACGCTCGAGCAGTTCCGCGCGGGCACCGGGGCGTGGCCGTGACCAGGCCGCTTGTCCGCGCGCGCCGGCTATGGCATGGTCTGTCGCCATGAAGATCGCGCGCGTGGAAGCCCTGCACTGTGACGGCGGCTGGCGGCCCTGGACCTTCGTCCGCGTCGAGACCGACGACGGGCTGGTGGGCTGGGGCGAATGCAGCGACAACCGCAGCCCGTACGGGATCGCGGGCTCCGTCCGCGACCTGGCCCCGCTGCTGATCGGCCAGGACCCGCGGCCGGTCGAGCGCCTGTACTGGGACATGCTGCGCGCCACCCGGCAGAACCTGGGCGGGGTGAGCCACAAGGCGATGGCCGGGATCGAGCTGGCGCTCTGGGACATCAAGGCCAAGGCCCTCGGGGTGCCGGTCTACGAGTTGTTCGGCGGCCCCCTGCGCGACCGGATGCGCCTGTACTGGTCCCACTGCGGGACGACGCGGGCGCGGCTCGGCCACGTGCTGGGCACCCCGCCGCTGCGCACCTACGACGACATCGCGGCGCTCGGCCGCGAAGTGGTGGCGCGCGGCTTCACCGCACTCAAGACCAACATGGTGATCCCGGGCGATCCCGCCACCGTGTACTTCCCGGGCTTCGCGAGCGGCATCAACTCCACGGACGGCGCCCCCACCGTGGAGATCCTGGAGGCCATCGAGCGCCTGATCGGCACCTTCCGCGACGCGGTGGGGCCCAAGGTCGGCCTCTGCCTCGATCTGAACTACAACTTCCGCACCGAGGGCGTGCTGCGGGTGGCCAAGCTGCTCGAGCGGTTCGACATGCAGTGGGTCGAGTACGACAACTGGGACCCGCAGGCCCTGCTGCAGATCAAGCAGTCGACGTCCACGCGTCTCGCTTCGCTCGAGAGCCTGGTGACCACGCGCCAGTACCGCCCCTTCCTCGAGCTGCGCGCGGTCGACGTGGCCATCATCGACGTGCCGTGGAACGGCTTCTCCCAGGCCGTCCAGATCGGGCGCATGGCCGAGACCTACGAGATCAACATCGCGCCCCACAACTACTACAGCCACCTGGCCGATCTGCACTCGCTCCACCTCTGCGCGGTGCTGCCCAACGTGCGCATCATGGAGATCGACATCGACGACGTGGCCTGGAAGGCGGACCTGGTGACGAAGCCGCCCGTCGTCAAGGACGGGCACATCTTCCTGACCGACGCCCCGGGCTGGGGCGCCGACATCAACGAGGAGGTGCTGCGCGCGCATCCCTGGCCGGGGCCGGGCGACCGCGCGCGGACCTTCTACGGCATGAGCCCCGAGCAGATGCGGGCGCGCCCGTCCGTCACGTGACCTTCGGCTGCACCCTTCGTTTCAGCGCCTGCTCGGTCGCGCGCCAGAGATACCAGGCGGCCACCGAGCGATAGGGCTCCCAGCGCGCGCCGTACCGCCGGAGCTGCTTCGGGGTCGGCTGCTTGCGCCGGCCGTAGGCGATCTTGAAGCCCTCGCGGACCCCGAAGTCGTCCACCGGCAGCACGTCGGGCCGGCCGAGGGTGAACATGAGCAGCATCTCCACCGTCCACTGCCCGACCCCGCGCACCTGGACCAGCCGCTCGATCAGCTCGGCGTCGGTGAGGCGGTGGCAGGCGCGCCGGGTGGGAATCAGCCCGTCGCGCGTCTTCCGGGCGATGTCCTTGATCGAGCGGGTCTTCGCCCGCGAGAACCCGGCGCGGCGCATCTTGCGGGCGTCCACGGTGACGATGTCCTCGGGCGTCGGAAAGCGCCGGCCGGGAAAGAGCGCGATGAAGCGCCCCAGGATCGCCTCGGCGGCGCGGCCGTGGATCTGCTGATGCGCGATGGCCCGCACCAGCGTCTCGAAGGGTGAGTGATCCCGCACCGCGAGGCGGCACGGGCCCACGCGCCGGATGAGCGCGCGCATCATCGGGTCCACCTTGGAGAGATGCCGGATCGCGGGGCGACTCATGTCGCGCGACTCTAGCACAAGGTGGTTGACTTCTCTCCCGTGAGTGGCGACCATCCGGGAGCCATGCTGACCGCGCCCGTCCGCTATCCCGATCCGGCCGTGCAGATCCTCGACGAGAGCTTCGCGAAGTACCGCGTCTTCAACGCGGCGGTGGAGCGCCTCGCCACCGGCTTCCGCTGGGCGGAGGGGCCGGTGTGGTTCGGCGACGGCCGCTATCTGCTGTGGAGCGACATCCCGAACGACCGCATCATGCGCTGGGACGAGGAGACGGGAGCGATCGGCGTGTTCCGCAGGCCGTCGCACTATTCCAACGGCAACACGCGCGATCGCCAGGGGCGGCTCGTCACCTGCGAGCACGACAGCCGGCGCGTCACCCGCACCGAGTACGACGGGGCGGTCACGGTGCTCATGGACTCGTTCGAGAGCAAGCGGCTCAACTCGCCGAACGACGTGGTGGTCAAGTCGGACGACAGCGTGTGGTTCACCGATCCGCCCTTCGGCGCGCTCGGCAACTACGAGGGCCATACCGCCCCGCTCGAGCTGCCCACCAACGTCTACCGCCTCGACCCCGAGAGCGGCAAGGCCACCGTGGCGACCGGCGACATCCCGCGCCCCAACGGCCTCTGCTTCTCCCCCGACGAGAGCCGGCTCTACGTGGTGGTGTCGGGGGCGATGCCGCGCGAGATCCGCGTGTTCGACGTGGTCGCGGGCGGGACCGCGCTCGCCAACGGCCGCGTCTTCATCAACACGGGGGCGGGCATCCCGGACGGGCTGCGCTGCGACACCGACGGCAACCTCTGGTGCGGCTGGGGCGGGGGCGAGGGGCTCGACGGCGTCGCGGTCTTCAATCCGGACGCCAGGCTCATCGGTCGCATCCTGCTGCCCGAGCGCTGCGCCAACCTCTGCTTCGGCGGGGCCAAGCGCAACCGGCTCTTCCTCGCCGCGAGCCAGTCGCTCTACTCGATCTTCGTCAATACCCAGGGCGTGGCCGGCGGCTGAGCGGCCGCCGATGGCGCTCCCCACCGCGCTCCGGGCGTTCCGCCACGCGGACTTCCGCCGCTTTTTCGCGGCCCAGTTCGTGGCCCAGATCGGCTCCTGGATGCAGACGGTCGCCCAGTCCTGGCTGGTGCTGCAGCTCACGTCGTCCCCGCTGCGGCTGGGCCTGATCGGGACGCTCCAGTTCGGGCCGATCCTGCTCTTCTCGATCGTGTCGGGCGCGGTCGCCGATCGCGTGCGCAAGCGCCGGCTCCTGCTCGTGACCCAGTCCGTGCTGGGCGGCCAGGCGCTCGTGCTCGGCGCGCTGGTGTACGGGGGGCACGTCGAGTACTGGCACGTGGCGGTGCTGGCCACCGGGGTCGGGCTCGCCAACGTGCTCGACGGGCCGGCGCGCCAGTCCTTCGTGGCCGAGATGGTCGGCCGGGCCGACGTGGGCAGCGCGATATCGCTCAACTCGGCCTGCTTCAACGCGGCCCGCATCGTGGGGCCCTCCATCGGGGGCGTGATCATCGGCCGCTACGGGATCGCCCCCGCGTTCGCGCTCAACGCGGCGGGCTTCGCCATCGCGATCGCGATCATGCTGACCCTGCGCGCCCGCGGCCTCCCGCAGCCGCGCTCCGGCCAGGGCGTGGCCCAGGAGATCCTCGTGGGCATCCGCTACGTCCGGCGGACGCGCGAGATGCTGCTGGCGCTCGGGCTCACCTTCATGGTGAGCCTCTGCGTGTTCAACTTCACGGTCTACGTCCCGCTGGTGGTGCGCACCGTGCTGGGCCTGGGCGCGGAGGGCTTCGGCTTCCTCATGGCCGCGCTCGGGGTGGGGGCGGTGAGCGGGGCGCTCACCCTCGGCACGCTCGGCCCGCGCCGGCCGCCGCGCCCGCTGATGTTCACGGCGGCCGCGCTGGCCTGCTGCGGGCTCGCCGGTCTGGCGCTGGTGCGGGCGTTCTGGCCCGCGGTGGCGGTGTTGTTCATCACCGGGTTCTTCGGCATCATCGCGGTGGTCTCCTGCAACACCACCATGCAGCTCGCGGCCCCCGACGCGCTGCGCGGGCGGGTCATGAGCATCTACACGCTGATCTGGGGCGGCGTGTTCCCGATCGGCGCGTTCCTGGTGGGGGCGATGTCCGAGCGCTGGGGCGTCCAGCGCGCGCTCATGATCAACGGAAGTGCGGGGCTGGCCGGGGTCGCGCTGCTGCTCGGGTGGTGGCGGCTGCGGGTGCGCTGAGCGCCGGGAGGGGAGGAATCGCGATGGCGTCGCGACCGAAGGTACGGGTGGGGATCGTGGGCGCGGGCTTCGTGGCGCACATCCACGGGGAGGCGTACCGTCACGTGCGCGGGGTGGACGTCGAGCTGGCCTGCGTGACCGCGGCCCGGCCCGAGCGCGCGCAGGCCTACGCGCGGCGGTTCGGGGTGGCCCGCGCGGTCGCCGACGTCCGCGCGGTGCTCGCGGATCCGGAGGTGGACCTGGTGGATCTCTGCGTGCCGTCGCACCACCACGCGGCGATGGCGATCGAGGCGGCGCGCGCGGGCAAGCACGTGATCGTGGAGAAGCCGCTCACCGGCTTCTTCGGCCCGTCCGATACCCCGCGCGAGGAGATGCTGACGCGCGCGCTGGCCGCCGCCGACCAGGTGCTGGCCGCGTGCGCGGCGGCGCGGGTCCGCCTGTGCTACGCGGAGAACTGGGTCTACGCGCCGCCCATCCAGAAAGCGCGCCGGCTCCTCGCCGCCTCGGGCGGGCCGATCCTGAGGCTGGTCGGCGAGGAGAGCCACTCGGGCACGCACGCGCCGGTCAACAAGCGCTGGGTCACCGGTGGCGGCGGCTCGCTGATCGGCAAGGCCTGCCACCCGCTGGGCGCCGCGCTCTACCTGAAGGCCGACGAGGGCCGCCGGCTGCGCGGCGCCCCGGTCCGGCCGGTCTCGGTGATGGCGGAGACCGCCCAGCTCGCGGACACCGCGACGTTCCGGGCGGCCACCCCGCGCTACCTCAACATCGTCGAGGGCGCCGACGTCGAGGACTGGGGCACCATGCTGATCACCTTCGACGACGGCACGGTGGCGGCGATCTCCGCGGCCGACACCGTGCTGGGCGGCATCCGCAACCAGATGGCGATCTACGGCGCCAAGGCGGTGGTGCTCTGCAACATCAATCCCAACGACCTCGTGCAGGCCTACGCGCCCGACGCGGCCGTGTTCGGCGACGAGTACATCGTGGAGAAGATCGAGACCAAGGCGGGCTGGACCGCGCCCCAGCCCGACGAGGAGTGGACCACCGGCTACCCGCAGGAGATCCAGGATTTCGTGGAGTGCGTGGCCACCGGCCGCGAGCCCCTCTCCGGAGGCCCGCTCGCCCGCGACGTCACCGCGGTCATCTACGGCGCCTACCTCTCCGCGAGCGAAGGCCGCCGCGTCGACCTCCGCCCCTACCTCTAGATGGGGTCAGGTCTTGCATTCCGACATTTCGGTGGTGTGCCATCGCCTCGGATCTGCCCCGGGTAGGAACCGGCGGGCTCGAGGCACCCGTCGTAGCCGACGCGCGGTGGCCGTTCTAGCCTCGGATCCTCAGGCGAAGTTCTTTCAGTAGCTGCGAGGGCTGCCGCTTCCGCTGTCCACTGCCTTCAGGCCTTTCCCAGGCCTCCCCCAGTTCAGAGGAAAGCCGCGATGCCGGCACGACGTTCAGTGTCGCGTCGGCCATGTCGTCGGTCGTCACCGCCCGAGTCTAGTCAACGGCAGCCCGCCTGCCTATTGGACCTTGGCCTACCCAGACTGCACGCGGACCTACTCCCGAAGCCGTAGACCCAAGAGCCCATATGTGAGCGCAGGACCTCCGCGTAGAGTCGAGGCCAAGAAGGTCGCTGTTCACCATTCTCAGGAGGCACAAACGATGAAGCGAGAATTCTTAACAACAGGAGTGGCTCTGGTCGCGATCGTCGTACTGACGGCGCTCTTCGGGGCCGGCTGCGCGTCACGTACTCTCGAGGACCCGCGCAACTACGGTCCGGTTGGGCCGATCGGGATGACGGGGCCGCAGGGGCCACAGGGGCCACCGGGTCCGGCCGGGCTCGCAGGCCAGCCGGGCCCCGGGGGCCCGGCTGGCGTGCAGGGCCCGAGCGGCCCGGAGGGCGCACAGCGGCCGTGGGCGGCGTTTGTTGACTTTCTCTTCGACTTCGACCAGAGCGTGATTCGGAGCTCGGAGACCGCCAAGGTCGATAAGCTCAGCCAGTACATGAAGGACAACCCCAACATCGAGATCGGCATCGATGGCCACGCGGACCCACGCGGAAGCACCCAGTACAATCAGCCCTTGAGCCAGCAGCGCGTGGACGCGGTCAAGGCCGCCCTGGTGAGCGCGGGCGTCCCCTCGGCCAAGATTCAAACGGGCGCGTTCGGCGAGACGCGGCTGAAGTGCTCCGAGGTAACCGAGGCGTGCTGGCAGCGGGACCGCCGGGTCGAAGTGCTCATCCGGCCCGGACAGTGAGAGGGGACCCCATGAGAATCATCACGAGCCTTATCGTAGTGGCCGCTCTGTCGGGCTGCGCCTACCAGAGCGGGTATATCGCGCCGGACGGCACGTGGATCTCGGAAGGCGTGCCGTATGCAAAGGGCACGTGCCGCACGAACGCGCCCTACGCGAAGGGACCGCAAGGCCCGGTGGGACCCGCGGGGGCTCCTGGGCTGGCCGGTGTAGCGGGACCCGCGGGTGTTGCCGGACCGGCCGGACCGAGCGGGCCGGCCGGACTTGTCGGGATGGCGGGGCCGCCAGGAGCCGCGGGCGTGAACGGGTGGTCCTCGATGGAGAACGTGAACTTCAAGTACGGCAGCATGGAGCTCCAGCAGAAGTGCAAGGAGAAGCTGGCGACGTTCGCCGCCTGGATGCAGAACAACCCGCAAGCCCGGGTGAGTCTCGATGGCCACCAGAGCGAAGCGGACGACCGGAGCCAGGCGCTGGCCGCGAGGCGCGTCACCGCGGTCAGGGATGAGCTCATCAGACTAGGAGTCTCGCCCAGCCGCTTCGTGGTGGGCGTCTACGGGAGACAGACACCGGTATGTGGCGAGACCACGGACACGTGTCTGGAGTTGAATCGGCGGGTCGAGATTCTCGCGGTCAGATTCTGAAGGTCGTTAGGGCATCCTCTCTCCAGTCTGGGGAGAGGATGCCCTCCCGCGGTGATCGTGAAGGTGGACGGTTTGCTGTCGCTGTGCCCTCCAGCGCCGCTCTTTGTTGTGGAGGGTCTTCGCCGTCGTGCCCAGGATCTCGGCGGCGCGCGTCTTGTTGTTGTTGACCGACTGGAGCGTGCGCAGGATCAGCTCGCGCTCGCCGTCCTCCAGCGTGGTACCGATGGGCAGCACGACCACGCCCGGATCGTTCCGGACCGATGCGGCCGGAACCAGCGGGAGGTGTCGAGGCGTGACCAGCGCCTCCCCACAGCTCACGACGGCGCGCTCGATGACGTTCCGCAGCTCGCGCACGTTACCGGGCCAGGAATGCTCGCGGAGCAGCTTCATCCCCGCGTCGTCCACACCCCCGACCTGGCGCGAGTACCTCTCATTGAACTCGGCGATGAACGCCTCGGCCAGTACCGGGATGTCCTCGGGCCGGCGCCGGAGTGGCGGCAGCGCGACGCTCAGAACGTTGACGCGGTAGTAAAGATCCTCGCGGAATGCGCCTCTCTGGACCGCCTTCATCACGTCCCGGTTCGTCGCGGCGATGACCCGGACGTCCACCTGGATCTCGTCCCGCCCGCCCAGCCGGCGGACGGCCCCGTCCTCCAGCACCCGCAGGTACTTGGCCTGCAGCGCCGCGCTCATCTCGGCGATCTCGTCGAGGAAGATGGTGCCGCCGCCGGCCAGCTCGAAGTAGCCGGGACGCCGCGCCAGGGCGCCGGTGAAGGCACCCTTCTCGTGACCGAACAGCTCGCTCTCGCACAGCGTCTCGGGGATCGCCGAGCAGTTGACGCCGACGAACGGGCCCTTGGCCCGAGGCGACAGCTCGTGGATCGTGCGCGCCGCGAGCTCCTTGCCGGTCCCGGTCTCGCCGAGGAGCAGCACGGGCGCCGGGCTCGGCGCCGCGAGCAGGAGCAGCCGGTACGCTTCCCGCATCGCGGCGCTGCCGCCGAGCAACGGTCCGAGCCTTCGGCTCTCCTGCAGCTGGCGGCCGGGCACGGTGACTTCACGATCGACCGGGACCTTCTCGACGGCTTCGTACTTCCCCGGAGTCAGAAGGGCGACGGCCCGAGCCAACTCACCCGGATCCGTGGGCTTCGGGATGTGACCATTCGCGATGATCATCGGCGCATTACTCCGCGCGACTCTACGTAACACAGTCCCGTCCGCCTATTGGACCTTGGTCCTATGGCGGCCAGGATCGGGGCCACGAGCTTTAGGCGGAGTGGCGCCGAACTCCCACCCGCGCGCGCGTCCTTGACCTTCTTCACCCCGGCACCGGCCAAGGCGCCCGCCACCGTGTTCATCGATGGCCTGGACGCAGTGGCAAAGGCTCGGGGCGTTCACGCCGGCGTGACGCGGTGGCCCTCGCCGACTTTGACCGATCTCTCGATCGCATCGTGCGGGCTCGAGCGAGAATCTCGGCCCGGGCCTGCGAGGTACACCTCAGACGCGCGCGGGCCGTCCCATCGTCAAGCGATATGTGGCCAGCAGGATGATTGACCCGAGCACTGCCACGACGAACCCTACCGGATCGCCGTCCCCGTACCAGCCGATCAAGCGACCCAGGAAGCCCCCGACGAGGGCTCCCACGATCCCGAGAAGAGCGGTGATGCCACCTGGATCGCGCCCCGGCATGAGGAGCTTGGCGACGATGCCGGCAACCAGACCGAAGAAGATCCATCCAATGATGTACATCGAGTCCTCCTGAGCTCGCGACCGCCCCTTTCACGGAGACGGCCGCTTCCTGTCGTTGGGCCCAACTAGGCCGAGCTTGGTAGCCATGCCAGGATCCAGGCCTTGTCCTGCCGTCAGGCGAAATGGTCTTCTAGCGAAGGCCGAGATAGCCGAGGATCGCGAACACGACGACTACGACGCCGATGATGTAGAAGATGTTGGACATGGGTGTCTCCTTTCTGCCTCTTGAGTGTAGTCGGCACGAGAGCCGGTGCCTATTGGACCTAGGGCACGGGACCAAAGCCCAATGGCCCGGCCCGCCCACCCGGCCGGAGAGCCGGTCAGCGCGCTGGCGGGCGGCCGCCCCGACGAACGCCATGAAGAGGCTGATGACCGATGACGCTCATGTGCCCCGGTATTGGACTTTGGTCCTAGGTGGGGGCGCAGCATTGCCGCCGGGACCCAGGCCGGGCTATAGTCACGCCCAGATGTTGAGTCCGACATCTCTCCCTGAACGCGCACGCGCCGGCGGGAGAGTTCTTCTCGCGGCACTGCTCGCGCTGCTCTGTGTTGCGCCCTCGAGTTTCGCCCGAGAAGCGAAAGAGGGCAGAGTCGTGGTGCTCCTGTATCCGGAGGCTCGGCTGCTGCCGGAGATTCTCGCGGTGGAGGACGCGATTCGCCCGACCCTCGACCCGGCCGGAGCGGTCCACCTGTACACGGAGTATCTCGACCTCTCCCGGCTGTCGGACGAGCAGTATGAGGGCCAGGTGATCACGTTCCTGCGCGAGAAGTATGCGAGCCGGAGGATAGACCTGATCATGCCGGTCGCGTTCCCGACCTTGCGGTTCTTCCTGAAGCACCGCGCGGAGCTCTTTCCCGGAGTGCCGGCCGTCTTCTGCGCGGCGAACCTGGATGCGGTCGCGGGGCTCGAGCTAGGGTCCGACATCACGGGTGTCCGGCTGCGGTCGGAATGGGGAGCGACGTTGGAGGCCGCGCTCGCTCTCCAGCCGGCGACGCGGCGGGCGGTGGTGATCACCGGGACCTCGGAGGTCGACGAGAGCTTGCAAGCGGCGGCCGCTCGCGATCTCGCCCGGTACCGCGATCGGGTCGAGGTCACGTATCTCACGGGTCGCCCGATCGCGCGCGTGCTGGACGAGGTGGCCGCATTGCCGAAGGACGCCATCGTGTTGTTCGTGTCGATGCTTCGGGACCAGGCAGGACGTCTGTTCACCGACCGGGAAGTCGTCTCCCTCATCGCCCGCGCGTCGAGTGTGCCGGTGTACAGCTGGTCGGAGACCCATCTCGGGCATGGGATCGTGGGGGGCCGCCTCGCCAGCTTCGAGACCCAGGGGACGCTGGCGGCCGAGCTGGCGGTGCGGGTGCTCCGCGGAGAGCAGGCGGAGACGCTTCCCGTCGTCGACGGAGGTGGGACCGCATACATGTTCGACGAGCGGCAGCTCCGGCGGTGGGGTCTCAGCTCGAGCCGGCTGCCGCCGGATAGCATCGTGCGATATCGAGAGGCCTCGCTGTGGGCCCTGTACGGATGGAACGTCGTCGGCGCGGGAGCTCTGGTCGTTGCCTTGGCGCTTCTCAGCACCGGGCTTCTGATCGAGCGCTCGGGCCGGAGGCGCGCCGAGCTCTCCCTCGGCGAGCGACTCCGCTTCGAGACATTGCTGGCGGAGCTGGCGGCCACCTTTAGCCGCGCGTCCGGGACCGAAGTCGATCGAGAGATCGAGCGGGCGCTGCGTCGGATCGCCGACTTTCTCACCGTGGACTGGAGCAGCCTGAGGGAGTACTCCGAGGACAGCCAGACGGCGCGGGTCACGCACGGGTGGATGGCCGATGGCGTGGATCCGCTGCCGGTGGAGCTCGGGGTCTCGGAAGTTCCCTGGAGCGCGAGCCAGCTGCAACGAGGCGAGATGATCCGGTTTACGCGGCTCGAGGAGCTGCCGGAGCGTGAAGCGGCCGTGGATCGGGACACCTATCGCCGGCTGGGGATCAAGTCGCAGGTCGCTATCCCGTTGACGGTGGAGGGAGTGGTTATCGGGGCCCTGACGTTCAGCAACGTGCAGGCCGAGCGCGTCTGGCAGGACGAGTTCCTCCATCGACTCCCACTTCTCGGAGAGGTGTTCGCCAATACCCTGTCCCGTCGGCGATCCGAGATGGAGGGGCAAAGACTCCAGCAGGACCTCGCCCACGTCGGGCGCGTCTCCACGGTCGGGGAGCTGACCGCGTCACTGGCGCACGAGCTCAACCAGCCCCTGACCGCGATCCTGGCCAATGCCCAGGCGGCGCGCCGCATGCTCGAGTCCGACCAGGCCGATCTCACGGAGCTCCGCGCGATCGTGGGAGATATTGTCGATGATGACGAGCGCGCGAGCGAGGTGATCCGGCGGCTTCGTGGTTTCCTCACGAAGGGCACCCTCGAGCGCTCGAGCGTTGACGTGGGCGTGCTGGTAGGCCAGGTGGCGCGGCTGGTAGCCGGCGATGCCATCCTTCGCAACGCGGAGATCCAGCTCGAGCTGGCCCCCGACGTGCCGCCAGTGTACGGCGACCGCGTGCAGCTGCAGCAGGTGGTTCTGAACCTGATCCTGAACGGACTGGACGCGATGCGGGACGTTGAGGTCGGACGCCGCACGCTCGTCCTTCGGACGGCTCGCGAGGGTCCGGCCACCGTCGAGGTGACGGTCCAGGACTCCGGGCCCGGCATCGACAAGGGGGCTCTCGGCCGTATCTTTGACGCCTTCTACACGACGAAGGCCGACGGGATGGGGATGGGACTGGCGATCGTCCGCTCCATTGTGGAGGCGCACGGAGGCCGGGTCGGAGCCAGGAACAGCCCTGAAGGCGGGGCCACGTTCTGGTTCACGCTGCCCGTCGTCGCGCAAGGGCCATGATCGCGTCGGCGGCGCCCCTCGTGTTCGTGGTGGACGATGATGCACCGGTGCGGCGGAGCCTGGCGAGGCTGGTCAAGGCGGCCGGCTATGAGGTCGAGCTCTTCAAGTCGGTTCGCGACTTCCTCGCTCGTCCTCCCTGCGACGGCCCCTGCTGCCTGGTGCTGGACGTGCGCATGCCCAGCCTGACCGGCCTCGATCTGCAGGAGATGCTCGGGGCGACGGGACAGCGGCTATCGATCGTCTTCATCACGGGGCATGCCGATGTTCGGGCAAGCGTCAGGGCCATGAAGGGCGGAGCGGTCGATTTTCTGCTGAAGCCGCTGAACGAAGGGACGCTGCTCGCCGCCATCCGGCAGGCGGTGGCCCGGACGATCGAAGAGCGAAGGGAACAGGCTCGAGTGACGGAGGTCCGGAGCCGCCTCACCACCCTGACTCCCCGGGAAGCCGAGGTCTTCGCTCTCGTGGTAACTGGGATGTTGAACAAGCAGATCGGGCATGAGCTCGGCATCGCCGAGAAGACGGTCAAGGTGCATCGCGCGCGCGTCATGGACAAGATGCGGGCGAGTTCGCTGGCGGAGCTCGTCCGGCTCGCGGGCGCCGGGGGCGTGATTGCTGCAGAACCCTGAGATACCCTGGACCAAGGTCCTATACCATTTGCGTCACTCTCGGGTAGGATCGCGTCGAGTGTCATGACTCGGTGCCCAGATCCGGAACCGTGATCTCCATCGTGGACGACGACCTCTCGGTGCGCCGGGCCCTACGCCGACTCGTCCGGTCAGCGGGGTACCTCGTCGAGACGTTTGCCTCGGGCCACGACTTTCTCAGCTCGGCGCCCGCGGGCCGCGTCGGGTGTCTGGTCCTCGACGTTCACATGGATGGAATGAACGGATTCGAGCTTCAGGAGCGGCTGGCCACGGATCAGATCTCGATCCCGATCATCTTCATCACCGCCCATGACGATCCCGTGACCCGCGAGCGTGTCAGGGCGTCCGGGGCTGCCGGGTACCTGAGCAAGCCGTTCCACCCGCAGGCCTTGCTCGACGCGATCGGCCGGTTGGCGGGTTCTGCGTAACTCGCCGCCACGTTAGCTGCCCCAGGGCACCCACGCCGCGCTTCACGTACCTCTGCTGGCCCTACTGGCTCCGGGCTTGTCACGTGTTGCGGCGACCGTTGCGGCCACCCGGATCGGACCAAAGTCCAATAGGCGAGCCGGAGCGTGGCCCCTAGAGTGATGAGCCATGGAGCCTCGCCGCCTGGTGGTGCTCGTTAGCTTGATGGGGGCGCTTGCGATCGTCCCGCATCCCGTCGGGGCCCAGCCGACGGTTGCCGACCAGACCGGACCTCTCGATCTCGTGAAGGCATCCGTCTCCCGGGTGCTGGCGATCGTCCAATCGTCGCGCGTTGTCGCGAGTGATGGTCGTCAACGGGGGACGGAGATCCGTCGGGCCGCGCAGGGGCTGTTCGACTTCAAGGAGATGGCTCGCTTGACCCTGGCCCGCCACTGGAATGATCGCTCGGCGCAGGAGCAGGAGGAGTTCGCCCGGCTCTTCACGGATCTGCTGGAGCGCTCCTATCTGACGACCATCGAGAACTACGCCGGAGAGAAGATCACCTTCCTGGGGGAGTCGATCCGCGGCCCGTACGCGCAGGTACGATCCAGGATCACCACGGACCGGCGGGTGGAGATCTCGATCGAGTACCGTCTGCTCGAGAGCGGTGCGGGCTGGGCGGTGTACGACGTGGTGCTGGACGGGGTGAGCCTGGTCTCGAACTACCGTAGCCAGTTCAATGCGATCATCCGGACGTCGTCGTTCGCCGACCTCCTCGCGAAGCTGCGAGACCGGCAGATCGAGGTGCACGTAATTCCACGAGCGCGTCGCGGCTCCTGAGACGGGCCGATCGAGAGAGAGGAATGTCACGAGGAAGCGACTGATTGCGCCGTTCGTTGGCATGTCGATGCTCCTGCTCGCGGCTACGGGCTGCGGGACGCTGACCGGGGCTGCGGTGGGAGCGGGAGGGGGCGCCGCGATCGGTGCCGGCACGGGATATGGCGCCGGCAAGGGTGCGCGTGATAACGAGCATGGCGGCAGGACTTGCGGTCTTCGTCCTGCTCTCAACGGGGACAGCATTGGGGCAGGGAAAGCCGGGCTGTGACGCGCAGGGCAAGGCGAAGACCGCCGAGCAGGTGGCTGGCCAGGTCGTCAGGCTGGAGCCGGCCTCGAACAAGGTTAGCGTCCGTGAGTCGAATGGTACGGTCTACGAGTTTCAGGCCTCGCAGGAGACGCTCCAGGGCCTCAAAGTCGGTGACCACATCGAGGCGCGTCTCCGGGAGGCGCCGAAGTGTCCGTGAGGACCTGACCGTCGTGCGCCACTCTCAACGGGAGGCAGCCATGAGTACACCAGGCGACAGGCGATTGCGCGCGGGATCTTCGAAGTCTCGATCCGCCAGGCCTGATTCACCGCTCGACGGCGTGCGAGTGATGCTCGTGGAGGACGACGCGGTGGTCCGTGAAGTCATTGACCGGCTGCTCGTCGGATTCGGGGCCAGGGTCACCGCGGTCGCGGGGGCTGACGAGGCGCTGGACGCCTTGCCGCGAGCGCGCGCGGATGTCCTCGTCTCCGACATTGACATGCCCGGAGAAGACGGCTACGCGCTGATCCGGAAGATCCGAGCGTTGCCGGCGGATCGAGGCGGGGAGACGCCGGCAGTTGGTCTGACCGGATGGAACACCGCGGAGCACGAGGGACATATGTTGCGGGCCGGATATCAGTCCTGCCTGGCGAAACCGGTTGATGCGCAGCGACTGGTGGGCGTCGTGGCCGCCCTGGTTGCCTTGACCGCGAGACGGTCGACTGGAGCCGCCCTTGTCTGCCGGGCATGGACCGCCCTCGAGGCCTTCAGGGGGGCCGCGGGAGGCGCCCGCCGACCGCGAGAAGACACGACGTGAGGGTGATGGGACTCATCCTTACGCCGATGGTTGTTCGCCCCGCTAACTGCCGGGACGTACCAGTACCTCGACTCGACCGTCCCGCCGCGAGCAGGACTCCGCGGAGTCACTGCACTTCATCCGTGCTACTCCGAAACCGCCGGTCTCCATGCGATCGGCCGAGACCCCGGCCTGGAGCAGCGCGTCGCGAACATTGCTGACCCGCTGCTGGCTCAGGGCCACGTTGTGTTGGTTGGTCCCGCGCAGGAGATCGGTGGAGCCATCGATCCCGAGACGGAGGGAGGGGTTCTGGCTCATGTAGGTCGCGATCTCCGAGGCCTTGCTCATCTCGGCCGGCCGAATCGCGGCTTTGTCGTAGTCGAACATGATGTCCCTCAGCGAGGTCCAGCGAGCCGCTGCGGCGGCAGTCTTCGGGCTGGCAACACTCATCAACGGCCTCGGGCACTGGCGAGGGACTCAGAACTTTGGCAACACCGCCTATAACTCCAGGGTGCTCGCGCGGGGAGAGCCTGCGCAACAATCATCATGCGCACCCGCGCGCGCCGACGTTCAGCATGCGCCTCGCGGCGGTCCGGCTGGTGGATGTGGTGGGCGTGCCCGTCAAGCTCACCCGCGCCCCGTAGGGGGTCTCCCCGGGTTGGTGCGGCACAAGCCGCGAGTCTGTGCCAGAATGGCGCCTCATGGAGCTGGCCAAGGACTCGTACCGGCACATTCTCGCGGGGTCGGTCGTCTTCGAGCACCTCCCGACGGCCGCGCTCGACCATATCATCGCGCGCGGCCTGCTGGTCGAGGTGGCGCCCGGCGAGATGGTGCTCGCGGAGGGCACGCGCGGTCCCGGGCTCTACGTGGTGCTGGAAGGCCTCGTGGAGATCTTCCTGCCCGACGGCGTCACCGGGCGCGCGCGGCGCCCCACCGAGGTGCACCTGAATACGATGGGCCCCGGCCGCTGCCTCGGCGAATACTCGCTGATCGACGAGCACTCGACCTCGGCGGCGGCACGGGCGACGGCGGGGGCCACGCTCTTCTTCCTCTCGCGCGAAGAGTTTCGCAACATCGCGGAAGGCGACGCGCGCGTGGGCAAGGTGATCTACCTGAACCTGCTCCGCTTCCTGATCACGCGGCTGCGCGCGAAGGACGAAGAGCTGGATCTGTTCATGATGGGCTCGCTCTGATGAGCCCGCACGATCTGACCGTGAAACTGTTCCTGCAGCTCGCGGTGATCCTGGCCGCCTGCCGGGCGTGCGGCTGGGTCGGGCGCCGGTTCTTCGGCCAGACCCAGGTGGTGAGCGAGATGGTGGCGGGCGTGCTGCTCGGCCCATCGCTGTTCGGATTGATCGCGCCCGAGGCGCAGGCCTGGCTCTTCCCGAAGACACTGCCCGCGGGCGGCCTGCACCCGTCCATGCTCGTGCTCTACGTGCTCAGCCAGATCGGCCTCGTGCTCTACATGTTCGTGATCGGCATGGAGTTCAACCACCGGCTCATCCTGGGCCGCGTGCGCCACGCCTCCCTCGTCTCGGGCGCGGGCATCGCGGTCCCCCTGGCGCTCGGCGCCGTCGCCGCGCTCACCCTCCGGGGCGACGCCGATCTCTTCGCACCCCACGTGACCCCCGGTGCCGCGGCGCTGTACCTGGGCGCGGCCATGTCCATTACCGCGTTCCCGATGCTCGCGCGCATCCTGCACGAGAAGGGCATCGCGCGTACCCGGATGGGCACCCTCGCCCTCGCGGCCGGGTCGAGCGACGACGCGGCGGCCTGGTGCCTGCTCGCGCTGGTGCTCTCGTACCTCGAGGGCTCGTGGCTGATCGCGATCCTCGCCATCGGGGGCGGCGGGCTCTACGTCGCGGTCATGCTGCTCCTCGGGCGGCCGCTGCTGCGGGTGCTGGACCGCGGCGTGGACGACGACGGGCGCATCGCGCCCGGGACCCTGGTGGCCGGCCTGCTCGTGCTCGTGCTGGGGGCGTTCGTCACCGACACGGTGGGAATCTACGCGGTCTTCGGCGCGTTCGTCGCGGGCATCGCGATGCCGCGCGGCCGCTTCGCGGACGCCGCGATCGGGCAGCTCGACCTGCTCACGACGACGTTCCTCCTGCCGGTCTTCTTCGTGTACTCCGGCCTCAACACCCAGATCGCCCTCCTCGACTCGCCCGCGATCTGGGGCGTCGCGGTCATCCTGATCACCCTCGCGATCGTGGGCAAGGGGGTGGCGTGCCTGCTCGCCGCGCGGGCCTCCGGCGAGGCCTGGCGCGAAGCGGTCGCGATCGGCGTGCTGATGAACGCGCGCGGGCTCATGGAGCTCATCATCCTCAACATCGGGCTGCAGCGCGGGGTCATCACCCCCACGCTCTTCACCATCATGGTCTTGATGGCGGTGTTCACCACCCTGATGGCCTCGCCGCTGTTCGAGGTGGTCTACGGGCAGCGCGCCGCGGCGGTGGGCCGCCAGGAGCGGGCCGCATGAGCGCCCGGCGGGGTTTCCGCCGCGGGGCGCTGCTGCTCGTGGTGGCGCTGGGCGCGGCGGCGTGCGCCCCCATGGGTCACGGCGGCCATCGTCCCGGTGTCTCCACGGTCACGGTGTCCGGGACCGGCACGGTGTCGGCCGCGCCCGACATGGCCGAGATCACCACCGGCGTGGTGACGCAGGCGCCCACCGCGGCGCAGGCGCTCGCCGCCAACAGCCAGGTGATGGAGCGGCTGCTCCCGGCGCTCGGCGCCCTCGGCGTCGCCGCCCGCGACATCCAGACCAGCAATGTCAGCGTCTCGCCGCTCCGCCGCCCGGGTCGCGAGGGGCAGCCGCCCGAGATCACCGGCTACGAGGTGACGAACCAGGTCCGCGTCAAGGTGCGCGACCTCTCGCGTCTGGGCCGGGTGCTCGACCAGCAGGTGGGGCAGGGCGCCAATCTCGTCCACGGCATCCAGTTCGGGCGGCAGGAGCCGGGGCCGCTGCTGGACGAAGCGCGCAAGCGCGCGATGGCCGACGCGCGGCGCAAGGCGGAGCTCTACGCGGCCGCGGCCGCGCTCAAGGTCGGCCGCGTGCTGGCGGTGCAGGAAGCGGGCGCCGCGACGCCGCGCCCGGAGCCGGCCCCGCGCATGGCGATGTCGGCCGCGGTGCCGGTCGCGCCCGGCGAGCAGGAGATCCAGGCCTCCGTGACCGTGACGTTCACCCTCGAGCCCTGAGGCGACCATGACCGTTCCGCACTTCCGCAGCGCCAAGCAGCTCGCCGCCGACATCCGCCGCCGCAAGATCGGCGCCCTCGAGGCGCTCGACCTGTTCCTCGCGCGGGTGGACCGCTTCAACCCGCAGCTCAACGCCATCGTCGCCAGCGACGTGGACGCGGCCCGCCGCCGCGCCCGCCGGGCCGACGCCGCGCTCCGCAAGGGGAAGGTCTGGGGCCCGCTCCACGGCGTGCCGATGACCGTGAAGGAGTCGTATGACGTGGTCGGCATGCCCACCACGTGGGGGCTCAGCGAGCTGAAGGACAACATGCCCCCGCGCAACGCGCTGGCGGTGGATCGCCTGCTCGGGGCGGGCGTGGTGCTCTTCGGCAAGACCAATGTCCCGTCGTGGCTGGCCGACTGGCAGTCCTTCAATCCGGTCTACGGCACCACCAACAATCCCTGGGATCTCTCCCGCACGCCGGGCGGCTCCTCGGGCGGCGCGGCCGCCGCGCTCGCCGCGGGCCTCACCGGCTTCGAGGCGGGCAGCGACATCGGCTCGTCCATCCGCAACCCCGCGCACTACTGCGGGGTCTACGGCCACAAGCCCACCTACGGGATCGTGCCGCCCCGCGGCCAGGCCCTGCCCGGCCGGGTGGCGCCGGGCGACATCTCGGTGATCGGCCCGATGGGCCGGAGCGCGGACGACCTGGCGCTCGGGCTCTCGGTGATGGCGGGCGCCGACGAGATCGACGGCGCGGGCTGGCGGCTCGAGTTGCCGGCCCCGCGCCGGAAGGCGCTGCGCGAGTTCAGGGTGGCGGTCATGCTCACCGATCCGGTCTCCGAGGTGGACGACGAAGTCCAGGCGCGCGTGCAGGCCGTCGCCGATTTCCTCGCGAAGAAGAAGGCCCGGGTGAGCGACGCTGCGCGGCCCGCCATCGACACCGCGGAGGCCCAGCGCCTCTACGTCTTTCTGCTGCGCGCGGCCACCGCGGGCCGGCAGACGCCCGAGCAGTTCCGGCAGAACGCGGAGATCGCGCGCGGGCTCCGGCCGGACGACGAGAGCTACTACGCGCGGATGACGCGGGCGAACGTCGCCCCGCACCGCGACTGGCTCGCCGCCAACGAGGCGCGGCACAAGATGCGCTGGCGCTGGGCCGAGTTCTTCCGCGACTGGGATCTGCTGCTCTGCCCGGCCGCGGCGACCGTGGCCTTCCCGCACGATCACGAGGGCGAGCGCCACGAGCGGACCATCACCGTCAACGGCCGCCGGGTGCCCACCACCGACCAGCTCTTCTGGGCGGGCTACTCCGGCCTGGCCTACCTGCCCTCCACGGTGGCCCCCGCCGGCCTCTCGCGAGCCGGCCTGCCCATCGGCGTGCAGATCGTGGGGCCGCAGTACGGGGATCGGACCTGCATCGAGCTGGCGCGGCTGCTCGAGCGCGAGTTCCAGGGCTTCGTTCCCCCGCCGGGCTACTGAGGAGGGATCCATGGCGACATCCACGACGAAGCGACGCGTAGTCGTGACGGGGGCGGCGGGCTACGTGGCCCAGCGGATGTGGCCGGAGCTTTCGAAGCGGTGGGAGCTGGTGCCGATCGACGTGCGACCCACCACTCGCGACGGCAAGCCGGTGCCCGGGCTGATCGTGGCCGATCTGACGAAGCCCGACCGCAACGAGTACCGCCGGCACTTCCGCGGGGCGGACGCGGTCATCCACTGCGGCTTCGTGAGCGCGCCCAAGCTCGACGCCACCACCTGGCAGGACAACAGCGACGCCAAGTTCTGGGCCGAGCACACCAACGTGGCGCTCGCCTACAACGTCTGCCGGGTCGCCCTCGAGGAGGGCGTGCGGCGGGTGGTGGTGTGCAGCTCCAATCACGCGGCCGACTACTACGAGCGCCTGGTGTGGGACGGCCGCCTCGACATGGTGACGCCCGAGATGCCACCGCGCTCGGACAACTGGTACGGCTGGGCCAAGGCGGCCTACGAGCTGCTGGGCTTCGTCTTCGCCACCGGCAAGGTGGACGGGCGCAAGCTCGAGATCGTGCAGTGGCGCATCGGCGGCCCGCGCGACGACGATATCGACCACGTGAAGCCGGGCGACGTCAAGGTCATGCACCGGGCGCTCGGGGCCTATCTCTCCCAGCGCGATCAGGTGCAGCAGGCGGTGCGCATGGTGGAGACCGAGGACATCCGCGACGAGCACGGGGTGCCGTTCCTGATCGCCTACGGCATCAGCGGCAACACGCACCGCTTCTGGTCCATCGCGAACGCGCGCGTGAAGCTCGGCTACGCGCCGGACGACGACAGCCAGGTGAACTTCGCCGACAAGATCGCGGCCATCGCGCGCGCGGCGCGGAGATGAGCATGAACGCGGAAGAGGAGCTGAAGGCCCTGGAGCAGATGCTCGCCACCTACCGCGAGACCCTGAAGGAAGTGAACCGGCTGGGCGGCGACGGCATGGTCACGGTGCGGGAGGAGTGGCTCCTGCGCATCAAGGAGCTCGAGCTGCAGCGCGAGCACCTGAGCCACGTGGTGCGCAAGAACCGCCGCCACGCCGGCTAGCCATGGCGCCCCGGGAGCTCCGCTTCGTCCAGGTGGACGTGTTCACCGAGCGCGTCTTCGGCGGCAATCCGCTCGCGGTCGTGTTCGACGCGGCGGGGCTGTCCGACGCGGAGATGCAGGCCATCGCGCGCGAGATGAACTGCTCGGAGACCACGTTCCTCCTGCCGCCGACGCGCCCCGACTGCGCGGCGCGGGTGCGGATCTTCACCCCGGCCCGCGAGATCCCGTTCGCGGGGCACCCGACCATCGGGACCGCGTGGGTGCTGGCCACCGAGAAGTTGCTGCCCCCGAACCCCCTCCGCTTCAATCTGGAAGAAGGCATCGGCCCGGTCGAGGTGACGCTCGAGGGCGACCCCGCGCGGCCGGGCTTTCTCTGGATGCGGCACGGGGAGGCGCGATTCGGGCCGGAGCTGACGAACCGGGAAGGCTTCGCGCGGGCCCTCGGGCTCGCCGAGTCGGAGCTGCTCGCGGGCGCGCCCGTGCGCACCGGCTCCACCGGCAGCGCCTTCCTCTATATCCCCCTGCGGGACCGGGCGGTGGTGGATCGGGCCCGCCTCGACGTGCCCGCGCTGCGGGCCGCGCAGGGCGAGGGGCCCAATCTGGGCGTCTTCGTGTTCGCGCCGGATCCGGATCCGAACGCTGGGCGCGTCTACTCGCGCATGTTCGCCCCGCACACGTCGGGGATTCCCGAGGATCCGGCCACCGGCTCGGCGAGCGGCCCACTCGGGGCGTACCTGGTGGAGCGCGGGCTGGTGGCGCCGGCCGACACCGTCGACATCGTGAGCGAGCAGGGCACGCGGATGGGCCGGCCGAGCTTCATCCGGATCCGCGTCGGCATGAGCGCCGGGCGCATCCGCGAGATCCTGGTGGGTGGCAGCGTGGTGCCCGTGATCGAGGGCCGCCTGCGGGTGCCCTGACGCATGTACATCCCCAAGCATTTCCAGATCGCCGACACCGCGTGGTGCCACGCCCTGATGCGGGCGCAGAGCTTCGCGGCCATGATCACGGCCGACGACGCGGGCGTCCCCTTCGCCACCCACCTGCCGATCCTGGTGGACCCGGCGCGCGGCCCGCTCGGCACCCTGCGCGGCCACGTGGCCCGGGCCAACCCGCACTGGCGCTACCTCGCCGCCGGCCGCCCGACCCTCGTGATCTTCGCGGGCGCTCACGCGTATGTGTCACCGTCGTGGTACGCCAGGCATCCGAGCGTGCCCACCTGGAACTACGTGGCGGTGCACGCCACCGGCACCGGCACGCTGGTCGAGGACCCCGCGCAGGTCACCGCGCTGCTCGCCGACCTGGTGCGGACGTATGAAGGCGACGGGCCGGCCGCGTGGTCCTTCGAGGGCCTGCCCGAGGACTACCTGGCGGGGATGCAGCGCGGCATCGTGGCGTTCGAGATCCCCATCGAGCGGCTCGAGGGCAAGGCCAAGCTCAGCCAGAACCGCGACGCGGTGGACCAGGCGCGCACCCGCGAGGCGCTGGCCGCGACGGACGACCCGCTCGCGCGGGCGGTGGCGGCGCTGATGGCGGGCGCGCCGCCGCGCTGACCGCTACTCCCCGCGGAAGACCGGCTTCCGCTTCTCCAGCATGGCGCGGCGCCCTTCCTGCGCGTCCGCGCTGGTCCGCGCCTTCGTGGCGGCGGCGTCGAGGTCGTCGTGGGTGATCTGGTCCCGCGCCGAGGTCGCGCGCAGGATGCTCGCCTTGATCCCGGCCAGCGAGAGCGGCGCATTGTCGGCGATGCGCCGGGCGAGCGCCCGCACCGCCGCCTCCAGGTCCGCCGCGGGCACCACCTGGTGCACCATGCCGATCTCATAGGCCCGCCGCGCGTCGATCGGCTGGCCGGTGAACAGGAGCTGGCGGGTGTGGGCGGGGCCGATGATCTCCACCATCTTCTGGCCGAGCGGGAAGGGGATCACGAGGCCGATGCGCGCCAGCGGCATGCCGAGCCGCGCGGGCTCCGCCGCCACCCGCAGGTCGCAGTGCAGCGCCAGCTCGCAGCCCCCCGCGATCGCGTCGCCGTGGAGCGCGGCGATCGTGGGATGCTTCGACCGCTCCACCCGGCGGAGCACCTCGACCACGTTGCCCTCCGGATCGGCCTCGCCGCGGCGCTGCTGCATCTCCTTGAGGTCCATACCCGCGCAGAAGGCGGGGCCGGCGCCCTTGACGACGACCACGCGCACGTCGCGCCGGCCGTCCAGGTCGTCGAAGGTCGCGCGGAGGGCCTGCAGCAGCGCAGTGTTCATGGCATTGCGCTGGTCCGGGCGGTTCATCGTCACCGTCGCGACGCCCGCGTCCACCGCGAGCAGGATCTCGTCCGCCATGGGTGGCCTCCCGGTCAGGCGCGCGGGGCCATCGCGCGCAGGGCGTTCAGCATCAGGTCGCGCTTCTTCCTGGGGTCCGGCTCGGTCGTCATGAGCGAGAGGAACGCGGTGTCGATCCCGCGGTCCAGGTAGAGCTGGATGCGGGCCTTGAGCTCGGCGAGGCTCCCGCGCGGGATCAGGTCGTCCATCACCCGGGCGGGGATCGCGGCCACCGCGCCCTTGCGGTCCCCCGCGCCCCACGCGGCCCACATGGGCCCGAGCGCCTCGGCGCGGCCGAGCCACTCCTGGAACGCGCGGTAGACCGGGACGTTCAGGTACCCCGCGATGTGCCGGCGGACCACCAGGTCGGACTCGGGGCCGGGCGGATCGAGGTTGACGAAGAGCCGCGCGGTGACCTCGATGGCCTCCGGGTCGCGCCCGGCCCGCTTCGCGGCCTCGCGCACCACGGAGACGGAGCGCGGCACGTCGTCGGGCGAGAGCCAGTTGAGGATCACGCCGTCGCCCACCTGGCCCGCGACCTTCAGCATGCCCTCGCGGAGCGCGGCGATGTGGATCGGCACCGGCTGCGGCGGCACCTTGGTGAGGCGGAAGCCGTCCACATTCACGGTCTCGCCCTTGAACACCACGCGCTCGCCCGCGAGGGCCGCGCGCAGGACCTGGGCGGTCTCGCGCACGCGCGTGGCCGGCCGGCTGAACGTGCCCCCGTTCCACGACTCCACGATGGGCTGCGAGCCCGCCCCGATGCCGAGCACGAAGCGCCCGGGCGCCACGTCCGCGAGGCCGGCCGCGGTGGAGGCGAGGGTGGCGGGCCCGCGGGTGTAGACGTTGGCGATGGCGGTGCCGACCCGCATGTTGGTGGTGAGCCCGATGACGGCCAGCGGCGTGAAGCAGTCCACCCCGTCCACCTCGAAGGACCACGCGTCGGTGTAGCCCCACCGCTCGGCCTCGCGGGCCACCTCGGCCAGCTCGGGCAGGGCGAAGCCGTCCATCGGCACCGACAGGGACCAGCGCTTCCGCATGATCGGGCTCTCTCTCCTCGGGTTGTCGTGCCGTCGGCCCGCCGGGCCGTCCCCGAGTGTACCCGGTTTTCGGCGCGGTGGTATGATCCCCCCATCACGGTCTCGAGGAGCTACGCCACCATGACGGTGTTCCCCGGCTTCACGCTCCCGGAGGAGCTGCGCCTGCTCGGCGATCAGATCCGCCGGTTCGTCCAGGACGAGATCATTCCGCTCGAGCAGACCATCGATCCGGACGCGCCCGAGCTCCCGCGCGAGGATTTCCTGCGCCTGTCCGCGAAGACGAAGGCCTCAGGCCTCTGGACCCTCGGCGCGCCCGAGGCCTACGGCGGGGGCGGGCTCGATACGTTCAGCATGTGCGTCGTGCTCGAGGCGATGTCGCAGCACCGGATGGGCCTCTACAACCCGGGCTGCGGGGTGTTCGGCCGCTACCCGCCGCCCGCGATCTGGGCGGGCAGCAAGGCGCAGATCGAGAAGTACGCGGTGCCCGCGCTGCGCGAGGGCTACGAGACGTTCTTCGCGATCACCGAGCCCTCGGGCGGCTCCGACCCGGCCGGCGCGATCCAGACCCGCGCGGAGCGCCGCGGCGACAAGTGGGTCCTCAACGGCCGGAAGGTCTTCATCTCCCGCGCGCACGACGCGCCCTGGGGCATCGTCTTCGCCCGTACCGACAAGGGGAAGGGCCGTGGCGGCATCTCGTGCTTCATCCTGGAGCACGGCACGCCCGGCTTCACCGCCAAGCCCATCCGGGTGATCCGCACCTCGGCGATTCCCAACGACGTGAGCTTCGAGGATTGCGAGATCCCCGCCGAGAACCTCATCGGCCAGGAAGGCCAGGGCCTCGACCTGGCCTTCGACCTGCTGGTCAAGAACCGCTTCCCGTACTCGGCCTGCAACCTCGGCGTGGCGACGGCGGCGCACCGCATGGCCGTCGCCCACGCCAAGCAGCGCTCCACCTTCGGGGCGCCGCTGAGCCAGCGGCAGGCCATCCAGTGGATGCTGGCCGACGCGGAGGTGGAGCTGCGCGCGTGCCGCTGGCTCATCTGGGAAGGCGCGTGGAAGGCCGATCGCGGCGAGGACGCGCGGGTCGAGGCCTCCATCGCCAAGCTCTACTCGAGCGAGGTGCTCGGCCGCGTGATCGACGCGGCGGTGCAAATCCACGGCGGCTACGGGGTGTCGAAGGAGTTCCCCCTGGAGCGCTGGTACCGCGAGGCCCGCGTGCGCCGCATCGGCGAGGGGCCGTCGGAAGTGCACCGCATGGTCATCGCGCGGTCCCTGTTCAGATAAATCCGGGATAGATCGGAGCCAACCATGGCGACATTCAACTTCGAGCTCTCCACGCTGCCCCCCGAGGCCGAAGCCCTGCGCGACGAGGTCCGTACCTTCCTCAAGCAGGAGATGGCCCAGTACCGGGCCGCGGACCGCGCGCGCTCCTGGGGCGGCTTCAACCGAGACTTCTCGCGCCGCATGGGCGAGCGGGGCTGGATCGGCATGACGTGGCCCAAGAAGTACGGCGGGCACGAGCGCACCGCGCTCGAGCGCTACGTGGTGCTCGAGGAGACGCTCGCCGCGGGCGCGCCGGTGAGCGCGCACTGGGTGGCCGACCGCCAGAGCGGCCCGCTGCTCCTGCGCTTCGGCACCGAGGAGCAGCGCCAGCGCTTCCTGCCCCGCATCGCGCGCGGCGAGCTGGCCTTCGCCATCGGCATGAGCGAGCCGGACTCGGGCTCGGACCTGGCCTCCGTCCGCACCCGGGCCGAGAAGGTCGCGGGCGGCTACCAGGTCAACGGCACCAAGATCTGGACCAGCAACGCGCATCTCTCCGAGTACGCGATCGCGCTCTTCCGCACCAAGGTGGTGCCCGACAAGAAGCACGAGGGGCTCTCCCAGTTCCTGGTGGATCTGAAGTCGCCGGGCATCTCGATCCGTCCGATCATCGACCTGGCCGGCGGCCATCACTTCAACGAGGTGCACTTCCAGGACTGCCTGGTGCCGGACGACATGCTGGTGGGCAAGGACGGCGACGGCTGGAAGCAGGTGACCACCGAGCTCGGCTTCGAGCGCAGCGGGCCCGAGCGGTATCTCTCGTCGCTCCAGCTCGTGATCGAGCTGATCCGCGAGGCGGGCCAGGAACCGAGCGAGCGGGCGGCCGCGCTGATCGGCCACTTCACCGCGCACCTGGTGACGCTCCGGCAGATGTCGCTGTCCATCGCCACCATGCTGCAGGCCGGGCAGAACCCGAACCTGGAGGCCGCGGTCATGAAGGACATCGGCACCACCTTCGAGCAGGAGATCCCGGAGGCGGTGCACGCGCTCACCGGTGCCGAGCCGCGGATCGGCGGCGGGACCGAGCTCGAGAAGACGCTCGGCTACCTGGTCCAGCACGCGCCGTCGTTCTCGCTCAGAGGCGGCACGCGCGAAGTGCTGCGGGGCATCATCGCCCGCGGCCTCGGGCTGAGATAGGAGCCGGCCATGAACGAACTGCAGACGATCCTCGCCGAGACGTGCACGCGCCTCTTCACCGATCACGCGACGCCCGCGGTGCTGGAGGCGGCCGAGAAGGGTGAGTGGCCGGCCGCGCTCTGGCAGGCGCTGGAGGAGAACGGTCTCACGCTGCCGCAGGTGCCGGAGGCCCGCGGCGGCGCGGGCAGCTCCTGGAACGACGCCTTCGTGGTGCTGATGGCGGCCGGCCGCTTCGCGGCGCCGGTGCCGCTGGCCGAGACCATGCTGGCCGGGTCGATCCTGGCCGAGGCGGGCCTGGACGCGCCGCTCGGACCCATGACGGTGGCGCCCGTGCATATAGATGAAGAGCTCACGCTGGCCCGGCAGGGCAGTGGCTGGACGCTGAGCGGCCGCGCGACCCGCGTGCCGTGGGGCGCGCGCGCCGAGCACGTGGTGGTGGTGGCCGATGCGGGTGGCGCTCCCATGATCGCGCTGGTGGCCGGCGCCCGCGCCAAGACCGAGGCCGATGCGAGCCTCGCGCGCGAGCCGCGCGACACGCTCACCTGGTCCGGCGCGCCGGTGGCGGCGGCGGCTCCCCTGCGCGGCCGGCTCGGGAAGCGGCCGGTGTGGACGGGCGGCGCGCTGGTGCGGTCGGCGCAGATGGCCGGCGGGCTCGAGTTCCTGCTCGCGCAGTCGGTCAAGTACGTGACCGAGCGCAAGCAGTTCGGCCGACCGCTCGCCGCCTTCCAGACCATCCAGCAGAATCTCGCGCTGCTGGCCGGGCACACCGCGGCCGCGGGCATGGCGGCCCAGCAGGCCTTCCACGTGGTGGAGCGCACCGGGGCGACCGGCGACGCCTCGTTCGAGATCGCGGTGGCCAAGGTGCGCACCGGCGAGGCGGCGGGGCTGGGCGCGAGTATCGCGCACCAGGCGCACGGCGCGATCGGCTTCACGTACGAGCACTCGCTGCACTTCGTCACGCGCCGGCTCTGGTCCTGGCGGGCCGAGTTCGGCGCCGAGAACCACTGGTCGGTGGCGTTGGGCCGCGAGGTGGCCGCCCGGGGCGCCGAGGCGCTCTGGCCGCACATGACCGCGCGCTAGGAGAGAGACATGCACACGCTCACGCTCGGAGAGGCCTCGATCTCGCGCATCGTCGAGATCGGCCGCTCGGCCTTTCCCACCACCCAGATGCTGCCCGAGTCGGAAGCCGACCGGATCGCGCGGCACCACCACTGGATCAAGCCCCACTTCTTCGACGACGTGGTGGGCGACCTGGGCTCGCGCATCCAGACCTGGATCGTGCGGACGCCGCAGCACACCGTCCTGGTGGATACCGGCGTGGGCAACGACAAGAGCCGGCACGAGACCGCGCTCTGGAACAGGCGGAACGGGGGCTACCTCGACGATCTCCGCGCGGTCGGCGTGACGCCGGAGCAGGTGGATCTGGTGCTGTGCACGCATCTCCACGTGGACCACGTCGGCTGGAACACGCGGCTGGTGCACGGGCGCTGGGTGCCCACGTTCGCGAAGGCCCGATACGTCTTCCCGGGCGCGGAGTGGGAGTTCTGGAAGTTCGAGAACGAGGCCGGGCGCGAGAAGTCGGGCTGCATCGCCGACAGCGTGGTGCCGGTGGTGGAGGCGGGCCAGGCGGTCATGGTGGACAGCACCTACCGGGTAGACCCGTGGCTCTCGTACGAGCCGTGGGTGGGCCATACGCCGGGGCACGTCGGCGTGCGCCTGCACACCAGCGCGGGGGACGCGGTCTTCTCCGGCGACCTCATGCACCGGGTCGTGCAGGTGGCGGAGCCGCAGTGGAGCAGCATCTTCTGCTACGACCCCCAGCAGGCCGCGACCACCCGCAAGGCCTTCGTCGAGCGGCACGCCGCGTCGGGCGATCTGGTCCTGCCCGCCCACTTCCCGCATCCCGGCCGCATCGTGCGCGACGGCGACGGCCACCGCTTCGAGCCGGTCATGCTGGACGCGATCGCGGCGGCCCGGACGTGAGCGCGGCGCCGATGCTCCCGCTCGAGGGCATTCGCGTCGTCGAGGTCGCGCAGAACCTGGCGGGGCCGATGGCGGCCGAGATCCTGGCCCACATGGGCGCCGACGTCATCAAGGTGGAGCGGCCCGAGGGCGACGACGCGCGCAAGTGGGGCCCGCCGTTCTGGAAGGGCGTCTCGCCGGGATTCATCGCGGTCAACGCCAACAAGCGCGGGATCAGCCTCGATCTCAAGGACCCGAAGGCGGTGGCGTGGCTGCTCGACTTCCTGGGGACCGCGGACGTGCTGGTCCAGAACCTGCGGCCGGGCTCGCTCGAGGAGATGGGCCTCGGGCCCGATACGCTGCTCGCGCGCCACCCGCGCCTCGTCTACTGCTCGGTGTGGGCGTTCGGGCGCTCGGGGCCGCTCAAGCTCAAGCCCGGCTTCGAGCCGATGGTGCAGGCCTTCTCCGGCCTCATGATGATGAACGGCGACGAGGGCGGGCCGCCCACCCGCATCGGCACGTCCATCCTCGACTACGGCACCGGCATGTGGACGGCGATGGGCGCGCTCGCGGGCCTCGTGCAGCGGCAGCGCACCGGGCGCGGCTGCGTGGTGGACGCCTCGCTCTACGAGACCGGGCTCGCGTGGCTCAAGGGCCACTTCGCGAGCTATCGCGCCTCCGGCGAGGTCCCCGAGCGGCATCGCACCGGGAGCCAGCGCGTGGTGCCGTTCCAGGGCTTCGAGACCAAGACCGGCACCATCATCGTGGCCGCGGGCAACGATCGCCTCTTCGCCAAGCTCGCGGGCGTCGTGGGCCACCCGGAGTGGGCCACCGACGAGCGCTTCGCCACCAACGCCGCGCGCGTGGCCAACAAGCCCGCGCTGCTGGCCCCGCTCGAGGCCATCTTCCTCACGCGCACCAAGGGCGAGTGGATCGACCTGCTCGAGGCGGGCGGCGTGCCGTGCGGGCCGATTCACACCTTGCCCGAGGCGGTGACCCAGCCGCAGGCCGCGGCCATCGGCATCATCCAGCGCCTGCCCGGCGACGACTACGACGTCGTCGCCCTGCCGCTCTCCTTTGACGGCCGGCGCCCGCCCATCCGCCGCGCCCCCCCGCGCATCGGCGAGCACAACGCCGAAATTCGGGGTCCCCATCGGACCCACTCCTAGGCGAGCAGGCGCGCGAGGGGCTCGAGGTTGCGGGGATCGGGCTTGAGCGTGCCGACCGGCTGCGCGTGGAAGGCGGCCACCACCGCGTCGTTGTAGGGCGTGGGGATGCCCACGTGGCGGCCCTCGGCGGCGACGAAGCCGTTGAGATAGTCGATCTCGGTGCGGCGGCCCTTCATGACGTCCTGGAGCAGGGAGGGACGGCCGCCGCTCCGGCTCTGCGCGTCGGCGGCGATCTCACGGCCCAGGACCTCGATGTCGGCGGGGCCGGAGGCCTCCGCGAAGCGCTTGGCCGCGATGCCGAGGATCGGCTCGATGCGGTGACCGAGCGCGGTGCCGACCCGCACCACCTCGGCCCCGATCCGGGCGGCCACCCGGCGCGACACCGGATCCGAGCGCACCTCGGCGGTGCCGAGCCCGCTCAGCCCCGCGAGCGGGTTCAGCATGCAGTTGAGCGCGAGCTTGGACCAGCGCTCGCCCCACAGGTTGGTGGTCACGACCGCGGGCGCGACCTCGCTCATGATCTCCGCCATCCGGCGGGCGCGCGGCGAGTCGCTGCCGTCGTGCTCGCCGATCTTGAAGGCGGCGCTGCCCCGGTCGGTGCGGATGGCGTGGGCCGGCTCGTACATGCCGGCGCTGATGAGGATGACGCAGCCGAGCGTGCGCTCGCGCCCCGCCACCCGGGCCACGCGGTGGTCGTTGATCCCGTTCTGGAAATCCACCACCAGGCCGTCGGGACTGCGCAGGTGGTCCGCCGCCATCTGGGTGGCCCACTCGGTGTCGTAGGACTTCACCGCGACGAACGCCGCGTCGAACGGCTCGCGCACCTGCCCGAGCTCGCCCAGATGCAGGGCCCGCACCGGCACGACGTGCTCGCCGCAGCTCCCGGAGAGCCGCAGGCCGGCCGCCTTGATCTGCTCCACGTGCTCGGGCCAGGGATCGGCCAGGGTCACGTCGTGGCCGGCCTTGGCGAGCAGGCCGCCGACCACGCAGCCGATCGCCCCGGCCCCGATGATGCCGATCCGTGTCTTCTGAGCGCCCATGCGTCCCCCCGGGCCCGCGGCCTCGATCACCGCCGCCGCGTAGCCCCGCGTAGGCTACCGGACCGGCGGGCCGCGGCGCAAGGGCGTCAGCGGCGGCGCCGGCGCCGCATGATCCAGCGCTCCCGGGCGACCCAGCCGACCGCCGCCAGCACCCCGGCCACGATCGCCACCACCAGCCAGCCCGTCTCGCTCATCTCGCCCTCCTTACCGAGTAGGGATTACCGACCGCCCCGCCCATTCGCGCGGCGCAGGACGTAGAGCCCAGCGGAACCGAGTATTTGCACGATCCCGTCACCGGCACAGGCATTGCTCCTCAGCACGCTCCGGGCCGCGCGCGGGAGGGTATGATGTCGCCGGGTGCCTAACGCGATGCAGCGAAACGCGGCCCACGCCAACGTGCTCAGTCCTCGCTCGATGAAGTCGCTGAAGGCGTACGTCGCCGCTCTGGTCGCGGTCGGCGGCGCGCTCGTGTGCACGTACCTGGTCGCATCGCTGGTCGAGGGGGCGCCGCTCTTCCTGCTGCTGGCCGCGGTGGCGGGGAGCGCCTGGTACGGCGGCCTCGGCCCGGGCCTCGTGGCCACCGCGCTCGCGCTCGGGGGGAACTGGCTCCTCGCCGAAGCGCCGCATCGCGACGATGTCTTCCGCACCGTGTTCTTCGGGCTGGTGGCCGCCTCGATCAGCGCGCTGGCCGCCGGGCGCCGGCGCGCCGAGGATCGGCTGCGCGAGCGCGACCAGGTGCAGATCCTCGCCCGCGAGCGGGCGGCCGCGGCGGCCCTGTCCGCGGTGGGCCAGGCCCTCGTGCAGTCGCTCGACTCCGCGAGCGTCGGCCGCCACATCGCGGAAGGCATCCGGGCGCTGCTGGGCGGCACGGTGTCCGTGCTGTGGGAGCTCGATCCGGGCTCGAACCGCCTCGTGGCCGTCGCCACCTCCGGTCCCGGCAGCTCGTTTCCCCCGGGGACGCAGATTCCCCAGGACGAGGCGCTGGCCGGGTTCGCGGTGCGCGAGGCCCGGCCCGTCGCGACGTCCGACATCTGGAGCGATCCGCGGCTCACCCTCGCGCCCGAGACCCGCGCGCTGGTCGAGCGGTCCGGGCACGGGTCCGTGCTCGCGGTGCCGCTGATCATGGGCGGGCGGGTGACCGGCGTGCTCGCGGTCGGCGACGTGACGGGCCGCGCCTTTCACGCGGAGGAGATCCAGCGGCTGCAGGACTTCGCCAACCAGGCGGCGATCGCGCTCGAGAACGCGCGGCTCTTCGCGCTCGAGACGTCGCGACGCGAGCAGCTCGAGGCCCTCGCCAGCGTGCAGCGCGATCTCAGCGCCGAGCTGGATCTCGATCGGCTGATCACCTTGATCGTGGAGCGGGCGGGCCGGCTGTTCGACGGGTTCGGCTTCGCCTATCTCTTCGACGAGGAGAGCCAGTCGCTCGGCGCGCGGATGTGGGGCCGCGTGGAGCCGGAAGCCGGGGCGCCGTTCCCGGCCGCGGGCGGGCTCGTGGCGAGCTGCGCGGCGGCGCGCCGGGGGCTGGTCGCCAACGACTACCCGCGCTCGTCCTACGCCCTGCCCGCGGTCGTCGCGCTGGGCGTGCGCCACGCGATGGCGCAGCCGCTCGTGAGCCGCGACCGGCTGCTGGGCGTGCTCGTGGTGTGCCATCGCGGCGACCCGCCGTTCCGCCCGGAAGACGTCGCGGCCTTCGAGGGGCTGGCGGTGCAGGCGGCGGTGGCGCTGGACAACGCCATCCTCTTCGTGGAGGCGGGCCGGCAGCGGCGCGAGGCGGAGGTCCTCGCCGATCTGGCCCGCTCCATCAACGCCGCCCAGGACGTCTCCACCGTCCTGCAGCGGGTCGTGGACGGCGCCAAGGAGCTGTGCGGCTGCGATCTCACCGGGGTGGCCCTGCGCGAGACGGAGACCGGCGCGGTGGTCATGCGCAACCGGGCCGGCGACTACCGGCGTCCCCAGGAGCGGCTCGTGATCGAGCCGGGCCGGGGCGCGGGCGGGCTCGTGCTCGAGTCGGGCCGTCCGTTCCGCAGCGAGAACATGGCGGAGGATCCGCGGATCACCCGGCACTACGCCCACCTGATCGAGATCGAGGGCCTCGTCGCCACCCTGGTCGTCCCGATCATGGTGGAGGGCCGCGTCGAGGGCCTGCTCTACGTGCACCGCCGGACGCCCAAGCCCTTCACCAATCGCACCGAGGCGGTGCTGCGCCAGCTCGCGGAGTACGCGGCGATCGCGATCCATAACATGCGGATGCTGGCCCACGAGCATCAGATGCGGGCGGAGGCGGAAGGCGCGAGCCGGATGAAGGACGAGTTCCTGGCCACCCTCTCCCACGAGCTGCGCAGCCCGCTCCAGCCCCTGCTCAACTGGGCCTATCTCTTGCGCTCGCCCAATCTCGATCCGGCCAGCGCGGCGCGCGCGCTCGACGCGATCGAGCGCAGCACCAAGACCCTCGGCCAGCTCATCGAGGATCTCCTCGACGTCTCCCGCATCGTCACCGGCAAGCTGCGGCTCCAGGCGCGGCCGGTGCGCCTGCCCGGGGTGGTGCGCGCCGCCCTCGAGGCGGTGGAGCCGGCCGCGTTCGCGAAGTCGGTGACGCTCGAGACGCGGATCGAGCCGGAGCTGCCGCCGGTCCTGGGCGACCCCGACCGACTCCAGCAGGTGTTGTGGAACCTGCTTTCCAACGGCATCAAGTTCACGCCGAAGGGCGGCCGGGTCACGGTGAGCGTGGCGGGCCGCAACTCGGAGGTGATGCTCACGGTGGCCGATACCGGAGTGGGCATCAAGCGCGAGTTCCTGCCGCACGTCTTCGAGCGCTTCCGCCAGGCCGAGAGCAGCACCAACCGCGCCTACGGAGGCCTCGGCCTCGGGCTGGCCATCGTGCGGCATCTGGTCGAGCTGCACGGAGGCAGCGTGGCGGTACAGAGCGAGGGCGAGGGCCAGGGGGCCACCTTCAGCGTGCGGCTGCCGGTGGCGGCGGCCCGGGCCGCCGAGCGTGCGCCCGCGGCGGTCACCACGCACGGGCCGGTGGAGGAGAGCCTCTCGGGGCTGCGCCTGCTCGTCGTGGACGACGAGGGCGACGCGCGCGAGGTCATGCGGTTCATGCTCGAGCGCGGTGGCGCGCGGGTGCGGACCGCCGACTCGGCGGCCCAGGCCCTCGACGCGATCCGGGAGGAGCGCCCCGATATCCTCATCAGCGACATCGGCATGCCGGTCGAGGACGGTTACGTCCTGGCGCGCCGGCTGCGCGCGATGGAGGAAGGGCTGGGCCGGCGGCTGCCCGCGATCGCCCTGACCGCGTACGCGAGCGAGGAGGACACCCGGCGCGCGCTCGCCGCCGGCTTCGACGCGCATCTCTCGAAGCCGGTGGACCCGGCCCGCCTGATCGAGGTCGCGGCCGGGCTCGCGGGCGGCCGCCGCGGGCCCGTCTGAGATCGCGCCCTCAACGGGCCGCCACGGGCCGTCCCGGGCCGCGCGGGCTCACCGTCTCGATGCGCCAGGTGGGACCGCCGGTGTAGAGCGGGCCGTCGATGGCCACGAACGCGGGGAGCCCGGCGGTCACGATCCAGCAGTGGTAGGCGGCCGGGGTCCGGCCGAGGAGCGCGGCCGCCGCGCCGCGCAGCAGCCCGAGCTTCGGCTCGAGCACGTAGTGGGTGGCGGGGACGCGGCGCTCGCCCACCGCCACCGGCTCCTCCCCGCGCGGGGTCAGCTCGAGCTGCACGAGGGTCGGCTTCGGCGTGAAGGCGAGCACGTGCACCCTCTCGGCCGCGCCCCGGGCGAGGTTGCGGAGCAGCATGATCATCATGCCGTTGTAGACGTCGGGCGGCAGCTCGATCTCGCCGGTCGCGGTCTCCGCCTTGCCCCCGTGGCGACGCGACTTGACCCGATAGCGGCCCTGGTCGCGCTCCCGCTCCAGCGAGACCTCCAACTCCTCGGGAAAGCTCGGCCCACGCTGCTGCAGGCGATAGCTCAGCATGGTGAAGACGCGCTGTTGCGAGAAGAGCACCGTCTCGTCGTAGAGCGAGCCGTCCCGGAAGCGGAAGACGAGGCGCGAGTCCACGCCCTCCGCGCGGACGACCTGGAGCAGATCGCCCTCGGCCAACACCTCGCCCGCGGGCGATCGCAGCACGAGGAAGCCGTGGGTCACCCCCTCGGTGTACCGCACCGTCACCACGCCGGCCTCGGAGCGCAGGGGGGCGAGCATCCCGAGCAGCAACCCGGCGAGGGCGAGGAGGGCGGGCCGCCACTGCACATGAACGATCCGCATGAGGAGGAGGCGGTGCAAGCCGATGGCCAGCGCGATGGCTCACGCAGGCCCGCCCGGACGGGTGTCCGGCCCCGGCCGGCCGCGGTGGGCGCGCGACGTCGAGGCGAAACTACCGGGTAGGACCTTCCGACCAAGGGGGGCCTCGCCCGGCTCGGGGCGCGTATTCCGGGGTTTGGCGGGCGGGTGAGCTGGGCATGCCAGTTGCAGCCCACGTCCGCATGGCCCGCGCGGGACGTGCTCGGCGAATCGCCGGCCTAGGGCCCACCGCGATGCCAGCTCCGCCTCGCCGGGTGTGGCCCGTCGTCGCCGCCGGGGGCTTCCTGCTCACCATGGTCGCGGTCGGGCGCGCGATCGACGTGGGGCGCCACCTGGAGGCCGCGCAGGGGTGGACGGCGGCGCTCGGCATCCTGGCCCCCGCCGTCTACGTGGTGGTGTACGTGGCGGCCACCTTGATCGGGGTGCCCGGCATGCCGTTCACCCTGCTCTCACCGCTGCTCCTCGGGGTCGGGCCCGCGTTCGTGGTGATGGTGGTGGGGAGCGCGATGTCGGCCGCGCTGGCCTTCCTCATCGCGCGCTACCTCGCGCGCGACACCTTCGCGGAGCGCCTCGCCGGCACCGACGGGTTCGCGCGCCTCTCCGCCCTGGTGGAGGAGCACGACTGGGTCGTGATCCCGGTGCTGCGCATCGTGCCCATCGCGCCCTTCGCCGTCGTGAACTACGGCTTCGGGCTGACCGGGATCAGCTTCTGGCGCTACTTCGGCTGGTCGGAGCTGGCCATGATTCCCATGAACGCGGTGCTGGTGCTGGGCGCCGGCCTCTTCTACGACGCGGCGACGCGCGGCACCGCCTCCTGGCCGCTGCTCGGATTGGCGGGAGCCACCGCGCTCGCGCTGGTCGCCCTCGCCGCGCTCGGCCGCAAGGCGTTCGCGCGAGCGTGACGCCATGGAAGCCTTCATCTTCAAGATCCAGGCGTGGGTGGACCGGTGGAGCCGGTGGGTGCGGCTCTCCCCGCCGGCGGCCGAGCCGAGCCGCCGCTTCCTGATCGTCCAGATCGACGGCCTCTCGCGCGGGATCCTCGACCGCGCGCTGGCCGGGGGCCACATGCGCAACACGCGGCGACTGCTCGTGACCGGGCAGCTCGAGCGGCGCGATCTGTCGGTGGGGCTGCCCTCCTCCACGCCGGCCTTCCAGGCCTCGATCATGTACGGTGTGCGCCCGGACATCCCGGGCTTCCACTTCTTCGACAAGCGCGAGGGCATCGAGCTGCACTTCCCGAAGCAGGGCGTGGCCGCCCGGGTGGAGCAGCGGATCGCCGCGGGCCGTCCCGGCATCCTCGCGGACGGCGCCTGCTACGGGTGCGTGTTCACGGGTGGCGCCCCCGACAGCCTGTGGACCTACGCGCGGCTCAAGAGTCTCACCCGCGCCGGCTCCGGGCTCCGCCGCACCGCGCTCTCGCTGTCGCTGGTCCTCTGGGTGGCGCTGAAGTGCGTGGGGCTCACGCTGGTCACCCTCGCGCGCGCGGTGGGACGGGCCGCGACGGCGCTGCCCGCCGGCCGCGGCCAGCTCCGCCGCGGCATCGAGGCGCTCGCGATCGACATCGGCGTCTCGATCTGGGCGCGCCAGCTCTTCACGCTGCTCGTCTCCGCCGATCTCTACCGCGGTGTCCCCGCGATCTACGTGAACTTCCTCGACTACGACGTCTTCTCCCACGCCTTCGGCCCCGGGGACCGGCTCGCGTTCCGTTCGCTGCGCCGCGTGGACCGCTCGATCCAGCAGCTCGCGCGCATCGTCCGCCGCCTGCCCGAGCTGGGCTACGACCTGTACGTCCTCTCCGACCACGGGCAGGCGCCCACGCGGCCATTCCGCCGCCTCACCCGAGGCGTCGAGGTGGAGGAGGTCGTGCGTGACGCGCTCGGCGCCGCCGGCGACGACGTCAAGGTCATCGCGGCGGGTCCGAACGCCTTCGTCTACTTCACCGGCCGGCCCGGCCCGTTCTCGGCGGCCGAGATCGAGTCGCGCCACCCGCGCGCGCTCGCGCGCCTGTCGCAGCATCCGGGCATCGGCCTGGTGCTCGCGCGCGGGACGAGCGGGCCGGTGTGCTGGTACCGCGGCCAGCGCGTCCCGCTCGGCCGCGGGCCCGACCCGGCCGTGCGCGACCCCTTCGCGCGGCGCGCGGATCGCGCGGTGGTGGTGGCGGGGCTGCGGGACCTGATGGCGATGCCGAGCGCGGGCGACATCGTGCTGTACGGCACCGGCGCGCCCGGGGGCCACGTGAGCTTCATCGAGGAGCTGGGGGCCCACGCGGGCCCGTCCGAGGACGAGCTGCACACGTTCATCCTGTACCCGCCTTCCGTGCGGCTGCCCGCCGGTCCCCTCACACACCCGGTCGAGCTCTATCCCCACTTCCGGGCCTACCGGGACGCGAGGGAAGGCGGTCCGGCCGCGACGAGGAGCCCGGCAGCCGTTCTTACCGGGTAGACCGTTCCCGTCCCTCGCGCGTGCGGGTCGCCGTGGGCGCGTCGTTCCAGGCGGTTTTTCCCCCGGGCACAGAAGTTGCTCTTTCGTGGGCGCAGAGGGATGGAAGACATGGGCATGGATGGCGAGCGAGTGAGGGAGCTCATTCCTCGCGCTCGCCCTGGGCGGCTGGTGCCCATCACACACGATCGGACGCGGCGGGATCGAGCCGCGGCGGGAGGCTGCTAATGCCACTGCTAGAGCCATGGGCGAGCTGGTGAGCGACTTCGTGAGGCTGGGATTCCTCCTCACGCTCTGGGCGTTCGGGATCTGGGTCGGCGGAGCCTCGGTGACCGCGTGGGTCGCCTGGGAGAAGGGGCGCGAGCCGGTCGCCTGGTTCGTCCTGGCGTTCTTCCTCTCGCCGCTGGTGGCGCTCGTGGCGCTGA
>DATHSW010000218.1:0-5559 GCA_035463855.1 Candidatus Deferrimicrobiaceae bacterium | reverse complement strand
GGGTGGTGTTGTCCTTGTCGATGACGACGCGCTTGCAATCGCCGAGGTCTTCCCACTTGACGCTCTCGAGCTTCACGCCGATATCCTCGGAGATCAGCTTGCCGCCGGGGAGGATGGCGATGTCTTCGAGCATGGCCTTGCGGCGTTCGCCGAAGCCAGGTGCCTTGACGGCAGCGACGTTGAGCGTGCCGCGGAGCTTGTTGACGACGAGCGTGGCCAGAGCCTCGCCCTCGACGTCTTCCGCGATGATGAGGAACGGCTTGCCGCTGCGCGCGACCTGCTCCAGCAGCGGGAGCATGTCCTTCATCACGCTGATCTTCTTCTCGTGGATCAGGACGAGCGCGTCCTCCAGCACGACCTCCATGCGCTCGGCGTCGGTCACGAAGTACGGGGAGAGGTAGCCGCGGTCGAACTGCATGCCCTCCACCACGTCCAGCACGGTGTCCGCCGACTTCGACTCCTCGACGGTGATGACGCCGTCCTTGCCCACCTTCTCCATGGCCTCGGCGATCAGGCTGCCGATGGTCTTGTCGTTGTTGGAGGCGATGGTGGCGACCTGGGCGATCTCCTTCTTGTCCTTGGTCGACTTCGACATCTTCTTGAGCTCGTCGACCACCGCGTCCACCGCCTTGTCGATGCCGCGCTTGAGCCCCATGGGATTGGCGCCGGCGGTGACGTTCTTGAGCCCCTCGCGCACGATGGCGTGGGCCAGCACGGTGGCGGTGGTGGTGCCGTCGCCCGCCATGTCCGAGGTCTTGGACGCGACTTCCTTCACCATCTGGGCGCCCATGTTCTCGTAGTGGTCCTTGAGCTCGATCTCCTTGGCGACCGTCACCCCGTCCTTGGTGATGGTCGGGCTGCCGAACTTCTTGTCGATGACCACGTTGCGCCCCTTGGGGCCCAGGGTGGCCTTGACGGCCGCGGCCATGATGTTGATCCCCCGCAGCAGGGCTGCGCGTCCCTCGTCACTGAACAGGAGCTGTTTCGGCATGCTTAGTTCTCCTCTAGTTGATGATGGCGAGGACGTCGTCTTCCTTCATGATCAGGTATTCCTCGTCGTCGATCTTCACCTCGGAGCCGGAGTACTTCCCGAAGAGGATCTTGTCGCCGGCCTTCACGTCCAGCGGGATCTTCTTGCCGTCCTCGTTCACCCTCCCGTTGCCCACCGCGATGACCTTGCCTTCCTGGGGTTTTTCCTTGGCGGTGTCCGGGATGATGATCCCGCCCTTCTTGACCTCTTTCTCCTCCTCCCGCTTGACGACGATGCGGTCGTGCAACGGACGGATTTTCATAGCGTGTGCGCCTCCGATCGCAAGACGTTGGACTTGGGGGACCAGCCCGCTCTGCGGGACCTTAGCACTCAACCACGTCGGATGCTAATCGTAGTAGACGGTCCGTGAAAGTCAAGCAGCCGAGATGCGGGATGGTCCGCAGAGCGCCTTGACAGGGGTCCGGGGATGGGGTTCTACTGGGGCCGCGATGAGGCAGGATGGCTCATCGTGATCGATGGTCATGGAGGTAGGGATGGACACGCCACCGGACCACCCAGTTGCGTCATCGGCGAGGTAACAGGCCGCCGATGACGCCCCGGCAGTAGCACAGCCTGTACTGAATCCCGACTCGTGCCGGGCCGCGCAGCGGAAGCTGCGCACACACCTGAGGGATCCGCGGGCGGGGCGTTCGTCCCGCCCGCCCCCTCTACTGTCGCCTGGCTCTACGCTGCGCGGTAACCTGCAGCGACGTCACGATCTCTGGAGCTATCCCGTTCATCCGCCGAGCCTCCAGGGCAGGGCGACCCGGCTGCGGGGGCAAGAAGCTCGAGCCACGTCCAGAAAGGCATGAGGAGGAGCGCATGAACTTGAAGGGCAAGCGGATCGCGATCCTGGCCGAGAACCTGTACCAGGAAATGGAGCTATGGGTACCGTACTACCGCATGAAAGAAGAGGGGGCCGAGGTCAAGGTGATAGGAGCCGGCGGCGCGCGGTCGTACACCTCGAAGCACGGCTATCCGGTCACGGTTGATGTCCAGGCCGACGCCGTAACCGCGGTGGAATTCGACGCGGTGATCGTGCCGGGTGGGTACGCGCCGGACATGATGCGTCGGCACGAGGCCATGGTGAAGCTGGTCCGGGACGCCGCCCAGCAGGGCAAGGTGGTCGCGGCCATCTGCCACGCCGGGTGGATGCTGGCCAGCGCGGGTGTGGTCAAGGGAAAGAAGGTCACCTCCTTCTCTTCCATCAAGGACGACATGGTGAATGCGGGCGGTACGTGGTCGGACAGCGAGGTCGTGGTGGATGGCAATCTCATCACCTCGCGGAAGCCCGACGACCTGCCCGCCTTCTGCCGCGAGATCGTCCGGGCCCTGGCCAAGACCACCTAGCCCCATTCGCCTGCCCCGGCCCCTCACTCGGCCGCCCGCCCCAGGCCAGGAGGGGGCCGGGTGCTGGGAGACGGACTCGCGAAGACCCCCCTCAGGCCGCACCGGTGGCTCGCACCCGCTCGCAGCAGCTTGGCGAAACGACGCGGAACGTCCGAGCGTCAGACGCGGTGAGGAGGCGGAGATGGGACTGCCAGGATTGATCCGGACGGTCGCCGCTTCCGTTGGCTCACTCGCTCACGCGGATGGTCATGTGGACCGCATCCGGCAGGGGGAAGCGCGCGGCCTCCAGCCGCCAGGAGCCGATGCGGGCGAGACCATCGGCGAACTCGTTGTAGCGGGATTGTGGCACGATCACTTGGACCGCCGTGAACCTGACCCGGTGGCTCCGCCCGAGCTCCGTTCCACCCACATCGGCCAGCAAGGCGATGAAATCACGCTGGGCCGCCGCCGGGTTCTTCGCCGACAGTCGCCCGATGACATGGGTCGCCGAGACCGAGGGCTCCGAGAGCAGCGTCGGAGGAGAGGACGCCACCCCGCGGACCGGGCCGGATGTGGACCCATCAGGCGGTGAGGGTGCGGCAGCCCGAGGCGGAGCCCCGGACGGAGATTGGCGTCGCTCGTCGGTTCGCGGTGGCGCGCCCGATACGGCCTTCCTCTCGACGGATGGTGCCGGCAAGGAAGGCGCTAGCTGTGCGGGCTCGGCGTGCGCTGGCTCGAGCCGCGTGGGCTCCAGTCGCGCGGATTCGACCTCCGCCGGCTCGAGCTGCGTCGGCTCGAGTCCGGGACGTGGAGGCGCTGGTGGACGGGCGAGCTGCTGAGGTCCGTCGGTCCGTTGCATCGCGGACAGCGTGAACGCCAGCGCCAGCACGACACCCACGGCCTGTACCGAGGGCCGAAAGCGGATCGTCCGCTTGACGGGAAAAGTGATGCTGACCCGGACGGCCCCGAGCACGTTGGCCATGGCGGCCACGGATGACCTGAGCGGGATCGCCAGCGATGCGCGCAGGTGCGCGACCTCCGCGACGGAACGAGTGAGGCCGAGACCGAAAGCCTGCAACGCGCTAGCGATGGTGCGCGCGGCGAGTTCGTGGGTACTCGTGAGCGAGGCGCGGATCCGTGCCATCAGGTCGGCGGAGTGGCCGACGGCCAGGCCAACCGCCCGCATCACGCCAGCGGTGGCGCGCGGAGTGAGCTCGCGGGCGGCGGCCGTCCGGAGCGCGCAGCGCCGCACGACTAGGGCGGTGGAACAGGTCACTCCGATCCGGGCGAGCCCCATCGCCTTGCGGAGTGAGGCCAACACCGCGCGCGACTGTGTGACCGGATGACTGGCTGCGGCCAGCCGTCGCAGGTGCGCTTCTGCCTGTCGGCATTCCGCGCATTGCCTCAGATGCGCTTCAAGGAGAGCCCACTCGGTCAGGCCGATCTGGCCGCGGACGAGGGCAGAGAGCCCGTCACGGACGTCCGCGCAATTCATGGCAGTGGCCTGCGGCTCTTCGACAGCGCCCCGAACTCTGATCATCGCCACTGCCAACCGGCCTGCCGAGGGGCGGCCGCGGGAACGGTGAACTACGTGGCGGGAGAGTAATCCCGCGCGGGGGAATCGTCAAGCGCCCCAGTGTCGATTCGGCCGGCCGGCCGGAGTGCTCCTACCGCTTGACGAGAGCGGTTATGCAGAATCGCATAACATCACTCCTCTTCGTGTGCCCCCTCGAACACCCCGTCAGGCAGCCGGGGCGCCTCGATGAGCGAGCCACCGCGTGACCTGCGCATACCCCCGTCTCCCTCTAGCAGGTCGTCCTGTTTCGGCGCGAGGGCGTCACCCTCTCGGCCTCGACCGTGGGCCGCCTCTTGGCGCACGTGCGCCGGCAGGGACAGTTGATCGAGCCGCGGCGGCGGGCCGTCTCCGCTCACAAACGCCGCCTCGCTCGCCCTTGCTTGACTGCGTGGATTCTCAAAGATAAGCTCGCCCCACCTTCCCATGGTGCTCAGTCCACTGACGCGCGAATCTCTTGCCGGGGCCTTCGAGCGACATGCCGAGGAGGAAGCCAAGATCCTGGCGCAATACCGGACCCTGGCGGACAAGCTGGGGCAGAGCCCTGCGAAGTTTCTCATCAACCTCATCTTGACCGAGGAGGAGTTGCATCATGAGCTTTTGCGCGCCACAGCCAAGTGGCTGCGCGAAAATGCGGTCGCGGAAGGGAGCCCGATGCGCCCGGGCGGGAGTGCGGATGAACTCGTGCGTCGCACGGAGGAGCTGCAACACCACGAGAAGGACACCATCGAGGCCTGCCACAGCCTCCGGGCCGAGCTTTCGGGCACGGGCGGAGAACTGCTCGAAAGCGTGCTTGACGTGATGGCCATGGATAGCGAAAAGCATCATCGGCTCCTCACGACGGTGCTGAAGCTTATCAAAGGCTTGAGTACGAGTTGACGGATGAGCGCAATCACCAGGTTCGGCGTCGTGGGAACGATATGCTCCCGCCGGTCGGCCGGAATCACCAGGAGGATGACCGGCGCGAGCGCGACAGCCGTGGCTGAGTGAGGGCCGTGACGGAATAGGGCGATCTCGCCCAGCTGGTCGCCCTTGCCGAGGGCATAGCTTTTCCCGGGCCGTGGCTCATCGAGACCATCGGGCCGAGGCGCGGCCTCCTCGGGTGGGGCGTCGGTTCATCACCGCGGCGCTTTCTGCAACAGAAATTATCGTGAGGTGAAAGAGGAGGTGGGGATGCGAATCGAAACGCAGAGGCCGGAGGCGCCTGTGCATGTGAGCCCGTCCGGCGAGTCCGTCGAGCTCGGCATCGGCGAGCCGTCCGGGGGCCAGTGGTTGGTGACGGCGCTGTCGCTCCCCCAGGCCGAGATGGTGTTGCATGCCCTGGGGCTGGAGGTGGCCCAGATCAAGGAGCGGCAGCGCCGTGAGGCCGCGGAGCGGGCGCACCTCGCTCAGGTTATCTCGGACACGGAGGTCCACCGGCGCTAGGACTGCGCTGCCGCTGCCCTTACGCGGAGTGCCCGGCGCGCTTGCTGTCCAGGAACCGCAGGGCCACCGCCGCGTGAAGCGCGACGCCGGTGGCCATGGCCGCCTCGTTGATCACCATGCGGTTCGAGTGGTTGGGGATGGCGGGCGCGTCACCGTCCGGCCGCGTGCCGAGGAACATCAGGGTCCCCGGGACGCGGCGCAG
>DATHSW010000217.1:0-2051 GCA_035463855.1 Candidatus Deferrimicrobiaceae bacterium | reverse complement strand
TGCACGCGCTCGGCGTAGCGGCCGACCTTCTCGCAGATCACCCCGCGCGTGTAGGTGTTGCGATGCGAGCCGCGGACGCGGCCGATGGTGTGCGGATCGAGGCGCTCGACCTCGAGCGCGCAGGTGCTGGTGCAGTCGTGCGGGCACACCGACGGGACGGTCTCGACGGGGGTCCGGGCCATGGCCTCAAGCATACTCTAGAGAGACAATCTGACGATGGGGACCCCGATCCGACCGCTTCCCGAACGCATCGCGCGCTGGGGCGGGCGCGCGCGCTGGCTCCGCCGGCTCGACGCGCTGGCCGCCGGGGCCCTCGTCTATGGGCTGCTGGCGGTGATGTGGCCCGGCGTCGGCGTGGGCCTCCAGGCCGGCGCGGCCGCCGTGGTCATCGGCCTGCTTGGGGCCGTCTCGCCGATCCGCGTCCGATGGCGCCCCATCAGCGGGCCGATCGGGCTCTGGGTGAGCCGGATGCTCGCTCCCGGGGATCGGGCCTGGCACGTGCGGGCGGACGGGCCCGAGCTGGTGATCGTCACGGCCCGCCGCGGCCTTCGTCTCACGGTGGCGGTGCCGGGGCGCGGCGCCGCCGAAGGCCTGAGCGTGCGGCGGACCCGCGTGCTGGTCCTCGGTGCCGACGAGCCCGCGCGCCGGTAGCCGCGCGCCGTCCGGGTGTCGCCCGATCCGGACATTGACGGTGTCGGGCATGGCACGCTAGCGTGACGGGAATGGCAACCTATCCCACGCGGAGCCGGCGCTGGACCAGGGCCGAGTACGAACGGCTCGTGGACCTCGGCGTCTTCCACGAGGATGAGCGGCTCGAGCTGCTCGGCGGCCATCTCATGGTGCGCGAGCCCCAGGGGAGCCTGCACAGCGTCGCCATCGAGCTCGCCGACTCGGCCCTGCGCGCCGCGCTGGGACCGGGCTGGCGCGTCCGCGTCCAGCTCCCGGTCGCCCTCGACGACGAATCCGAGCCCGAGCCGGACCTGACCGTCGTCGCCGGGGATCCGCGCGACGGCCGTCACCAGCATCCGTCGCGGCCGGCGCTGGTGGTCGAGGTGGCGCAATCGACCCTTCTCTTCGACCGGGAGACCAAGGGCCAGCTCTATGCGCGCGCCGGCCTGCCCGAGTACTGGATCGTGAACCTCGTCGACGGCGTGCTCGAGGTCTACCGAACCCCCGGGGCCGCGTCCGGGAGCACCGGCGGCTGGGGGTACGCCACCCGCCTGGTCCTCGACCGGGCCGGCGTCGCGGTGCCGCTCGCCGCCCCCACCGCGCGTATCCGCGTGGCGGATCTCCTCCCCTGATTCCCTTCAGGCCGCGTAGCGCTTGACCGCGTCCTCGTCCCAGGCGATGCCGGCGCCGGGCCGGTCCGGGATCTGGACGGCCCCGTTCTTCACCCGCAGGGGCTCCCGCAGGAGCGGCGCGGCCCAGTCCATGTACTCGAGCCAGTGGCAGGTGGGGGTCACCCCGAGCAGGTGCACGCTGAACTCGGGGAAGAGATGGCTCGACATGTCGATGCCGTGGGCGTGGGCGAGGGCGGCCGCGCGCAGCCAGCCGGTGACCCCGCCGATGCGCTGCACGTCGGGCATCACGAAGTCGAGCGAGCGCATCGCGATGGCCCGCGCCATCTCGAAGGTGTCCACCAGGTTCTCGCCGGTCTGGATCGGCGTGGCCACCTCGGCCGCGATGCGGGCATAGCCCTCGTAGTCGTCGTGGCGGAGCGGCTCCTCGATCCAGTAAAGCCCCTCGCCGTCGAGGGCGCGGGCGCGGCGGAGCCCCTCGTTCACGGTGAGGCGCTGGTTGAAGTCGCACATGAGCGTGGCGCGGTCGCCGATCCGCTTCTTCACCGCGCGCACCGCGGCCAGGTCCTGGGCGAAGTCATCGCGGCCCACCCGGAGCTTGATCGCGCCGAAGCCCTCGCCGAGGAGCGTCTCCGCCTCGTCGGCGAGCGTCTCGACCGGCTGGATCCAGAGGCCGGTGCTGTTGTAGGCGGGAATGGCTCGGGGCGCGCCGCCCAGCAGGGTGACCAGCGGCACGCCCCGGGCCTGGGCGAG
>DATHSW010000216.1:0-13388 GCA_035463855.1 Candidatus Deferrimicrobiaceae bacterium | reverse complement strand
TCGCGATGGCCGCCCTGATCGTGGGGCGCACCGGGGAGGAGTGGATCACCATCACCCGGCGCTGGACCATCGTCGCCTGGTACTTCCTCTCGCTCGGTCTCCTGATCGGCGGCTGGTGGAGCTACCACGTACTGGGCTGGGGCGGCTACTGGGCGTGGGACCCGGTGGAGAACGCCGCCTTCATGCCGTGGCTCACGGCCACCGCGTTCCTGCACTCGGTGATGATCCAGGAGCGGCGGCGGATGCTCAAGCTCTGGAACCTCACCCTGATCATCCTGACCTTCAGCCTCACCCTCTTCGGCACCTTCCTCACCCGCTCCGGCATCATCGGCTCCGTGCACGCCTTCACCCAGGGGTCGATCGGCATCTTCTTCCTGGCCTTCCTGGCGCTGGTCGTGCTGGGCTCGTTCTCGATGCTGGCGTGGCGGCTCGACCGGCTCCGGGCCCAGGGCGAGCTCGACTCGATCGTCTCTCGCGAGTCCGCGTTCCTCCTGAACAACCTGTTCCTGGTGGCGGCGGCGTTCACGGTGTTCTTCGGCACCGTCTTCCCGCTGCTCTCGGAAGCCGTGAAGGGCGTCAAGGTGAGCGTGGGCGCGCCCTTCTTCAACCTGGTCAACATCCCGATCTTCCTGGCCCTGATCTTCCTGATGGGCGTGGGCCCGCTGATCGCGTGGCGCCGCGCTTCGGCGGAGAACCTGCGGCGCAACTTCCTGATGCCGGTGGCGGTCGGGATCGTGGGCGCCGCGCTCTGCCGCGCCTTCGGGGTGGGCAACCTGCTGGTGCTGCTCTGCATGGGGCTGGTGGTCTTCGTGGCCGCCACCATCGCGCTCGATTTCTGGCGCGCGGCCCGCGCGCGGCGCCGCACCGGCGACGGCTGGGTCGACGCCACCTGGGGCCTCGCCCTCCGCCAGAACCGCCGCTACGGCGGCTTCGTGGTGCACCTGGGCATCCTGGTCGTCGCGCTGGGCGTGGCCGGCTCGCAGGCCTGGTCCACCCAGACCGAGGCCACGATCAACCGCGGCGCCACCGTGGAGCTGGCCGGCTACACCATCCGCTTCGACGACCTGCAGCCGGTGGAGGAGTCCAACCACGTCAAGGTGGTCGGCACCTTCTCGGTCTCGGACCGGCGCGGGCCCTACACCGTGCTCACCCCGGCCAAGAAGTTCTACCCGCAGGAGCAGACCCCGATCGCCGCGGTGGACTACCGCCTGGGCTTCGTGGAGGACCTCTACCTGGTCCTGGGCGACTTCGCCCGCGACGGCTCCCACGCCACCGTCAAGATCCAGATCAACCGCATGGTCTCCTGGCTCTGGATCGGCGGGCTGATCCTGACCCTGGGCGCGGCGCTCGCCATCCTGCCCGAGCCCCGGCGGACCCCGGCCCGGCCGCGGCCCGAGCATGCGACGGTCGCATGAGCGCGCGCTCCCGCGTCCTGCGCTGGGCGATCCCGCTCGCGGTGGTGCCGGTGCTGGTCCTGCTCGCCTACGGCTTCCGGACCGACCCGCGCGCGATCCCCTCGCCGCTGGTCGGCAAGCCGGCCGCGCCGTTCACGCTGACCGCCTTCGACGGCAAGCCGATCTCGCTCGAATCGCTCCGCGGCCGCGTGGTGGTCGTCAACTTCTGGGCGTCGTGGTGCGTGCCGGCCTGCTATGACGAGGCGCCCAGCCTCGAGCGGGCCTGGCAGGCCTACCGGGACCGGGGTGTCGTCCTCGTCGGCATCAACATCCAGGACAAGGAGGAGCCGGCCCGGCGCTTCCTGGACCGCTTCGGGCACACCTTCCCGAACGCGCCCGATCCCGCCGGCCGCGTCTCGGTGGACTACGGCGTCTACGGCGTCCCCGAGACGTTCTTCATCGACCGAACGGGCCGGGTGCGCTTCAAGCACGTCGGCGCCGTCACCGACGAGATCCTGAAGCAGCAGCTCGACAAGCTGCTGGCGGAGCCGGCGTGACGCGCGCCCTGTCCCTGGCCCTGCTCCTGCTCGCGGCACTCGCGACGCCTCCCCCGCTCGGCGCCGCGCCGGTCAACGAGGAGACCGTCCACGAGATCGGCGCCCAGCTCCGCTGCGTGGTCTGTCAGAGCCTGTCGGTGGCCGACTCGCCGTCGGAGACCGCAAACCAGATGCGCGGCATCATCCGCGAGCGCCTCGCCGCGGGCGACTCGCCCGAGCAGGTGAAGGCCTACTTCGTGGAGAAATACGGCCTGTGGATCCTGCTCGCCCCGCCGCGCCAGGGCTTCAGCCTGCTGGTCTGGGTGGTCCCGTTCGTGGGCCTCGCGGTCGGCCTGGTCCTGGTGCTGCTGCTCGTGCGCCGCTGGAGCCGCCACCCCGCCGGGGCGAGCGCGGCGCCCGCGCCCGACGACGCGATGCGCGCGCGCATCCGGCGCGAGATGGCCGAGGGCGAGCGGTGACCGCGCTGCAGATCACCCTGATCGCCGCGATCGCGCTGCCCGCGCTCGCGATCGTGCTGTGGCCGCTGCTCGGCCGCCGCGGCGCGACCGCGACGACGTCGGCCGGGGGCGCCCCCGACGACCGGCGGCTCGAGCTGGAGGAGGAGAAGGCCGCCCTCTACCGCGCGCTGCGCGAGCTCGACTTCGACCACGACGCGGGCCATCTCTCCGATCCGGACTACCAGGGCCTCCGCGCGCGCTACGAGTCCGGCGCCGGGGCCCTCATCGCCGAGCTGGATGCGCTGGGGCCTGTCGTACGCGGGGGCCCCGCAATGGCCCCCGCGCTCCCCCAGCCGCGGACCACCGGACCGGTGGAGGCGGGCGCGTCCTGGACCCGGCACCCGGCCACGCTCACCGCGGGCGCGGTGGCGCTCCTGATCTTCGGCGTGATCATCGGCGTCAACGTCGGCCGCTTCACCGAGCCCGACCCGAGCCTCACGCCGCCCGGCGCCCGCCTGCCGGTGCCCGGCTCGTCGTCCTCCCCGGTCGGGCCACCCACCGCCCGGCTCGAGCCCGGCAAGCCGATCCCGCCCGAGATCCTGGCCGGCATGCTGCAGGCCGCGCGGCAGAGCCTCTTCGAGGGGCGCTACTCCGAGGCGATCGCCGCCTACCAGGCGGTGCTCAAGCGCGACGAGCGCAACGTGGACGCGATGACCCACCTGGGCCTCATCGTCGCGGTCGGCGGCCACGCCGACTCCGCGCTCGAGACGTTCGACAAGGCGCTCAAGATCGATCCCAGGTACGCTCCCGCCTATCTCTACCGGGGCCAGGTGCTCTACGAGCAGAAGCAGGACTACGCGGGCGCCGTCGCCGCATGGGAGCGCTTCCTGGCCCTGGCGCCCAACGGCGAGGACCGCGATCGCGTCACCGAGCTCGTGAAGCGCGCCCGCAACCAGCAACCACCCCGCTGACCGCGTCACCCTCTCCCCTCCGGGGAGAGGGTGGGGTGAGGGGCCCTACCCACCCAGCCGCCGCTCGATCTCCCCGATGCGCGCCGCGTCGCCCGGTGGACGGCCGGCCCCGCGCGCGTGATCGAGACTTCGCAGGCCCGTCATCCGCCGGTGACGCGCGCCGACTATACCTTTCGCGGACACGCACCGCGCCAGCCGCGCGATGGCCTTCAACCTCCGCCGAAAGGACGCCAGCCATGACCCACGACGATGACGCCAGCGTGAGCAACCCTTCCGCCAATCAGACGTTCGGAGAGGTCGTCGCGGCCCGGATGTCGCGGCGCGGCTTCCTCGGCAGCGGCCTCGCCGCGACCGCCCTGTCGGTGGCTGGCGTGGGCCAGCTCCTGAAGGCCGTGCCCGCCTCGGCCAGGACCCAGGGCGGCTCGCGGCTGGGCTTCGAGGGCATCCCGGTCTCGTCCGCCGACACGGTGGTGGTGCCGAAGGGCTACACCGCCAAGGTGCTCATCGCGTGGGGCGACCCCGTCTCGAACGGGCCGGCCTTCAAGCCGGACGCGAGCAACACCGCCGCCGAGCAGGCCCAGCAGTGGGGCATGCACAACGACGGCCTGGCGTACTTCCCCATCGACGGATCGGAGTCCGGCCTGCTCGTGCAGAACAACGAGTACACCGACGACGTCCTGCTCTTCCCGGACGGCGTCACCGACTGGAACCAGGAGAAGACCGACAAGTCGCTGAACGCCCACGGGGTCTCGATCGTCGAGATCACCCGGAAGGGCGGCAAGGGCCAGCGGGGCGGCGAGTGGCGGGTGGTGCGCCCGTCACGCTACGCCCGCCGCATCACCGGCAGGACCCCGATCAAGATCGGCGGCCCGGCGGCCGGCGACGACCGGATGAAGACGACCGAGGACCCGGACGGCACGCGGGTTCTCGGCACCCTCAACAACTGCGCCATGGGCTACACCCCGTGGGGCACCTACCTGGCCTGCGAGGAGAACTTCAACGGCTACTTCCGCAAGACCGGCCCGGCGACGGACCTCGAGCGCCGGTACGGCATCAACGCGGCCGGCTTCGGCTATCTCTGGCACACCACCGACCCGCGCTTCCAGGTGGACGTCGAGCCGAACGAGCCGAACCGCTTCGGCTGGGTGGTGGAGATCGACCCGTTCAAGCCCCGGTCCACCCCGGTGAAGCGCACCGCGCTCGGGCGCTTGAAGCACGAGGGCGCCCGGGTGCAGGAGACGAAGCGCGGCCAGATCGTGGTCTACATGGGCGACGACGAGCAGTTCGAGTACATCTACCGCTACGTGTCGAACCTGCCGTGGCGCACCGCGCGCCGCCGGGGCATCGATCCGCTCGACGACGGCATCCTCTACGCGGCCCGCTTCAACGCCGACGGCTCCGGAGAGTGGCTGCCGCTCACGCCCGACAACCCGGCGCTCGCCGCGTGGTCGCCGAGTGACATCCTGATCAACACCCGCGGCGCCGCCGACGCGGCCGGGGCCACCAAGATGGACCGGCCGGAGTGGATCGACACCTTCCCCGGCTCGCTGACCGCGATCGCCACGCTGACCAACAACACCCGCCGGGGCACCGGCACCAACGCGCCCACGGATGCGCCGAACCCGCGCGCGGCCAACGCGTTCGGCCACATCATCCGCTGGCGCTACCGCCACGACTGGACCGAGCCCACGTTCACGTGGGACATCTTCGCCCTGGCCGGCGACCCGGCCAACCCCGCCCACGGCGCCACCATCGTGGGCGACAAGTACGGCTCGCCCGACGGCATCTACGTCGACCCGAGCGGCCGCCTCTGGATCCAGACCGACGTCTCCGGCAGCACGATCAACAGCGGCAGCTACGCCGGCTTCGGCAACAACCAGATGCTCTGCGCCGATCCCGAGACCCGCGAGACCCGCCGCTTCCTCGTGGGCCCCAACGTCTGCGAGGTCACCGGCGTGGTCGTGACCCCCGACGAGCGGACCATGTTCGTGGGCATCCAGCACCCGGGCGAGGCCCCCACCGGCGCCAACGACCCCGCGAATCCCACGCGCTTCAGCTCCTGGCCGGACGGCCCCACCGGCGGCCGGCCCCGCTCGGCCTGCCTGGTGATCACCCGCGACGACGGCGACCCCATCGGCGGCAGCCAACGCGGCCGCCAACCCCACGGCAACTAGCGGTCACACCGCCCTCTCCCCCGTCGGGGGGAGAGGGCCAGGGCGAGGCGGATCGGACGCATCACCCCCTGCAACCTTTTCGACACGGTGTCGACATCTTCGTACGATTGACGCGCTCGCGCCGCGACCCGGATACTTCGCCCACCGTGGACAGCGCTCCCGTCGATTCCGCGCGCATCGGACAGCTTCTCGTGGAGGCCCGCGTCATCGCGCCGGACACCCTCGAGGCCGCCCTGGCCCGCGCGCGCCAGGAGAACCGGCGGCTCGGGGAGGCGCTGGTCGCGATGGGCGCGGCCAGCGAGGAGGACGTGCTGCGGGCGGTGGCGGCCCAGCAGGGCCTCCCGTACCTTGCCGGCGACGAGCTCCCCTCGACGCCGCCCGCGCTCGCGGAGCTGTCGGCCAGGTACCTGCGGGAGCACGTCGCCTGCCCCATCGCGGTCGAGGGCGCGACGGTCACGGTGGCGACGGCGGAGCCCACCAACCCGCTGCTGCTCGACGAGCTCCAGCAGAGCCTGCCGCTCGCCATCCGGCTCTGCGTTGCCCCGGCCCCCGCGATTCGTGAGGCCATCGAGCGCGCCTACGGGGCCAACACCGCGCTGCAGAAGATCGTGGAAGGCATCGGGCCGGTGGCGGAGCGTCCCGGGGACGCGGAGGACGACGTCAACCAGCTCCGCGACATGGCCTTCGAGGCCCCGGTGGTCCGGCTCGTGAACCTGCTGATCGAGGGGGCGCTGGCCGCGGAGGCCTCCGACGTCCACATCGAGCCCTTCGAGGACAGCCTGCGGGTGCGCTACCGCATCGACGGGCTGCTCTACGACCAGGAGGCGCCGCCCCGGCGCCTGCAGGCCGCGCTCACCTCGCGCATCAAGATCATGGCCGAGCTGAACATCGCCGAGCGGCGGCTACCCCAGGACGGGCGCATCCGGGTCACCGCCCCGGGCGGCCGGCGCGTGGACATCCGCGTGTCCACCGTGCCCACCATCCACGGCGAGTCCATCGTGATGCGCCTGCTGGACCGCTCCTCGGTCTTCCTGCCCTTCGACCGGCTGGGGTTCTCGGCGCCGACCGCGCGCGGCGTCGAGACGCTGATCCATCGGCCCCACGGCATCCTGCTCGTCACGGGGCCCACGGGATCGGGCAAGACCACCACGCTCTACGCGGCGCTCGACAAGATCAACCGGGCGGATCTCAAGATCATCACGGTCGAGGATCCGGTCGAGTACCAGCTCAAGGGCGTCAACCAGATCCCGGTCCGGCCCAGGATCGGCCTCTCGTTCGCGTCCGGGCTGCGCCACATCGTGCGGCAGGACCCGGACGTGATCATGGTGGGCGAGATCCGCGATCTCGAGACCGCCGAGATCGCGATCCAGGCCGCGCTCACCGGGCACCTGGTCTTCTCGACACTGCACACCAACGACGCGCCCGGCGCGGTGACGCGGCTACAGGACATGGGCTGCGAGCCCTACCTGCTCTCCTCCGTGCTCACCGGCGTGCTGGCCCAGCGGCTGGTGCGTCGCATCTGCCCGGCCTGCCGCGCGCCGGACCAGGCGGATCCCGCCGAGCTGCTGGCCCTCGGCGTCACCGACGCGACCGGCGTGGAGCTCTTCCGCGGCAAGGGCTGCGAGGACTGCCGCGGCACCGGCTATCGCGGGCGCAGCGGCATCTACGAGCTGTTCCGCATCACCGAGGAGGTGCTGCGCCTGGTGGTGCGCAAGGCGCCGGCCGGCGAGATCCGCCGCCACGCGGTGGCGCAGGGCATGGTGACGCTGCGGGAGGACGCGTGGGCGAAAGCGTGCGCGGGGCTCACCACCGTGGAGGAGATCTTGCGGGTGACGCAGGAGGAGGCGTGACCGTCTTCAGCTACCGGGCGGCGGACCGGCGGGGGCAGACCATCGACGGGGTGATGGAGGCGGCCGACGCGCGCGCGGTCGTGGAGCGCCTGCAGCGCGAGGCCTACTTCCCGATCGCGATCGCCGCGCAGGATCAGCGGCGCCGCGTGTTCGGCCTGGCCTGGCCGGAGACCGGGCGGGAGCGCGTGGCCGGGCGCGACCTGGTCTCGTTCACCCAGCAGCTCGCCACGCTGGTCGAGGCCGGGCTGCCACTCGACCGGGCGCTGGCCATCCAGGCCGAGCTGGCGCCCACCGCGCGGCTGCGCGCGATCACGGCCGACGTGCTGCGCGGCGTGCGGGGCGGCAGCTCGCTGGCCGACGCGCTCGGCGCGCACCACCCGAGGCCGTTCTCGCGCCTCTACGTCAACATGGTCCGCGCCGGGGAGAAGGGCGGCGTGCTCGAGACCACCCTGCGCCGGCTCGCCGGCTTCCTCGAGGAGTCGCAGGAGTTCCGCGACGCGCTGGTCTCCGCGCTGATCTATCCCGTGCTGCTCACCGGCGTGGGCGCGGGCGCGGTGGTCTTCCTCATGGCCTTCGTGATCCCGCGCTTCGCGGTCATCTTCGACGACCTGGGCGCGACGATCCCGCTGCCCACCCTGATCCTGCTCGAGGCCAGCGCGGCGATCCACCGGTACTGGTGGCTGCTGGCCCTCCTGGGCGTGGGCGGCGTGCTGGCCGGCCGCATGGTGCTCGCCACGCCGCGCGGACGGCTCGGCGCCGACCGGCTGCTGCTCCGCCTGCCACTGGCCGGCGAGGTCATCGTCAAGAGCGAGGTCGCGCGCTTCACGCGCATCCTGGGCACGCTGCTCCGGAGCGGCGTCGCGATGATCCCCGCCCTCACCGTGGTCCGGGACATGCTGGGCAACCAGGTGCTGGCCCGCGCGGTCGAGGGTCTGGGCGACGGCGTCCGGCGGGGCGCCGGGCTCGCCCAGCCGATGGCCGAGGCGCGCGCCTTCCCGCCCCTGGCCGTCCACATGGTCCGCGTGGGCGAGGAGACGGGACGGCTCGAGGAGACGCTGCTCCAGGTGGCGGCCTCGCTCGAGACCGACACCCGCAAGCTGGTCAAGCGCCTGATCGCGCTGGCCGAGCCTTGCATCATCCTGGTCATGGGCGTGGTGGTGGGCTTCATCGTCGTCGCCATGCTGCTGGCGATCCTCTCCGTCACCGACCTCCCGTTATGAAACGGCTCATGCGCATCCAACGACTGCTCCGGGACGCGCGCGGGTTCTCGCTCATCGAGCTGCTGGTCGTGATCATCATCCTCGGCCTCATCGCCGGCCTCGTGGGACCCCGCCTCTTCGGCCGCGTCGGCCAGAGCAAGCAGGCCGCTGCCCGAGCGCAGATCGAGCTGCTCGGCGCCGCGCTCGACCAGTTCCGGCTCGACATCGGCGCCTACCCGCCGGCCGGCGCCGGGCTGCAGGCGCTGGTGCAGAATCCCAACCTCCCCGCCTGGAACGGCCCCTATCTCAAGAAGCCGGCGGTGCCGGCCGATCCCTGGGGCCGCCCCTACCAGTACAAGTGCTGCCCGGGCGATCACGGGGACTACGACATCTGGACCCACGGCGCCGACGGCGCGCCCGGGGGCGACGGCGAGAACGGCGACGTCACCTCCTGGGAGGCGAAGTGAGGTCTGCGGTCGGCGGCTTCTCCCTCATGGAGCTGGTGGTGGTTCTCGCCGTTCTCGCCCTCGCCGTCGCAGTGGTCGGGCCGGCCGTGGACCGCACTGCCGCGAGTCTGCGGGCCCGCGCGGAAGTGGGCGCGGTCGCCGCATTCCTCCGCTCCACGCGCGAGCAGGCGGCCGCCCGCCGGCAGGCCCTCGAGGTGATCGTCGATCGCGACGCGCACGCGCTGGTGGTGCGCCGGCCCGGGCGAGACGGCGCGGCCGCCGCGCTGCGCCGTCTCGCCGTCGGGCCAACGCTGCGCATCGCGGCCGACCCACCCCCGCCCCGCGTCACGTTCTTCCCGCACGGGGCGTCGAGCGGCGCCCGCTTCGCCATCGCGGCGCGCGGCGCCGACTCCTACGTGATCGCGGTGGACGCGCTGACCGGCCGCGTGAGCATGCGCCGGGCGGGATCATGAGCCGCGGCTTCACCCTGCTCGAGGTGCTGGTGGCCGTCGCCATCCTGGCCGTGGCCATCGTCGCGCTCATGCAGCTGGCCTCCCAGGGCCTGCGCCTCCTCCACCGCGCCGACGACTACCAGCAGGCGGTGATCGTGGCGGATCGCGTCGCGCGCGCCGGCGAGGCGATCGAGGAAGGCGTGGACGCCGGCCGGGACGGGCGCTTTCAATGGGAGCGCCGCGTGACCCTGGTGCCGGTGCCCGAGGAGCTGGCGCCCGGCGCGGGGCCGCAGCTCCGCCTCTATGCGCTCACCGTCGGCGTGCGGTGGGGGCACAACCAGACGCTCGAGCTGGCGAGCCTGCGCGCGGTCTCCGAGGACAGCGCGCGATGAGGGGGAGGGGCTTCACGCTGGTGGAGGTGCTGCTCGCGATCAGCATCGCCGCCGCGGTGCTCGTCGTGGCCTTCGGCGGGCTCCGGGTGGGCCTGGCCGCGTGGCAGAAGGGCGAGGCGCGGTCGGCCCGGCTCGACCACGCGCGGGGCGTCGGGGTCCTGCTCGAGCGCGCGCTCGACGGCGCCTTCCCGTACCGATTCACCCCGGACCAGACCCAAGAGCCGCGCATCCTCTTCGACGGCCGGGCGGACCGGCTCACGTTCGCCACGCTCGCCCCGCCGTTTCCCGCGCCGGCGCCCATCGCGTTCGCCGCGGTCAGCGTCTCCAGCGAGGGGACGGGCCTCACGCTGCGCCAGCAGGTCCTGCCGAATCGCCTCGCGCTGGAGCAGCTCGCGCCGGCGCTGGTGGACCCGGCGACGCGAGTCGTGCGCTTTCGCTATCTGGGTGAGGAGCCCGGCGCCTGGCAGGACGAATGGGACATGCGCCAGGAGGACACGCTGCCGCGCGCCGTCGAGATCACCCTCGTGACCGGCACTGCCGCGCCGCAGGTACTCAGCGTGCCCATCCGGGCCGCCGTGCCATGAGCAGCGGGCGCGGCTTCGTGATGGTTGCCGTCCTGCTCGCCCTGACCCTGCTCGCGGTGGTGGTGACCGAGCTCGCCTTCTCGGCGCGGATCGAGGCGTCCATGGTCCGCGCCTACCGCGACGAGGTGCTGGCCCGGCATCTGGCCGAGGCCGCCGTGCACCAGGCCATGCGCGAGATCATGAGCCCATCGCAGGTGGCCGCGCTGGACGAGACCGGCCAGGTCGTCTTCTATCGCGCGCGGCCCGGGCAGACCACGCCGACCCGCCTGCCCGCCCTGCCCCGCCGGCGGGTGGCGCTCGGTCCGGGCGAGTTCTCCTACCGGATCGCCGACGAGAGCGCGCGGCTCGCCCTCAACACCGGGGCCGCCGACCGCTTCGATCGCCTGCTGGCCGCGCTCGAGCTGGACCGGACGCAGCGCGACGTCATCAACGACTCGCTCCAGGACTGGCGGGATGCCAACGAGCTCCATCGCCTCCACGGGGCGGAGAGCGACTTCTACTCGCAGCGTCCCGTCCCTCATCGCGCGCGCAACGCCGATCTCCAGGACGCGGCCGAGCTGCTCCAGATCCGCGGCATCACCCGCGAGCTGTACGAGGGCACCGACGACCGCCCCGGCCTGGGCGGGCTGGTCACCGCGGCGGCGCTGAGCTCCGTGAACATCAACACGGCCTCCCCGCCCGTCCTGAAGGCGGTGGGCCTCTCGGATGCCGAGATCGCCGACGTGGTCCAGACGCGCGCGCGCGCGCCGTATCCGAGCGTGCCGGGCCGCTTCGCCGGGCGGGGCCTGACGGTCGGCAGCAGCACCTACCGCATCGAGGCGCGGGGCCTGATCGCGGGAGTGGCACGCAGCCACGTGGTGGCCGTCGTGCAGCGCGGCCGGCGCAACGCGCCGCTCGAGGCGACGATCCTCTCGTGGCGCCCGGGATCCGACGAATGATCCCGGCCCGCATCGGCGTCTTCCTCCGCGACGATCGAGCCACCGTGGTCGCCGTCACCGGCCGCGGCCGTCTGGAGTATTTCGTCGTCCACGCCACGGAGGACCCCGCGCAGGCTCTCGCCGCGGAGCTCCAGTCGCGCGGGCTCGCCGGGGGGCGCGTGCGCGTGGGCCTCGATCGCCGGCTCGCGGTCGTGAAGGTCATCGAGCTGCCCCGGGCGGCCGGCGGCGACGTGGCCCGGATGATCGGCTTCGATCTCGAGCGGCACGTGCCGTTCCCGCCGGAGACCACCCGCTTCGACTGGGCCGAGCTGCCGAGCGCGGCCGAGGATCCCCGGCGCGTGCTGGTGGTGGCCGCCGAGGGGCGCACCGTGGAGCGGCCGCTAGCGCTGCTGGCCGGCGCGCGGCGCCGCGCCGGCGCCTTGACGGTCGCCTGCCACGGGCTCCCCGCCCTGCTGCCCCGCGCGCTCCCGAGCCGCCACGTGATCTGGGCGCACCGTCACGACGGCGTGGCCGATCTGCTGCTCCTCGACCGCCGAGCCCTGCTCACGAGCCGCCAGGTCGCCGCGGCGGACCCGGCCGAGCTCGCGCGCGAGATCCGGCGGAGCCTCCCGATCGTCCGCTGGAGCGGCGCCGACGAGGTCTGGGTGTCGGGCGACGGTGCGGCGGCCTGGCGCGAGGCGGTGGGCGCATCGCTCGACGCGCCGGTCGCCGGCCCGCCGCTCGCCGCGGCCGCCCTTCCCTTCGTCGCCGCGCTGCCCGCGGACGACCGGGGCGCCGGCCTGCTCGCGCTGGCCCTCGCCGCGGCGCCGCGAAGCCCCGCCCTGAACCTCCTGCCGGAATCGGCGCGGCCCTGGACGCCCTCGCGGGCGCAGCTCGTGACCGCGGGCACGGCCCTGATCACCGCGCTCCTCGGCCTGAGCCTGGCGCTCGCGCACGTGATCGAGACCGAGCGCTACCTCGGGCGCGTGAGCGCGGAGATCCGCCGGCTCGAGCCCGACGCGAAGGCCGTGGACGGCCTGGCCGCGGAGCTGGCGCGCAAACGCCGGGTCCTGGCCGCGCTGATGGGTGCCGAGGCCGCGCGGGTCCGGGCGCTGCCGATGCTGCACGAGCTCACGGACACGCTGCCCGCCGGCGCCTGGCTGCAGGCGCTCACCATGGACCGCCAGGGCATCGAGCTGACCGGCCAGGCCGACGGGGCGAGCGCGCTGATCCCGCTGCTCGAGGCCTCGCCTCGCCTCGAGCGGGTGGAGCTCACCGCGCCCGTGACCAAGGCGCAGAACAAGGAGCAGTTCCGCCTCCGCGCCGCGTGGGAGAGCAGGCCCTAGAATGGCGGCCCTCAGCGTGCGGGAGCGCATGGTGGTGGGCGCGGGCGCCGCGGTGGCACTCGTCGTCGGCGGCTATCTGTTCCTCGTCGAGCCCCTCGTCACCCGCGCGCGCGCCGTCGAGGCCGCCGTCCCGGCGCGGGAGGCCGCACTCGAGCGGCGGCGCCTGCTGGTGAGCCGGCGGCCCCGTCTCACCGAGGAGCTGGCTTCCGTCACCGCGCGGCTCGAGGTCGAATCGGCGCGCCTGCTCCGCGGTCCGACACCGCCGCTCGCGGCGGCGGAGCTGCAGAAGGTGATCAAGGATCTCCTGCCGGGCGGCGTCGAGATCCGGAGCGAGCGCGTCCTGGCGCCGTCGGCGCTCGAGGGCCTGCAGGAGATCGGCATCGAGCTGGCGCTCGTCGGGAGCATCCGGGACACGGTCGGCGCGCTCGGCCGCCTGGAGCGCGCCGACCGGCTGCTGGCGCTCCGGGACGTGAAGATCCGGCTCGTGGCGCCCGCGCAGCCTCGCGATCTGCTGACCACGGTGACCGTGGCCGGCTATCTCCTGCCCGGCGCCGCGGGAGACGACTAGCTCGTGCCCAGGCGGCTCCTGCTGCTCAACGCCGCCGTGGGTCTGCTCGGCTGCCTGTTCGCGGCCGAGCTGACCCGTGAGCTGCTCGCGGCGCGGCCGCT
>DATHSW010000215.1:0-4878 GCA_035463855.1 Candidatus Deferrimicrobiaceae bacterium | reverse complement strand
GAAGCGGCGCCGTGAGGTCGCGGCTCACGCGCTGAGGTTCGGCTCGAACGGGTAGAGCGGGCGGCGGCGCCTGCGGTAGTCGAAGAGCGCGAGGTCGGAGCTGGTCACGCCGTCGCCGTCGCAGAGGACGATGTGCCGGGCGATCGGCTCGAAGCCGGCCCGGAAGTGCTGGCGTGACTTGATCAGCACGTACTTCTTGCAGCGCGGGTCGATCCCGCAGTGGGTGAAGACGCCGGTGTCGAAGGGCTCGCTGCGCCCCTCCGAGACCACGATCTGCATGGCCCCGGTGTCCAGCACCGCGGTCCGGCCCATGCGCACGCGCGTCCCGGTGGCCATCGGCCCGGTGACGGTGAACTGCCCGTCGGTGATGCGCGTGACCTTGCCGGTCACCGTGAGCGGCTTGCCGGGGAGATTGATCTGCGGCATGTCCACCCGGCCGCCCAGCGGCAGCGTGACGCTCGCCGCGGTGCCGGCCTCGACGAGACGACGCACCCCCGCCGGATCGCAGATGGGCCCGGCCACCACGTCGGTGAGCCCCTGGCGCATCACCTCGTCGATCACGCTCATCACGTCCTGGGTGCCGCCGGAGGCGGTGTTGTCGCCGTGGTCCACCAGCACGATGGGCCCGTCGCCGAGCGTGCGGGCGTGGGCGACCTGCCCGGCCAGCGGGGCGCCGGTGTAGAGGAAGGCCGCCCGCCGCTCCCAGGCCATCGCGAGCAGGCGATCGCACAGCGCCTGCCCCGCGTCGGGGCGACGATCGCAGACCATCACCGCGGAGAGCGAGATGTGCGGGATGTCCGCGTGGGGGAAGCCCCCGAACACCGAGGCGTTCAGCACCGCGCCCGAGGCCTCCGCGGCCATCGCCATGTCCATCACGTCCTTCATGGGCTGGCGCGACGGGGTGTGGACCAGCGTGCTGGTCATCATCGGGAGCGAGCCCCAGACCATCACCGGCTCGATCTCCCCGCGCAGCGCCCGCATCATGGTCCGCCCGGCGCGCTGGCCGGTGTCGCCCATGTCCACGTGGGGGTACGTGCAGTAGCCGGTGATCACGGTGGCGTTGTCCACCATCGCGGCGGTCATGTGCGAGTGGAAGTCGAGCCCCACCGCGATGGGCACCGTCGGCGCCACCGCGCGGATGCGCCGCAGCAGCTCGCCCTCGCCGTCGTCCACGTGCTCGGCCACCATCGCGCCGTGCAGCGCCAGGAACACCGCGTCACAGCCGCCGCGCACCGCGCCCACGATGGCTTCGACCATGTCCTCGTAGGCCGCCCGCTCCACGTAGCCGGACGGGTGCGCCCCGCCCGCCACCGGCAGCACGATCTCGGCGCCCGCCTGCTGGGCCACGTGCAGGAACCCGCCGAGCTGGGTATTGGTGTCCTTGAACTCCGCGACGGCCGCCTCGCCCTGCAGCGGGCGGAACGACGACAGCGGGGTGGGCACCGGGGAGAAGGTGTTGGTCTCGTGCATCATCATCGCGAGGACGAGCTTGAGGCGGGCCATGCCGGGAGCATACTATCGCCCGGGAGATGACGCACCTGTCCTTCACCGGCTTCGACTGTCTCGGCTGCCGCGCGGCGTATGCGCCCGACCAGGACCTGCTGTGCCCGACCTGCCACCACCTGCTCGAGGCTCGCTACGATCTCGCCCGCCTCGGCCGCGAGGTGGACCGCGACGCGCTCGCCCGGCGCCCCGCCGGCGTCTGGCGCTGGCGGGAGCTGCTGCCCGTCCTCGATCCTGCCCGCATCGTGACCCTGGGCGAGGGCGGCACCCCGTTCTTGCGCTCGGCGCGCCTTGCCCGAGCCTGTGGGGTGCGGGAGCTCTGGCTCAAGTCCGACGCCAGCAATCCCACCGGCTCGCTGAAGGACCGCTCGATCACCGTGTCGGCGACCAAGGCGGTCGAGTTCGGCTACGGCGTGCTCTCCTGCGACTCCACCGGCAACAAGGCCTCGTCCACCGCGGCCTACGCCGCGCGCGCCGGGCTCCGCAGCGTGGTGTTCTGCCCGAAGGACACGCCGGTCCCGAAGATGGCGCAGGCCGTCTTCTTCGGCGCCCGCCTCATCCGCGTGGACGGCCACTACTCGCAGATCAATGCCATGTACCGGCGGCTGATCGGGAGCGGGCGGGTCAAGTGGTACGACTGCGGCACCGACAACCCGTTCCGCTACGAGGGCAAGAAGTTCCGGACGCTCGGATGGACCGACGCGCTGCCCAAGATGACCGCGGTGCAGGCCGCGCGCTGCGCGCCCATCGTGGCGTCGTGGAAGAAGGGCCTCCCGCGCGTGGAGCCGGTGGAGAAGCAGCCCACCATCGCGAGTGCGGTCGCGGCGGCCGACCCGGGCCTGCTGGGCGACCAGACGCTCGCGGCGGTCCGCGCGTCCGGCGGCGACGCGCTCGCGGTGGAGGACGCCGAGATCGTCGAGGCGGTGCGCCTGCTCGGCGAAGAGGGGCTCATGATCGAGCCGAGCGGCGCGGTCACGGTGGCGGCGGTGCGCCGGGGCGTGACGGACCGCATCCTGGATCTGGTGGAGGTTCCCCGGCAGGTCGTGTCAGGATACGAGGCCATGCTCGCCGAGGCGGAAAGGATCTGACGCCGGTGCCGGATGCGATGCGGATCGAGAAGCGTCTCGCCGCGCTGGGGCTCGAGCTGCCGCAGCCGCCCGTCCCGGTGGGCAACTATCTCCCGGCCGCGCGCGTCGGCAACCTCGTCTTCACCTCCGGCCAGACCGCCCGCATCAACGGGATGCGCCGCTACGTGGGCGTGGTCGGCCAGGAGGTGAGCCAGGAGGACGCCTATCTCTCGGCCCGCGACGCCATGCTGAACTGCCTGGCCTGCGTGAAGCAGGCGGTCGGCTCGCTCGACCGGGTGAGGCGGGTGGTCAAGGTGATCGGCTTCGTCAACGCCGGGCGTGACTTCGCCACCCAGCCCGCCGCGATCAACGGCGCGTCGGATCTGCTCGAGCAGCTCTTCGGCGAGCCCGGCCGCCACGCCCGCAGCGCGGTCGGCCTGTCCTCGCTGCCGTCCAACGTCTCGGTCGAGGTGGAGCTGATCGTGGAGGTGCGATAGATGCGCGCCGCCGTGATGCGGAGCCAGCGCCTCGTCGTCGCCGACCTGCCCCGTCCCGAGCCGGGGCCCGGCGAGGTGCTGGTGAAGACCCTCGCCTGCGGCATCTGCGGCTCCGATCTCCACGCGCTCAAGCACGCCGAGCAGTTCGTCGCGGCCTCCCGCCGCGCGGGCAGCGTGTTCACGATGGATCTCGCGCGCGACGTGGTGATGGGCCACGAGTTCTGCGCGGAGATCGTCGAGCACGGCCCCCAGACGACGCGGGCCCTCGAGCCCGGCACCCGCGTCTGCTCCCGCCCGAGCCTGATCCGCGCCGACGGCCCCCGTACCGTGGGCTACTCCAACGACACGCCGGGCGGCTACGCCGAGTACATGCGGCTCACCGAGGCGCTGCTGCTCCCGGTGCCGAACGGGCTCGGCCCCGAGCACGCCGCGCTCACCGAGCCGATGGCGGTCGGGCTCCACGCGGTGGCCAGGGCGCGCCTTCTGCCCGACGACGCGCCGCTCGTGATCGGCTGCGGCCCGGTGGGCCTGGCCGTGATCGCGGCGCTGCGCCTGCAGGGCGCGCGCCCGATCGTGGCGGCGGACTTCTCGGCGCGGCGCCGGGAGCTGGCCACCGCGCTGGGCGCCGACGTCGTGGTGGATCCGGCGACGGCCACGCCGTGGCAGAGCTGGCGCGAGGCCGCGGTGTGGCGCGACGCCAGCCGCGCGCCCGCGCTGCCGCCCTGGATCGCGGGCCCGCCGGTGCGCCCCGCGGTGGTCTTCGAGTGCGTGGGCGTGCCGGGCGTGCTCGATCAGCTCATGGGCGCCTCGCCCCGGGGCACGCGCATCGTCGTGGTCGGCGTGTGCATGGAAGCCGACACGATCCATCCGATGCTCGGCATCAGCAAGGAGCTCAACCTGCAGTTCGTGCTGGGCTACACGCCGGAGGAGTTCGCGGCGACGCTCACCCACATCGCCGAGGGCCGCATCCCGGTCGCGCCGCTCATCACCGGCAAGGTGGGCGTCGAGGGCGTGGCGGGCGCGTTCGAGGCCCTCGCCTCCCCCGAGCGCCACGCCAAGATCCTCGTCGAGCCCTGGCGGGCCTGAGGAGAGCCCGTCTCGCCGGACTCCACCTTCGCCGCGCTCCGGGAACGGAACTACCGCTTCTACTGGGTCGGCCTCGTCTTCTACGTGCTCGGTCACCGCGCCGAGTACGTCACGTTCGCGTGGATGGTCTGGGAAGTCACCCACGACGCGCTCCACCTCGGTTATCTCGGGCTCGCCCAGGGCCTCCCCCTGGTGGTCTTCCAGCTCTGGGGCGGGGTGCTCGCCGATCGCATGAACCGGGTGCGCCTGCTCCTCGCCACCCAGGTCCTGACGACCGCGACCCTGCTGGTGGCCTTCGGCCTCTCCGCGCTCGCGCTGATCCGCGTCGAGCACCTCCTGGCGCTGGCCGCGCTCAGCAACACGTTCCGCGCCTTCGACGAGCCGACCCGGATGTCCATGGTGCCGCAGATGGTCGGGCGCGCCCGGCTGGCCAACGCGGTCGCGCTCGGCTCGATCCCCTGGCAGGCCGGCCGCATGATCGGACCCTCCATCACCGGCATCCTGATCGCGGCCTTCGGCGGGACGGTCGGCCTCGCCATCGCCGCGGTCGCGTCCGGGATGGCGCTCGTGATGTACGCGCGGCTGCGGGTGGACACGAAGTCGGCCGCGCCCGCCGGTCACATGGGCACCCAGCTCGTCGAGGGCCTGAGCTTCGTCCGCCACAACTTCGTGTTCGCGGCGCTGATCTGCCTGGCCCTCTTCAACGCGGTGTTCGGCCTCTCCTA
>DATHSW010000214.1:0-11543 GCA_035463855.1 Candidatus Deferrimicrobiaceae bacterium | reverse complement strand
CAGGAGCAGGTTCTCCTTGCAGATGTACTCGATGATCTCCTTCTTGTCCCAGATGTGGTTGCCGGAGGTCATCACGTCCACGCCCTGCTCGAGGAAGGTGCGGGCGATCAGCGGCGTCACCCCGAAGCCCGAGGCGGCGTTCTCGACGTTGACCACCGCCAGGTCGGCCTCGTGCTGCTTCTTGAGCTTCGGCAGCAGCGTCTGGATCGCGCGGCGGCCCGGCTCGCCGAAGACGTCGCCCACGCAGATGACCGTGAGGGGCTTGGTCACTTGGCCACCTCGACCGCGCGGGTCTCGCGGATCACCACGACCTTGATGTGGCCGGGGTACTGCATCTCGGCCTCGATGCGCTTGGAGATGTCCTTGGCGAGCTGGTGCGCGTCGAGATCGGAGATCTGCTCGGCCTTGGTCATCACGCGCAGCTCCCGCCCGGCCTGGATCGCGTAGCAGAGCTCCACGCCCTTGTAGGACATGGCGATCTCCTCCAGCTTGGCCAGCCGCTTGATGTAGCTCTCCAGCACGTCGCGCCGCGCCCCGGGCCGGGCCGCCGAGATGCCGTCGGCGGCCTCGGTGAGCACCGCCTCGATGGTCTCCGGCTCCACGTTCTCGTGCCCGCAGAGGGCCGCGTTGATCACCTGCGGCGACTCGTTGTACTTGGTGAGCACCTGCAGCGACAGCTCGGGGTGGCTCCCCTCCTGCTCGTGGGTGAGCGCCTTGCCGATGTCGTGCAGCAGCCCCATCCGCTTCGCGAGCTGCGCGTCCGCGCCGATCTCCGCCGCCATCATGCCGGCCAGCCACGCCACTTCCTTCGAGTGCTGCAGGCAGTTCTGGCCGTACGAGGTCCGGTACTTCATCCGGCCCACCAGCTTGACCAGCTCGGGGTGGAGCCCGTGCACGCCGACCTCGAAGCAGGCCTTGTCGCCTTCCTCGCGCAGGTGCTGCTCCATCTCCTTCTTGACCTTCTCCACCACCTCTTCGATGCGGGCGGGATGGATGCGCCCGTCCGCGATCAGGCGCTGGAGCGCCAGGCGCGCGATCTCCCGGCGGTAGGGATCGAAGGCCGAGATCAGCACCGCCTCCGGGGTATCGTCCACGATCAGGTCCACGCCGGTGAAGCTCTCGAGCGCCCGGATGTTGCGGCCTTCGCGGCCGATGATGCGGCCCTTCATGTCGTCGGAGGGCAGATCCACGATGGACACCGCGGTCTCCACCGTGTAGTCCGGCGCCAGCCGCTGGATGGTGGTGGCCAGCACCTCCTTGGCCTTCATGTGCGCGGTCTCGCGCGCCTCCTCCTCGAGGCGCATGCCCAGGAGCTGGGCCTCGCGCCGGGACTCCACCTCGACCTGGGCCATGAGCTGGCGCTTGGCCTCCTCGGTGGTGAGCCCCGCGACGGCCTCGAGCTTGCGGCGCTGCTCCTCGAGGGCCGAGCCCAGCCGCGCCTCCTTCTCCCCGAGGCTTCGCTCCCGGTCGGCCAGGGCCCGGTCGCGAGTCTGGAACTCGGCGTCGCGCCGGTCGAGCTGATCCAGCCGCCGGCCGAGCTGCTCTTCCTGCTGGGCGACGCGGCGCTCCAGGTCCTGCAGCTCCCGCTGGCGGGCGCGGGTTTCCTGGTCCAGCTCGGCCCGCGCCTTCAGCGCCAGCTCCTTGGCCTCGAGCTCGGCGCCGCGAATCCTGGTCTCGACCTCGCGGGCCCTGGCCTCGGCCTCGCGCATCTTCCCCTCGGCGTCCCCGCGCGCCTGCTCGGTCAGCCGCTTGGCGTCATCGACGATACGGTTGGCGCGGGCCTGCGCATCTCCGAGCGTGCGGGCGGCGACGGCGCGGGCACCGAAATATCCGACGAAGGCGGCCAGGAGGGCGACGACCGGCACCAGCACGACCAGCCAGGTCATGGCGTTCATCGATCACTCCATCCCGGGTCGTGACCCGGTCCGGATCATGTGCACTAGAGGCAACGGGCGGCAAGTAGCCGCGAAATCTGACGAATTATAGGCCCCGCGGGAGAGGAATGTCAACGAAGCGGGAGAGGACTCCGGAGAGGAAAATGCCCCACCTCTGCCGTGTGCCGACGGTGTTTCGAACCTGGTATGCACCAGGTGGGCGCCAAAATGGAGGGCTTCAGGCTTCCCCTCCTAGGAGGGGCGTGCGCACCACCCTCGTGAGCGGCTCCCAATCTTTAAACGAGGTTGAAACTTCCCCCCGGCATCACGTACAGCGTAGGGCCTCTACTGTGTACCCCCGCCCCCGCCGGTCGGTCAAGCTACTTCTCGGGGACCACCGCGTCCAGCAGTTGCCGCAGTGCGCCGAGCCGGGCGCTGACGTCCTTGTGGTCCACATCCTGGTCGCGGCGCTCTTCGCGGAGGCGAAAGAGCTCGTCGGCCACGTCCAGGGCGGTCAGGGCGAGCACCCGGGCCGGGTCTCCGCCCGAGGCGTCCCCCCGGATCTCCCGGGCGCGGCCGTCCACGAAGGAAGCGAGCTTCCGGACGTAGTCGGGCTCGGCTTCGCTCCGAATGGGGTACTTCTGGCCCAGGATCTCGATGTCGACGCGCTGCTTTTCGGCCATGGCGCCCTCTATTGCCCGTTATTGCCCGCTATTGGATGTCGAGCCGGTCCAGTTCCTTGAGGATGCTGTCCACCTGGGCCAGCACTTCCTTGCGTTCCTGGCGCAGGCTCGTGAGCTCGGTGCGCTCCGCTTCGGCGTGCTGGAGCTTGGCCTCCAGGCCCGCGACCTTGGCCTGCAGGTTGTCGCGTTCCTTGCGCAGCCGCGTGATCGTCTCCGCGGCGCGGCGCGCCGACTTCTCGAGCTGCTCGAGCCGCTCTGTCAGCCCTTCGGCCATCCGCTCCTCCGTCACGCGCCGCGGACCTCGGCCCGGAAGCGCTCGACGACCTCCGCGACGATGCGCTCGTGCAGCCGGTTCACCTCGGCGTCGGTGAGGGTGCGATCGGGCGCCTGGAAGGTCAGGCTCCAGGCGAGGCTGCGCCGGCCCGGCCCCACCTGGCCGCCAGTGTACACGTCGAAGAGGGTGACGCGGGCGAGCAGTCCGAGCCGCATGGCGCGGATGGCCGCCTCGACCTCGCCGGCCGTCACCTCGCTGCCGACCACGATCGCCAGGTCGCGCTGGACCGCCGGGAAGCGGGGCAGCGGCTCGTACTTCGCCGACGGCGCCGGCAATCCGGCCAGCGCGCTCACCGACAGCTCGGCCACGAAGACCGGCCCGGGCAGGTCGAACACCTCGCGGGCGGCCGGCGACACCTCGCCGAACCAGCCCAGCTCGAGCGAGCCCCGCACCAGCCGGGCGGCCCGCCCGGGCTCGAGGTACCCGGGCACCCGCTCCGCGGGCCAGACGACCATGTCCGCGTCGGTCACGCCGGCGGCCTGGAGCGCCAGCTCGGCGAGCCCCTTGGCGTCGTAGACGTCCACGCGCTCGCGGCCGCCGGTGAACCAGGCGCGGGGCGCCCGCAGGCCGGTGAGCGCGATGCCCAGGCGCAGCTCCTCGTGCGCGGGACGGTCGCCGTCCTCCGGGCGATGCGGCGCGAAGACATTGCCGACCTCGAAGAGCCGGGCGTCCGGCATCTGGCGATTGGCATTGATCGCGAGCACTTCCAGGAGCCCGGGAACCAGCGAGGGGCGCAGGACCGAGCGCTCGACCGACAGCGGATTCTGGAGCGCGATGAGGGTCGCCGGGTCGTCCCAGCCCATGCGCTTGAGCCGGTCCGGATCGACGAAGCTCCAGGTCACGCACTCGAAGAGGCCGGCCGCGTTCAGCGCCCGGCTCATCACCCGCGCCACCCGCAGGTCGGGCGGGTGCTTCACCGGCATGATCTCGCCGCCGCCCGCGAGCGTCAGCGGGATCTGGTCGTAGCCCCAGATCCGGACGATCTCCTCGACCAGATCGTCCTCCTGGTGGACGTCACGCCGGAAGCTCGGCACCACCACCTGCAGATCCTCGGCCGAGTCGTCCACCGCGAAGCCCAGCGCGTGCAGGATGCGCACCGCGTCGGCCCGCGGCGGGCACGCCCCGATGACCCGATCCACTCGAGAGAGGCGGAGGGTGAGACGCCGGTGCGGGCGCGGATCCGGATACGCGTCGAGCACGCCGCGGGCCACCGTGCCGCCCCCCAGGTCGGCCATGAGCTGCGCGGCGCGCGCCAGCACGTCGGGCGGCGCCTCGATATCCCCGCCACGCTCGAACCGATACGCGGCGTCGGTTGACAGCCCGAGCGCCTTCGATGTCCGCCGGATCGAGCCCGGATCCCAGTAGGCCGCCTCGAGCAGCACGTTGGTGGTGGACGCGGTCACCTCGCTCTCGGCGCCGCCCATGACCCCGCCGATGCCGACCGCGCGCTCGGGATCGCAGACCAGGGCGGTGTCGGGCCCGATCGCGCGCTCCTGCCCGTCCAGCGTCTTGATCCGCTCGCCGGGCCGCGCGCGGCGCACCACCACCGTGCGCTGGGCGAGCGTGTCGAGGTCGAAGGCGTGGAGCGGCTGGCCCAGCTCCCACATGATGTAGTTGGTCACGTCCACCAGGTTGTTGATCGGGCGCAGGCCGACCGCCCGCAGCCGCTGGGCCAGCCAGGGCGGCGACGGCTTCACGGTGAGCCCGGTGATCACGCGGGCGCAGAAGCGCGGGCAGAGGTCGGGGGCCTGGACGTCGAGGGCGGCGAGCGCGGCCGCCTCCTGCTCGCCCTCCGCGACCTGCACCTTGGGGAAGCGGAAGGGCGCGCCGGTCAGCGCGGCGACTTCGCGGGCCACGCCCACCACCGAGAGCGCGTCGGGCCGGTTCGGGGTGATCTCGATGTCCAGGATCCAGTCGTCCAGACCCAGGTAGGTGGCGAGGTCGGCGCCGAGCGGCGCCTCCGCGGGCAGCAGCAGGAGCCCGCTGTGATCGTCGCTGATCCCCAGCTCCTTCTCCGAGCACAGGATCCCTTCCGAGACCACCCCGCGGATCTTGGCCGCCTTCACCTCGCCCAGCCCGGGCAGCCGCGCCCCCGGCGGCGCGAAGGCCGCGCGCACGCCCGGCGCCGCGTTGGGCGCGCCGCAGATCACCGAGAAGCGGCGGTCGGGCAGCGCCACCCGGACGAGCCGGTTGTGGTGGCCGGCCGCGCTCACGCCGAGGTCGCGCTCGACCGCCTCGATCTCGCCGACCACGACGCCGGCGAGCCCCTCCACCACCGGGGTGATCTGCTCCACGCCGATCCCCGCGTTGGTGAGCCGGTCGGCCACCGCGCGCGCGTCGAGGTCGGTCTCGACGAACTCCTTGAGCCAGCGGAAGGCGATCTTCATCGCCCGGGCAGGCCGGCGAACTGCTGCAGGAAGCGGAGGTCGTTGTCGAAGAAGAGCCGGATGTCGTCGATCTCGTACTTCAACAGCGCGATCCGGTCGATGCCCATGCCGAATGCCCAGCCGGTCACCTCTTCCGGGTCGTAGCCGACGTTGCGCAGGACGTTGGGGTGGACCATGCCCGAGCCCAGGATCTCCAGCCAGCCCGAGTCCTTGCAGAAGCGGCAGCCGTCGCCGCCGCACTTGAAGCAGCGCACGTCCACCTCCGCGGACGGCTCCGTGAACGGGAAGAAAGACGGGCGGAAGCGCACGGTGGACTTGGGGCCGAACATCTCCCGCGCGAAGAGCTGGAGCGTGGCCTTCAGATCCGCCATCGTGATGTGCTTGTCCACCGCCAGGCCTTCCACCTGGTGGAACATCGGCGAGTGGGTGGCGTCGAGGAGGTCGCGCCGGTAGACCTTGCCCAGACAGATGATCCGCACCGGCGGCCGCTGCACCTTCATGGTGCGGATCTGCACCGGGGAGGTGTGGGTGCGGAGCAGCGTGTCGGGCGCGATGTGGAAGGTGTCCTGCATGTCCCGCGCGGGATGATCGGGGGGGAAGTTGAGCGCGGCGAAGTTGTAGTAGTCCGACTCCACCTCGGGGCCCTCCGCCACCGAGAAGCCCAGCCCCTCGAAGACCTCGATGATCTCCTCGGTGACCCGGGTGATCGGATGCATCGGGCCCGGGTACGGGCGGCGGCCGGGCAGGGTGAGGTCCGGCCGATCGGCCTGCCGCGTGGCGCGACGCTCCTCGGCCTTCAGCGCCTCGAGCCGCGCCGCGATCGCCGCCTCGACGGTGGCCTTGGCCCGGTTGGTCTCCTCGCCCACCCGGGGCCGCTCGGCGGCCGGGATCGACCCGAGCGACCGGAGCAGCGTGGTGAGCCGGCCCGAGCGGCCGAGCACGCGCACCCGCACCTGCTCGAGATCGGACGTGGAGCGGGCCCCGGCGACTTCCGCCAGGGCCCGGTCGAGGACGTCCTGGACCCGCGGGTCCCCGGCCACGCTCAGGCGCGCTGGGCGCGAGCCGTCTCGGCCAGCTTGGCGAAGGCCGTCGGATCGGACACCGCCAGCTCGGCGAGGATCTTCCGATCCAGCGCGATGCCGGCCTTCTTCAGCCCCGCCATGAAGACGGAGTACGACAGCCCGAGCTGCCGGCACGCCGCGTTCACCCGGATGATCCAGAGCGCGCGCGCCCGCCGCTTCTTCTGCTTGCGCCCCCGGTAGGCGAACGCGCCCGCGCGCAGCACCGTCTCCGCGGCCGGACGGTAGAGCTTGCGGCGGCCGCCGAAATAGCCCTTCGCCTGCTTGAGGACCTTCTTCCTGCGCTGGCGGGTCTTGGCCCCGCCCTTTGCCCGTGGCATGAGTTCTTCTCCTTAGAGGTACGGCACGAGGCGCTTGAGACGCGGCTCGTCCACCTTCGCGACCAGGACCTGCTTCCGCAGCCGCCGCCGGCGCTTGGGCGACTTGGCCTCGAGCATGTGCCGCTTCCAGCCGCGGTTGCGCTTGAGCCGGCCGGTGCCGGTGGCCTTGAGCCGCTTGGCCGCCGCCCGCTTGGTCTTCATCTTCGGCATCGACGTACTCCTAGTGTGGTTTCGGCGAGAGGATCATGCTGAGCATGCGGCCTTCCATCCGGGGATGGTTCTCGATGACCGCGATGTCCTGCATGCCCTCCACCATCTTGTTGAGCATCTTCCAGCCCAGCTCGGTGTGCGCCATCTCGCGTCCCTTGAAGCGCACCGTCACCTTGGCCTTGTTGCCTTCCTCCAGGAACCGCCGCACGTGCTTGGCCTTGAAGTCGAAGTCGTGCGTGTCGGTCTTGGGGCCGAGCTTCACTTCCTTCACCTGGATCGTCGTCTGCTTCTTCCGCGCGTCCTTCTGCCGCCGGGCCTGCAGGTACTTGTACTTGCCGAAGTCCATGATCCGGCAGACCGGCGGCTGCGCCTCCGCCGCCACCTCCACCAGGTCCATGTCCCGCTGGCGGGCCAGCTCGAGCGCCTGCGCGATCGGCAGGATCCCCAGCTGCTCGCCGTCGGCCGACACCACCCGCACTTCCCTCACCCGAATGCCTTCATTGATCCGGATGTCCTTTGACTGGATGGCGCGCGCTCCTTCGGTGTGGGGCCGGCTCAGCCGGCGCGACCCACGGTGAGGGTGGCGGAACGACTTCCGATCTCGGCGGCCAGCTCGGCCACGATGCGCTCCACCGGCACCGCGCCGAGGTCTTCACCCGAGCGGCGGCGCAGGCTCGCCGCGCCGCTCTGGGCCTCGCGCTCTCCCACGACCAGCATGTACGGCACCTTCCGCATCTGGGCCTCGCGGATGCGGTAGCCCAGCTTCTCGTTGCGATCGTCGAGCTCGGCGCGGATGCGCGCGGCGCGGAGCGCCGCGAAGACCTTGCGACCATACTCCGCATGTTTCTCGCTGATCGGGAGCACGCGGGCCTGCACCGGGGCCAGCCAGGTCGGGAAGGCGCCCGCGAAGTGCTCGGTGAGGATCGCCACGAAGCGCTCGTAGGAGCCGAAGATGGCGCGGTGGATCACCACCGGCCGCTTGGCCTGCCCGTCCGTGTCGATGTACTCGCACTGCATGCGCTCGGGCAGCATCGTGAGGTCCACCTGGATGGTGGCGAGCTGCCACTGCCGCCCCAGCGCGTCCTCCACGTCGATGTCGATCTTGGGGCCGTAGAACGCCCCGCCGCCCTTGTCCAGATCGGAGACGAGGTTGTTCGCGCGCAGAGCCTGGTGGAGCGCGTCCTCCGCCTGGTCCCACTGCTGCTCGGTCCCGAGCTTGTCGGGCGGCCGCGTGGCGAGCCGGTACGAGGGCTGCAGGTTGAAGGTGGCGTACCACTCGCGCACCAGCTGGAGGAGGTCCGTGATCTCGGACTGGACCTGTTCCGGCCGGCAGTAGAGGTGCGCGTCGTCCTGGGTGAACTGGCGCACCCGCACCAGCCCGGACAGCGCGCCGGAGCGCTCGTTGCGGTGGTCGCGCCCCATCTCCGAGTAGCGGATGGGCAGATCGCGGTAGGAGCGGAGCGCCCGCTTGTAGACGAGGGCGGACTCCGGGCAGTTCATGGGCTTGAGGCTGAAGACGTCGTCCTCGACCTCGAACTTGAACATGTTGTCCTGGTAGAGATCCCAGTGACCCGACTGCTCCCAGAGCTTCTTGTTCACGAGCAGCGGGGTGGCAATCTCCTGGTAGCCGCGGGCGTCGAGCGACTCCCGGGCGAACTTCTCCAGCTCGCGCACCAGGATCATGCCCCCCGGCAACCAGAACGGCGCCCCCGGGGCGATGTCGAAGAAGTCGAACAGGTCGAGCTCGCGCCCGAGTTTGCGGTGATCGCGCTTCTTCGCTTCCTCGAGCCGCCAGACGTGCTTGTCCAGCTCCTCCTGGGTGAGCCAGGCCGTCCCGTAGATCCGCTGCAGCATCGGGTTCTTCTCGTCCCCGCGCCAGTAGGCGCCGGAGCTCGAGAGCAGCTTGAAGGCCTTGAGCTGGCCGGTCGACGTGACGTGGGGCCCGCGGCAGAGGTCGAGGAAATCGCCCTGCCGGTAGATCGAGACGGTCGGCGCGTCGATCCCGCGCAGGATCTCGACCTTGAAGGGCTCGCCCCGCTCCTCGAAGAACGTGATGGCCTTCTCCCGCGGCATCTCCTCACGCGTGAACGGGTAGTCCGCCTTCACGATCTCGCGCATCACCTGCTCGATGCGCTCGAGATCCTCCGGGGTGAACGGCGTCGCCTTCAGGAAGTCGTAATAGAACCCGTCCTCGATGGCGGGGCCGATGGCCACCTTGACCTCGGGGAACAGCCGCTTCACCGCCTGGGCCATCACGTGGGACGTGGAGTGGCGCAGCGTGGGCAGGGGCTCCGGGAGGCAGTCGAACTCCCCCGCGAACTCCAGGTGCCGCGCTTCTTCAGACATGTTCACCTGCGGGGGCCCGGAAATGGCCCCCGCACTCCCCCAACAAGGTCAACCCGCATTTGCAGCACCTCGTCCATGAAGACAACAAAGCATCACAGGGCTGCGCCCGGTGATGCTCGCAACTCCCTCACTCGCTCACGCTCGACCGGATAGCGATGCGCACCCCCAGAGGGTTGCCGTGAAACAAAATGGTAGGCTCGGGCGGTTTCGAACCGCCGACCTCTACCGTGTCAAGGTAGCGCTCTCCCACTGAGCTACGAGCCTACGCCCCGAAAGCATTGAATACACTACCGGAGGGGCCTACCCAGGTCAAGGGGAACGGCCCGCGGCCAGCCCCTCCAGGACGGTCTCGATGAGGCCGGGACCATCCTCCGGCGCAAGGAGGACCCGGGAGGCGGCCAGCATCGGGTAGCCATCCTGCCCGCGGGCCAGGTAGTCGGGCACCGCCACGCGGTAGAGCCCGGCCGGATCGAGCGGCCGTCCCTCGATCTCGACCGTCGCGACACGCCGGCCGGGCGGCCGGGCGGGGTCCACGGTCATCTGGATCCCGGCGGTCTGGAGAAAGTGGCCGGTGGGCCGGGGCAGCTCGTCCACCGAGTGCTCGAGCGCGGCCCGGAGGGCCGCCCCCGTGACCTCGAGCAGCGTCACCGTATTGCTGAAGGGCAGCAGCTCGCGGACGTCTCGCTTCGTGATGGGCCCCGCCGGGATCACCCGGTTGCCGCGAATGGCGCCGCTGTTGAGCAGCCCCACCTGCGCGCTCACGCGATCCCGGAGCAGGGCCGCGAAGAGCCGGCCGAGCGGCGTCCCCTCGCGGCGCGTCAGGCTCTCGCGCGCGTCGAGGGCCACCGCGGTGCGGCCCACCGGCGCGTCGAGCTCGCGCGCCAGCAGCGCGGCCTGCCGCCGGACGAGGGACGCGACGTCCGGGGCCTCGGCCACGCGCTCGTCCACCGGGATCAGTCGCTGGCGGCGTCCGATCACTGCCCCGCAGCGCACCTCGTACTCGACCTGGCCCACGTTCACGGCGTCGGAGCCGGCCTTCACGATCACCGCCCGCCCCTCCTCGTGGAGCATGGGATCGTGGTCGTGCCCGCCCAGGATCGCGTCCACCGCGAGCGCGGCGGCCAGCTCCCGGTCCTGGCGGAGCGGCAGGTGCGTCACCGCCACGCGCAGGTCCACCGGCCCCAGCGCGGTGAAGGCGGCGCGGCCCGCCACGAGCGGGTCGTCGAAGCGCAGGCCCGGGCCGGGATTGGACGTCCGCGCCGCCTCGGGGGTGGTCAGCCCGATGACCGCGACGCGCACGCCGTCGAAGTCCCACGCCCGGCCGCGCCGCGCGCCGCCGAAGGGCAGGCCGGTGGCGCGATCGAGCACGTTGGCCGACAGCCACGGGAAGCGCGACTCGCGCATGCGCTCGGCCAGGACCGCGGGCCCGAAATCGAACTCGTGGTTGCCGAAGGTGGCGAGGTCGAGGCCCACCGCGTTCCAGCCCTCGATCATCTGGGCTCCCCGCCGCAGGGTCGAGAGCAGCGAGGGCGACAGCGTGTCCCCGGCCAGGACGAAGAGGGTATGGGGGCTCCGGGCGCGCAGGTCGCGGACAAGGGTCGCCACGCGGGCGAGCCCGCCGCGACCGGCCACCGGCTCGAGCACGTAGACGTCGTTGACGAGCAGGAGCTGGACGCGGACCGGCGGGCGGTCCGCGCAGCGCGTCTCCGCGCAGCCAGCGCAGAGCACCAGCGCGGGCAGGACGAGCGAGAGGAGCCGGACGGTCTTCTTCAGCGGGCTAGCGGAGAAACTGATTCACGAGCCCGCTCACGATCTGGTACTTGAACTGCCCATTGATCGCGAGGGTCCGCTTGGCGATGTCGTCCGGCACCGGCGGGAACGGCTGCGCCAGCTTGATCGCGGTCAGGGCGGCATCGTCGAGGATCGGGGTACCCGACGAGTTGCGCAGCTCGATGTACGCGACCCGGCCGTCCTTGGCGATGTGGAACTCGATCAGCAGCTCGCCCTCGATCCCGCGCTCGCCGGCCTGACGCGGATAGATCCAGTTGGCCTTGATGCGCTCGCGGACCTTGTTGAAATAGTCCTGATACTTGGGCTCGGGCGTGTCGAGCGGGATCGGCGCGCCCTCGACACCGCCGCGGCCACCCCCCACGAGCCCGCCACCGCCCCCCGGCTGCCGTCGCATGCTGTCCAGGGGCCGCGCCACCGCGACCTGGGGCTGGGCCGGTGCCGACGGCGCCGAGGCCTCGCTCGGCGCCGTCGGTGACGGCTGGGGCTCGGGCGTCGCCGGACGCGGCTCCGGCGTCCTCA
>DATHSW010000213.1:0-5664 GCA_035463855.1 Candidatus Deferrimicrobiaceae bacterium | reverse complement strand
CCGCTCTGCTCGAGCATGGTCCGGTAGAACGGCAGCACCAGGTACCGCTGCAGCTCGGTGCGGAAGAGCGCGGCGGCCGCGGCCCGGTCCACCGTCAGCGCGGCGGGCACCGACGCCACGATCTCGAAGCCCTCGAGCGACTTGCCCGCGCGGGCGCGGCCGCGGCGGATGGCGGGCAGCGCCTGCTCGCGCACGTAGGCGGGCGCGGCCAGCCAGAGCACGACGCCGTCGGCGATCTCGCCGGCCAGCTCCAGCATGCGCGGAGCCAGCCCGGCCAGGAGAATCGGCGGCGCGGGCGGGATCTTCGGCAGCCCGCTCTGCCAGTTGACGCGGTAGCGCGCGCCCTGGTGCGCCACCCGGCCGGTCAGCGCGCCGCGCAGCACCGTCACGTACTCGCGGACCACGTCGAGCGGCCGGCCCATGTCGAGCCCGAGCGCGCCCTCCATCACCGGCCGGTGGCTCACCCCGATGCCCAGGCGCAGGCGCCCGCCGCTCACATCCGAGAGCGTGAGGGCTTCCTGGGCGAGCAGCACCGGGTGCCGCGGGTAGAGCGGGATCACGCCGGTGCCGAGACCGGCGTGCGGGGCCACGTGCGCGTAGGCCGACAGGGTCAGCAGCGCGTCGCGGCCGATGCCGTGGGTGACCCAGAGGCTCTCGTAGCCGAGCGCGTCGGCGCGGCGGGCGAGCGCCACCGCGGGCGCCAGCTCGGCGCCGGGGCTCAGGAAGAGCGCGGTGCGCGCCATCGCCGGCTAGGCGCCCGGCGCCACGCCCAGCGCGCCGAGCTGCGCGCGCAGGTCGTGGCCCTGGTCCACGCGGTGCAGCACCGCCTGCATGCCGACCGCGCGCGCCGCATCCACGTTCTTGTCCCAGTCGTCCACGAACACGCACGCCGCCGGCGGCAGGCCCAGCCGATCGGCGGCGAGACGGAAGATCTCGGGGTCGGGCTTCGCCATCCCGACCTCGGCGGAGACCACGACGTCGTCGAAGAGCTGGTGCAGCGCCAGCTCACCTTCCAGCCGGCCGCGCAGCGAGAGGTCCGCGTTGCTCAGGATCGAGCAGCGAAAAGACGGCCGCAGGGCGCGCACCAGCGCGATGTTGGCGTGGATGGCCACCTGGGCCTTCCGCCACTCCTCGTGCAGGCGCGGCAGCGGCCGGCCCGCGCGCCGCTCGAGCTCGCGGTGGGCACCCTCCGCCCAGTCGCCCGGATCGCCGACGCCGCGCTCGATGTCGGCCCACGCCGGGGAGCGGTAGAGCGTTTCGAAGACCGAGGACCGGGGAAGGCCGTGGGCGCGGTCCAGCTCTCTGGCCACGTCCCAGCGCATGTCCCACAGGACGCCGCCGAAGTCGAAGATGACGGCGCGGGGGCTAGTAGCGGCCACCACGCGGGTTGACCGCCGGCGGCGTCTTGGAGGGGTCGCGGTCGGCGGTGAGCGGGACCCAGCCCTTCTGCTTCATGCACTGCTCGTCCAGCACCCGGGCCTTGGTGCACTCGTCCCGATCGCGCGTGAACTCGGCGACCGTGTAGTTGGTCGCGGGCTTGTACCACTGCCGGTCCCGCTCGGAGCTGCAGCCGACCAGGATGAGCGCTGCGACGAGGATGAAGAGGGCACCACTCCGCCGGATCACGGCGGCCATGATACCATGCCGCCCACCGATGCTGGAGACCACCATCGCCGGCAGTCTTCCCAAGCCCGAGTGGCTGGCCCCGCCCAACACGCTGTGGGCCCCCTGGCGGCTCGAGGGCCGCGCGCTCGAGGAGGGCAAGCGCGACGCGGTGCTCCTGGCCCTGCGCGAGCAGGAGCAGGCGGGCATCGACATCGTCACCGACGGCGAGCAGACGCGCCGCCATTTCGTGTGGGGCTTCGTCGAGTGCCTCGACGGCGTCGACTTCTCGAAGATGGTCACGATCGGTATCCGGGCCGATCGCTACCAGGCCACCGTGCCGACGGTGACCGGGCCGGTGCGGCGCCGCGGCTCGATCCACGGCGAGGACGTCCGCTGGGCCCGGGCCAATACCAGCCGCCGGCTCAAGCTGACGATGCCGGGGCCGATGACGATCGTGGACACCATCCACGACGCGCACTACGGCAGCCGCGAGCGGCTGGCGATGGACCTGGCCCGGCTCATCAACGAGGAGGCGCGGGAGCTGGAGGCGCTCGGGCTCGACGTGCTGCAGCTCGACGAGCCCGCCTTCAACGTCTACATGGACGAGGTCCGGGACTGGGGTGTGGCCGCCCTCGACCGCGCGGTCGAGGGCCTGCGCTGCCGTACCGCGGTGCACATCTGCTACGGCTACGGCATCAAGGCCAACACCGACTGGAAGCAGACGCTGGGCGGCGAGTGGCGCCAGTACGAGCGGACCTTCCCGGTGCTCGCCCGGAGCCGCGTCGGCGGCGTGTCGCTCGAGTGCGCCGGCTCGCGCGTGCCCATCGCGCTCATCGGCCTGCTCGAGGGCAAGGACGTGCTGGTGGGCGCGGTGGACGTCGCCACCGACCGGGTCGAGACGCCCGAGCAGGTCGCCGCGGTGATCCGCGCCGCGCTGGCGCACGTGCCCGCCGAGCGCATCTTCCCCTGCACCAACTGCGGGATGGTGCCGCTCTCGCGCGCGGTGGCGCGCGGCAAGCTGCAGGCCCTCGGGGCGGGCGCGGCCCTCGTGCGCCGGGAGCTCGGCGGGTGACCCAGGAGATGATCGCCTACTACGCGCAGCGGGCCGCGGAGTACCGCGTCGGCTGATCAGTCGGCGTCGGTCCGCAGCGCCGCCACCACCTGGATCTCGACCGCCACCTCACGGCTACCGGGCAGGTACGCGCGCCGCCTCGATCGCGGCGGCGAGCCGCTCCATGCCGCGCCACGCCGCCTCGGGCCGCACCGCCGCGAAGCCCAGCACGAGGGCGTTGACGGGCTTGCCCCGCCGCGCGAAGTAGGCGGACAGCGGCGTCGCCTCCACCCCCCGGGCGGCCGCTTCCCGCGAGACGCGACCCGCGTCGGCCCCCTCGAGATCGGCGATCGCGTGGAGCCCGGTGCGGGTCGGCCGCAGCCGGAGCGCGCCGCGACAGAAGCGCGCCGCCGCCTCGGTGAGCGCGTCCAGCCGCTCGCGGTACGCCACCCGCATGCGCCGCAGGTGGCGCGCGAAATGCCCCTCGCCGATGAAGTCGGCCAGCACCGCCTGGTCGAGCACCGGCGGATGCTGGTCGGCGGCGGCGCGAGCGGCCTGAAGCCCGTCCTGCAGGTCCGGCGGGACGACGAGGAATCCCAGCCGGAGCGCGGGGAAGAGCGTCTTGCTGAAGCTCCCGACGTAGATCACGCGGCCGTCCACGTCGAGCCCGTGCAGGCACGGCACCGGCCGGGCGCCGTAGCGGAACTCGCTGTCGTAGTCGTCCTCGATCACCCACGCGCCGGCGCAGCTCGCCCACCGGAGCAGGGCCAGCCGCCGCGGCAGGCTCATCGGCACGCCCAGCGGATACTGGTGCGACGGCGTCACGTACGCCAGGCGCGCATCGCCCGCGCCGCGGGCGCCCGCCTCGACCGCGAGGCCCTCGGCGTCCACCGGCACCGGGACGATGCGCGCCCCCGCGCCGAGCAGCGCGCTGCGCGCGCCCGGGTAGCCCGGCTCCTCCATCCAGACGCGGTCCCCGGGATCGAGCAGCACGCGGCTGATCAGCTCGAGGCCTTGCTGGGCGCCGGCCACGATCAGGACCTGATCGGCGCCGAAGCGGGTGCCGCGCGCGGTCTGCACGTGCTCGGCGATCGCCTCGCGTAGCGCGCGCAGGCCCGCCGGCTCGCCGTAGTCGAGCTGGGTCGGCGTGACCGCGCGCAGCCGCCGGCTCGCGAGCCGCCACCAGAGCGCCGCCGGGAACAGGTCCACGCCGGGCGTCCCGATGCGGAAGGCGCGCGGCGGGCCCGGGAGGCGCTGGGCGCCCTGGGGCGCCGCCACCAGCGCGGCCCCGCGGCGCGAGAGGGTCGGGTGCCGGAGCCGGGCCGGGGGGCGGGCCGTCCGCCGGCGCAGGAGATCGTCCGGCAGCTCGTCGGCCACGAAGATGCCGGAGCCCCGGCGGCCGGTGAGGTAGCCCTCCGCCTGGAGCTGCTGCACCGCGAGCAGGGTCGTGGTCCGGGACACCCCGAGGTCGTCGGCCAGGGCGCGGGAGGAGGGCAGGCGCGTGCCCGGCCCCACGACGCCGTCCAGGATCGCCCGCTGGACGCTCGCGTAGATCTGCCGCTGCAGCCCGCCGCGACGGCGGGGATCGAGGCGGATCAGGAGGCTCGCCGGGCGCTTCGAGGTGGCCATACGTGAACGCGTCTCCGCGGCTCCCCGGATGATACCAGCGGCGGCGGCTCCGAGTGGCTCTATGCGTTTCGGCGGAACTGGCTCTTCGCGTTCGCCGGGGCACGATCGACACTCGGCGCCATGGAAGGGCGCTGCTGCCCGGTCGTCGAGCTCAGACGGTACACGTTGTATCCGGGGGCGCGCGACACCCTGGTCCGGCTCTTCGACGCGCACTTCGTCGAGGGCCAGGAGCGGTGCGGCATGCGCATCATCGGGCAGTTCCGCGACCTCGACGATCCGGACCGCTTCGTCTGGCTCCGCGGCTTCGCGGACATGGAGGCCCGGACGCGGGCGCTGGAGGCCTTCTACGGCGGCCCGGTGTGGAAGGAGCACGGCCCGGCGGCCAATGCCACGATGGTGGACCACACCGACGTGCTCCTGCTGAGGCCGGCCCCCGGGACCGCCGGCTTCCGCTTCGATCCGCGTCTCCGGCCCGAGCCGGAGAGCCCGGGCGTCGCGGGCGGCGTCGTGATCGCGACCATCGACCACCTGAGCGAGCCGGCGGCCGACGCCGTCGCGGCCCGGCCGGGCGGCACCGACGCGGGCGTACTGGCCCGGCTCGTCACGGAGCCGGCCCGGAATCCGTTCGCCCGCCTCCCGGTCCGCGAGGACGCGAACGTCCTCGTGACGTTCTCCTCGTACGCCACCGCCGACGCCTACCGGCCGGCGCCGATCACCACTCCCGGCGTGCACCGGCGGGAGCACCTGCGGCTCCAGCCCACCCGCCGCTCCTTCCTCCGCCACGGCCTCCTCCCTCCATGACGCCCACTCCCGCTCGCGACGGCTCCCACGACTTCGACTTCCAGACCGGGCACTGGCGCATCCGCAACGAGCGCCTGAAGAAGCGCCTGCAGGGCTGCACGGAGTGGGAGACGTTCGAGGCGACCCAGGAGGCGCGGCTGCTCCCGGGCGGGCTCGGCAACATCGACGACTTCGTCACCGATCATTGGCCCGGCTTCGTCGGGATGTCGCTGCGCCTGTACAACCGGCGCACCCGCCGGTGGAGCATCTACTGGACGAGCAATCAGATCGACAAGCTCGAGCCGCCGGTGGTGGGCGCCTTCGAGAACGGCGTCGGCGTCTTCGAGGGCCGCCAGGAGCTCGACGGGCGGCCGATCCTGGTCCGGTTCACGTGGTCGAACATCACCCGGAACGGCGCGCGCTGGGAGCAGGAGTTCTCCCCCGACGACGGCAAGACCTGGGAGAAGAACTGGGTCATGACCATGACCCGCGTGGACTAGGGCAATCCTCTCGTGGAGGCGGTCATGCCGCGACTCTTTGCCCTCACTCGATCGCGGGGCCCGGCCTGGAACGCCGAGCGCCCGATGGAAGAGCAGGGT
>DATHSW010000212.1:0-20976 GCA_035463855.1 Candidatus Deferrimicrobiaceae bacterium | reverse complement strand
CGGCGAGGCCGTCCTCACCCCGGGGCGCGGCGAGACCATCCTGCTCGTGGAGGACGCCCAGCGGGTGCGGGCGGTGGTGCGGGAGATCCTCGAGATGAGCGGCTACGTCGTCCTGGAGGCGCGCCACGGGGCGGAGGCGCTCGAGGTCAGCAACCGGCACGCGGGCCCCATCCACCTGCTGGTGACCGACGTGGTGATGCCCCAGATGAGCGGCCGCGAGCTGGCGCAGCGCCTGGCGACCTTGCGCCCGGAGCTGAAGGTGCTGTATATGTCCGGCTACACGGATGACGCCATCGTCAGGCACGGCGTGCTGGCCTCGGGCATCGCGTTCCTCTCCAAGCCGTTCACCCCGAACGCGCTCGCGCTCAAGGTGCGCGAGGTCCTCGACGGCGTGGCCGATGGGGCCGCGGCCGCCACGTCGGGCGCGCCCGGCGGCGATCGCCCCCGCCGCTAGCGCCCCCGCGGGCGGGCCGCGACCGTCATGAGCGAGCGGCCCATCCGCGTGCTGGTCGCCAAGGTCGGCCTCGACGGGCACGATCGCGGGGCCAAGATCGTGGCGCGGTGCCTGCGCGACGCGGGCATGGAGGTCGTGTACACCGGCCTGCACCGCACCCCCGAGGAGGTGGTGGCGGCGGCGGTGCAGGAGGACGTGGACGTGCTCGGCATCAGCATCCTCTCCGGCGCCCACCTCACCCTGTTCCCGCGCGTGCTCGATCTGATGCGCGCCGCGGGCGCCCGCGACATCCTGCTGGTGGCGGGCGGGGTGATTCCCGACGAGGACGTGCCGGTGCTGCGCGAGATGGGCGTGGCCGAGGTGATCCTGCAGGACACCCCGCCCGACACGATCGTCGCCCGCATCCGCGACCTGGTGGCGGACCGGTCGACCCGCTGATCCCATGGCCGAGCCCGCGCTCGATGCGGCCACGCTCCGCGGGACGCGTGGCGTCGACCTGACCGTCTGGCCGCCCCGCTACGATTCCGCCTACCGCCCCGCCGCCGCCGCCGAGCACTGGCTGCCCGAGGTGGAGTGCGCGGAGCCGGCGGCCCGCGACGCGCTCGTCTTCGCCAAGCTCGCGCGCCAGGTGCGCTACGCGTGGGAGCGGAGCGCCTTCTACCGCCGCAAGTGGCAGGAGGCGGGCGTGTCGCCCGAGACCCTCAAGAGCCTCGACGACCTCGCGCGCTTTCCGGTGGTGCAGAAGGCGGAGCTGCGGGCCGCCCAGGCGGCCGCGCCGCCGTTCGGCGACTACCTCTGCATCGAGCCCGGGGAGGTCGCGCGCATCCACGGCACCAGCGGCACCACCGGGCGCCCCACCGTGTTCGGCATCGGCGCGGAGGACTGGACCCGCATCGGGGAGGCCCACGCGCGCATCCTCTGGGGCGCGGGCATCCGGCCCGGCGACCGCATGCTGATCTGCTCCTTCTTCAGCCTCTACCTGGGCTCGTGGGGCGCGCTCGCGGGCGGCGAGCGCCTCGGGGCCACCGTGTTCCCGTTCGGGGCGGGCGCGCAGGGGCAGACGCTCCAGGCGGTGCAGTGGGCGCGCGAGCTCCGGCCGTCCGCATTCTACGGCACCCCGTCCTACGCGCTCCACTTCGCGGAGACCGCGCGGCGCGAGGGCATCGACCCGCGGAGCTTCGGCTTCCGCGTCCTGTTCTTCTCCGGCGAGCCGGGCGCGGGTATCCCCGCGACCCGCGCGCTGATCGAGCAGACCTTCGGCGGCATCTGCGTGGACATGGGGAGCATGGCCGAGATGTCGCCGTGGATGACCAACGGCGAATGCCGGCATCGCACCGGCATGCATCTCTGGCAGGATCTCGTCTACACCCAGGTGTGCGATCCGGAGACGTTCCGGCCGCTCCCCTACGGCGCCGAGGGCACGCCCGTGTACACTCACCTCGAGCGGACCTCCCAGCCCATGATCCGGCTGGTGTCGGGCGATCGCGCGCGGTGGGTGGATGCGCCCTGCCCCTGCGGCCGGACCTACCCGCGCCTGCCCGACGGGCTCTACGGCCGCTTCGACGACATGATCATCGTGCGCGGCGAGAACATCTACCCGAGCGCCATCGAGGACACCCTGCGCGCCATCGAGGGCTTCGGCGGCGAGTTCCGGGTGATCGTCTCCCGGCGGGAGGCCATGGACGAGCTGCTGGTCCGCGCGGAGTACACCGCCGGCCACGGCGCCCGGCTCGACGCGCTACGCGCGCTCATGCGCGAGCGCCTGCGCGTGCGCCTGGGCGTGCACCCGGTGGTGGACCTCGTCCCCGAGGGCACCCTGCCGCGCACCGAGTTCAAGGCCCGCCGCGTGATCGACGACCGCGACCTCTATCGCCAAGGCCTCCAATCCGGAGACTCCAACCATGTTTGATCCAGAAGCGCTCAGGCGCCTAGCCCAGGAGAAGGCCGCGTGGGAGGCCAAGGAGCTGGCCGAGTTCCTCGCCCGCCAGCCGGAGGCACGCGCGGAGTACCGCACCGGATCGGGCCTGCCGGTGCAGCGCCTCTACACCCCGGAGGACATCGCGGGCGCGCCCGCCGGGGACATCGGCCTGCCCGGACGCTATCCCTACACGCGCGGGCCCTATCCCACCATGTACCGCGGCCGCAACTGGACGATGCGGCAGATCGCGGGTTTCGGCACCGGGGAAGACACCAACGGGCGCTTCCGCTACCTGATCGAGCAGGGGCAGACCGGGCTCAGCGTGGACTTCGACATGCCGACGCTCATGGGCTACGACTCCGACGACCCGCGCTCGCTCGGCGAGGTCGGCCGCGAGGGCGTGGCCATCGACACCCTCGACGACATGGAGGCGCTCTTCGCGGACATCGATCTCGAGCGCATCTCGGTGTCGATGACCATCAACCCCAGCGCGTGGATCCTGCTCGCGATGTACGTGGCGCTCGCGGAGGCGCGCGGCTTCGACCCGAACCGCCTCTCCGGCACCGTGCAGGCCGACATCCTCAAGGAGTACGTCGCCCAGAAGGAGTGGATCTTCCCGATCCGCCCCTCGATGCGGGTGATGCGCGACATGATCGTGTGGAGCGCGCGGAACCTCGCCCGTTATAACCCCATCAATATAAGTGGTTATCACATCTCGGAGGCGGGGGCGACCTCGGTGCAGGAGCTGGCCTTCACCATGGCCAACGCGGTGGCGTACGTGGAGGAGGTCACCCGCGCGGGGGTGCCCGTCGACGAGTTCGCGCCGCGCCTGGCCTTCTACTTCGTGGCCCAGGCCGACTTCTTCGAGGAGGTGGCCAAGTTCCGCGCGGCCCGGCGCGTCTACGCCAAGCTGATGAAGGAGCGCTTCGGGGCGACGAAGGCCGAGTCCATGCGCCTGCGCTTCCACTGCCAGACCGCCGCGGCCACCCTGACCAAGGCGCAGCCGCTCAACAACGTCATCCGGACCGCGCTGCAGGCCCTCTCCGCGGTCCTGGGCGGCGCGCAGTCGCTCCACACCAACGGCATGGACGAGGCCTACGCGATCCCGTCCGAGGAGGCGATGAAGGTCGCCCTCCGCACCCAGCAGATCATCGCGCTCGAGACGCGCGTGTCCAACGTGGTGGATCCCCTCGGCGGGTCCTACTACGTGGAGGCGCTGACCAACCGCATCGAGGCCGAGGTCTTCCGCATCCTCGCCCGGGTGGACGCGATGGGCGGCACCATCAAGGCCATCGAGGAGGGGTTCTTCCAGCGGGAGATCGCCGATTCCGCCTACGACTTCGCCCGGCGCAAGGCCGCGGGCGAGCAGGCGGTGATCGGCGTCAACACGATGGTCGAGCCGTCCGAGCCGCCGCCGCTGCCCATCCACAAGGTGGATCCGGCGGTCGAGGCCCGCCAGATCGGCCGGCTGAGGGAGACTCGCCGCCGGCGCGACCAGGCGCGCGTGGCCCGCCTGCTGGAGCGGCTCGAGCGGGAGGCGCGCGAGCCCGCGACCAATCTCATGCCGGTCACGATCGAGCTCGTGAAGGCGCGCGCCTCGCTGGGCGAGATCGTGGCGCGGCTCCGCGGGGTCTGGGGCTCCTACATCGAGCGGCCGGTCTTCTGATGCCGCCCACGCCCTTCCGCGTCGAGGTCCCGGAGGCCACGCTCGCCGATCTGCGCGAGCGCCTCGCCCGGACGCGCTGGCCCGACCAGGCGCCCGGCGCCGAGTGGGCGTTCGGCACGAGCCTCGCCTACATGAAGGAGCTCGCCGCCTACTGGAAGGACCGCTACGACTGGCGCGCGCACGAGGCGCGGCTCAACGGCTTCCGCCAGTTCACCGCGCCCGTGGCGGGCGTCGCGCTGCACTTCATCCACGAGGAGGGCCGCGGGCCGAATCCGCTCCCGCTGCTGCTCTCCCACGGCTGGCCCGGCTCGGTCTGGGAGTTCCACAAGATCCTGCCTTTGCTCACCGACCCCGCGCGCTTCGGCGGCGATCCCGCCGACGCGTTCACGGTGATCGCGCCCTCCCTGCCCGGCTACGGCTTCTCCTTCGCGCCGGGGCAGCCCCGCTTCGGAGTCGCCGAGATCGCGGACGCCTTCGCGACGCTCATGACCGACGTGCTCGGCTACCGGCGCTTCGCGGCGCAGGGCGGCGACTGGGGGGGCTTCGTGACGTCCAGGCTGGCGCTTGCGTATCCGGACCGGCTCGCCGCCATTCACGTGAACCTGCTGTCGCTGCGCCGCGACATCAAGCCGCCCGCCCAGCCCTCACCGGAGGAGAAGCAGTACCTCGACGACCTCGGCCGGTGGCTGCGCGAGGAGACCGGCTACCAGTGGATCCAGGGCACCAAGCCCCAGACGCTGGCCTTCGGCCTCCACGACTCCCCGGTCGGCCTCGCGGCCTGGATCGTGGAGAAGTTCCGCACCTGGAGCGACTGCGGGGGCGACGTCGAGCGCCGCTTCACCAAGGACGAGCTGCTCACCAACGTGATGATCTACTGGGTGACCGGCAGCATCAACGCCTCCTTCTGGCCGTACTACGCGCGCTACCACGCGCCGTGGCCGATCGCGGACGGCCAGCGCATCGAGGTCCCGACCGCCTACGCGGCCTTCCCGAAGGAGATCGTGCGCCCGCCCCGCGCCTGGGCCGAACGCATGTACAACATCCGCCGCTGGACGGTCATGCCGGCGGGCGGCCACTTTGCGGCGATGGAAGAGCCGGAGGCGCTCGCGACGGACCTGCGCGCCTTCTTCCGGGAGTACCGCTGACCGCGACGCCCGGCATCGGCACCCGCATCATCCCGGTGCGCTTCCGGGTGCCGTCCGAGATCTCGCGGTCACGGTGAGCCGATGAGGGCGCTGACCCGCAGCGAGCGCAAGCGCGTCCTCGCGAGCGGCGCGGCCGCGCTCGGGGTCGCCCTCGTGCTGGCCGCCGCCTCCCTGGGAGGGTTTCTCGCCGGCTCGCGCGCGCGACTCGGGGATCTCCTCTTCACGGTCCGCCCCGCGCAGCCCGCCCGCTCCACCGTGATCGTCGGCATCGACCAGAAGAGCTACCAGGCGCTGCTCCCCCGCCACGGCCCGCTCTCCGCGTGGCCCCGCACGCTCTACGCCGACGCGCTGGACGCGCTCCGGCCCTTCGGGCCGCGCGTGATCGCCTTCGCGATCTTCTTCGACGCCGAGCGGCCCGAGGACGGCGCGCTCGCCCTCGCGATGCGCCGCGCCGGCAACGTGGTGGTGCCGGTGGTGGCGCAGGGGCCGAAGGCCTTCGATCCGCGCCCGGGCGTCGCGCAGGAGTTCGAGACCTTCGTCCGGCCCGCCGCGGCGGTGCGGAGCGCGGCGGTGGACGAGGGGCTGGCCAACGTCACCACGAGCCGGGACAGCGTGGTGCGCAGCCTGCCGCTGCTCCTGCGCGCCCGCGGCGAGGAGCTGCCGAGCCTCGCCCTGACCGTCGTGGCGCGCTTCGCCCGGCGCCCGGTGGTGCTCGACGCCCGGGCCGAGCCCGGTCTCGTCCACGCGGCCGGCCGGTCCATCCCGGTGGCCGAGCACGACACCATGCCGATCGACTTCCTCGGCCCTCCATCGGAGCCCGGAGGCGGCGGTCCCTTCCGCATCATCTCGTTCGTGGACGTGCTCGAGGGGCGCTTCGATCCCGCGCTGGTCCGCGACCGGATCGTCCTGCTCGGCCCGACCATCCGGGGTGTGGACGAGCACGCCACCCCGACCACCGCCGACACCCGCATGTGGGGCGTCGAGATCCTGGGCAACGCGGTCGAGACCGTCCTGCACCAGCGCTTCCTGCTCGCGGTCTCGCCGCCGGTCACCGTCCTCCTGATCGGCCTGATGGCGCTGCTCGCCGCCCTCGCGGTGGCCGCGTGGCGGCCGCTGCCCGCCGGCCTCACGGTGGCGGGCGGGCTCGCCCTCTACGGCACCGCGGCGGCGCTGCTCTTCGAGCGTGGCGTGGTGCTCGACCTGATCTTCCCGCCCGCCGCGCTGCTCATCAGCTTCGCGACCGCGCTGTCCTCCCGCGTGGTGCTGGAGCAGGCGGAGCAACGAATGGTGCGGGAGGCGATGGGCCGCTATCTCTCTCCCGCGGTGAGCCAGTGGGTGCTCGCCGATCCGGACCGGCTCCGGCTCGGGGGCGAGACGCGGGAGATGACCGTGCTCTTCAGCGACCTGCGCCAGTTCACCACGCTGGCCCACACACTTCCCCCGCCGACGCTCGTGGCCCTGCTCAACACCTACCGCGCCGCGATGGCCGACGTGGTCTTCCGCCACGACGGCGTGCTGGCCCAGTACGCGGGCGACGCGATCGAGGCCTTCTGGAACGCCCCGATGGACCAGGCCGACCACGCGCGGCGCGCGTGCCTGGCCGCGCTCGACATGGTCGCGGCGCTCGCCACCCTCAGGCCCGCCTTCGAGGCGCGGGGCTGGGCCCATCTCGACCTGGGGGTGGGGATCAATACCGGGCGAATGGTGGTGGGCAACATGGGCTCGAAGGACCGCCTGATCTACACCGCGGTGGGCGATCCGGTGAACGTGGCGGCCCGGCTCGAGGGACTCTCCAAGGAATACGGCGTCCGCGTGGTGGTGGGCGAGGCCACCGTCGCGGCCGAGCCGGGGGCCTTCGTCTACCGCTTCCTCGACCGGGTCGCGGTCAAGGGCCGCGCCGAGCCGCTCTCCTGCTACGAGGTGCTGGCCCGCGCGGGCGCGCTCGACCCCGCGGCCGAGCGGCGGCTCGCCCGCTACCACGAGGCCATCGAGCGCTACCGCGCGCGGCGCTGGGAGGAAGCGCTCCGACTCCTCGACGAGCTCGCGGCGGAGACGCCCGCCGACGGCCCCGTCGCGCTCTACCGGCGGCGAGCGCAGGCGCTGCTCGTGGCGCCCCCGCCCGCCGACTGGGACGGGGTCTTCGTCGCCGAGTCCAAGTAGCCTCGTGTAGCGTGTCGGTCGAGCTCTCAGCGAGCGACCATTCCCAACGCCACGACGTTTGCGAGCATCATCCCGGACGTCGTTCCCGCCGTCACGATCCACCTCGCGTGTGCCTGAGGCGAGCGTGTATCATGTCGCTCCATGAAGCTCGGCTTCGCGTTGCCCACCGCGGGGGACTGGGCCACCCCGGAGAACCAGATCCGCATCGCGCGCCAGGCGGAGGCTCTCGGTTACCACTCGCTCTGGGTCTTCCAGCGCCTGCTCTACGCGCTCGAGCCCAAGAACGAGTACCCGCCGGCACCGGGCAAGACGTGGCCCAAGCCCTTCGAGCGCGTCTTCGATCCCATCGTCACCCTCGCCTACGTGGCCGCGGCCACGCAGCGCATCCGGCTCGGCACCAGCGTGCTGATCATGCCGTTCTACCAGCCGGTCGTCCTCGCCAAGCAGCTCGCGACGCTGGACGTGCTCTCGGGCGGCCGCCTCGACGTGGGGCTGGGCCTCGGCTGGTCGCGGGACGAGTACGAAGCGGTCGGCGTGCCGTTCGAGCACCGGGGCCGGCGCGCCGACGAGTTTCTGCGCTGCCTCGACGCGATCTGGACCCAGGACGTCACCGAATTCCACGGCGAGTTCTACCACGTGCCCCGCTCCCGGGTGGAGCCGAAGCCGGTGCAGAAGCCGCGCCCGCCCATCACCATCGGCGGCTACGGCAGGACGGTGGTCAAGCGCGCGGTCGAGCTGGGGGACGGCTTCAACGGCGGCAACGTGCCGATGGCGAGCGTGGCGCCTCTCGTGAAGGAAGTGAAGGACGCCGCGGGCGCGCTCGGCAAGGACCCGGCCAAGCTCCACATCGTCTGCCGCGGCACCTACCGCGTCCACGACACCTCGCAGGGCAAGGACCGCCGGCCACTCTGGGGCACCCTCGACGAGATCCGGGAGGACATCGGGCGCTACGCCGAGGCCGGCCTCACCGAGCTGTTCCTCGAGGGCAACTTCACCCCTGGCGGCGCCTCGCTCGACCAGGCGCTCGAGGTCATGACCCGCCTCGCTCCGGGCCGCTGAGCCCTCGCAGATTGTAGGACCCGGCCCCGAAGCCCTCCGAGTTTGAAGGCGTCCGGGTTTCGAATCGGCCCCGGCCGAGCCGCCAGGCCTTTGGCCGTCCCTCGTCAAAAAGTCCTTGGTTCTTGCCGATTTACCTGGATGCCCCGGGTGCCGAACCGGGCCCGATTCCCTGCGTGGCACCCTTGTTGCCCTAGTAGGGGTCGTGTGCAGCAGGGGCCGCGAAGAAGGCGGCCGCAATACTTAAAAAAATTATTGGAGGAACCGACAATGAACCGCAGCGCTCGCGTCGCCCTGATCGTAGGTGGACTGGCCCTCGGCCTGACAGCTCCCGCGTTCGCGCAGACCGCCACCGCCAACCTCGGCGTCAGCGCCACGGTGGCCAAGAACTGCAGCATCACCACCTCGGCCGTGGCCTTCGGCTCTTACGACCCGGTCGTCACGCACGCCACGTCCCCCCTCGACGGCACCGGCTCGGTGGTCGTCACCTGCACCAAGGGCGCCGGCACCCGCATCGATCTCGGCGTGGGCGCCAACGCCAGCGGCTCGACCCGACGGATGGCGGGGGGCGGCGACTTCCTGACCTACGAGCTCTACCAGAACACCGGCCGCACGACGGTCTGGGGCTCGGGCGCCTCCGCGGGCCAGACCATCGCGGCGGCCCCCAGCCGGGCCGCGCGCACCTTCACGGTGTTCGGACGCATCCCAGCTGGCCAGGATGTGTCCGCGGCCTCGTATAATGACACCGTGGTTGCGACCATCAACTTCTAGGCCGCAGCCCTCAGCCGCGAGGATCGACGCGCGAGTGCAACTCGGACGACCAAGGACGAGACGCAGAGCGCCGGTAGGCCTGTGGGCCCCGGCGCTCTTGCTGCTGGGGGCCGCCGCGCTCGTCGACAGCCGCCCCGCGCGCGCCGCCGACTTCACCGTGAACCCGATCCAGATCTTCCTCGCCGGCCAGACCCGGAGCGCGATCCTCACCGTGCAGAACACCAGCGGTGAGCCCCTGCGCTTCCAGCTCAATGCCTTCGCCTGGGCCCAGGACTCGGCCGGCCTGATGCTGCTCACCCCCACCAGCGAGATCATCTTCTTCCCGCGCCTGCTGACCCTCGCGCCGGGGGAGCAGCGCATCGTGCGGGTCGGCACGTCGGTGCCCGCCGGTCCGGTCGAGCGCGCCTACCGCATCTTCGTGGAGGAGCTGCCGCCGTCGGCCCAGCAGGCAACGCCCCCCGGCCAGGTGCGGGTGCTCGCCCGCATGGGCATCCCGATCTTCGTCGAGGCCCGCACCGGCCGAGCCGAGCTGCGGCTGATCCCGCCCACCCAGCAGCCCGGCCGCCTCGTGTTCGAGCTGCGCAACACCGGCACCAAGCACGCGGTCCCGCAGACGATCCGCGTGCGCGGCCACGGGCCGGCCGGCGAGACCGTCTGGGAGGGCGAGCAGGAGGGCTGGTACATCCTGGCCGGCGAGCAACGGCTCTACGAGATGCCGTTCCCGCGCGAGGAGTGCGTCAAGACCAGCACGGTCGCGGTCGAGGTCAAGGCCGGCGAGCAGACCCTGACGGAGCGGCTCGCCATCGCCGCCGCCGCCTGTGGGCCATGACCGGCCGCCGCCCCTCCGGGCCTGCGCCCGTTCGCATCCGCATTCCCTCCGTCGCCTCCTATTCCTGGTCCTCGCGCTGCTCGCGCTGAGCCGGGCGGCGAGCGCCCAGCCGGCCGAGATGATCCAGGCGATCTTGCAGTGGAGCGTCAACGGGGTCGAGCGCGGCGAGGTCGTCGCGCTGCTGCGCGGCGCCGACGTCCTGGTGCGCGTGGCCGACCTCGAGCAGGCCGGCGTGCGCGCCTTCGCGGGCCGGCGCGAGTCGGTGGCGGGCGCCGCCTACGTCTCGCTCGCCTCGCTGGCGCCCGCGGTCACCTTCGAGGTGGACGAGCGGGCGCTCACCCTGCGCCTGACCGCCGCGCCGGCGCTGCTGACCACGACCGTGCAGGACTTCCTGCAGAGCCGGCCCTCCGGCCTGCTCTACACCGACGACACCACCGCGTTCCTGAACTCGGCGGTGAGCGGCATCGACTTCGAGCGGTACACCTGGACGGGTGAAGGCGGCCTCAGCATCCGCAACACCCTGCTCTACGGCACCGCGTTCCGCGACGAGCTCGGCGTCTTGTCGCGCGGGATCACGACCTTCACGGTCGACGATCGCGCGCGCCTCGTGCGCTACCTGGTCGGGGACCGCTTCGATTCCACCGGCCCCCTCGGTGGCGGAGCGCTGATCGGCGGGCTCAGCGTCTCCCGCGAGTTCTCGCTCGACCCCTACTTCGTGCGCTTCCCCACCGTCGGCCTCTCCGGCGCGGTGTTCACGCGCTCCACCGCGGAGATCTACGTCAACGGCCAGCTCCTGCGCCGTGAGACGCTGCCGCCCGGCCCCTTCGAGCTGCGGAACCTGCCCGCCCCCGTGGGCAGCGGCACCGCGGAGGTGATCCTCCGCGACGCGTTCGGCCGCCAGCAGGTCATCACCGAGCCGTTCTATTTCACCTCCACCCTGCTCCGCGCGGGCATTCAAGAGTGGAGCTACGACGCGGGCTTCAAGCGCGACAACCAGGCCACCGGCCTCGGCGAGTACGGCGCGTGGGCGGTGCTCGCGCGGCACCGCGTCGGGATCACCGACGACCTCTCGATGGGCGCCCGGCTCGAGCTGGCCGCCGATCTCGTCTCGGGCGGGCCGCTCGTCACCGCGCGGCTCCCGCTGGGCGAGATGGAGATCTCGGTGGCGGGCAGCCGCGCCGACACCGAGGACGGCTGGGCGGCCTCACTCGCCTACAACTACGCCTCGCGGCCCTTCAGCCTGGGCTGGGCGCTCCGCGCGCTCAGCGATCACTACGTCACGACGAGCCTCCGGGCGCCGGAAGACCGGCCGCGCCTCGAGGCCACCGTCCTGGTCGGCTTCCCCATCACGAACCGCAGCACCGTGACGCTCCAGTACACGCATACCGCCTTCCGGGACGCGGACCCCCAGGAGCGCGTCTCGGGCTCGGTCAGCGTGCGGCTCACGAGCCGGGCCAATCTCTTCGTGACGGCCAGCCATGCGACCCAGCCGGGGGTGAAGCCGGAAACCACGGTGTTCACCGGTCTCACGTACTACCTGGGCAACAACACGACCGCGACCGCGTCGCACGAGGCGGGCCGCCACCACCACACCTCGGCGCTCGAGGTGCAGCGCTCGCTGCCGCTCGGCGAGGGCTTCGGCTACCGCGCCCGCGCGGTGCGCGCCGAGCAGGATCTGCCCCAGGTGGACGGGCGCAGCGGCGGCAGCACGGTGGACTACCAGGGACTGGCGCAGGCCCAGTACCAGGGCCGCTACGGCTTCTATGAGGCCACGTACGAGCGGATGGGCGACCGCAACGCGACGACCCTGACCGCCGCCGCCGGCATCGTCGCCATCGGCGGCGGCGTGCACCTGACCCGGCCCGTGGAGGACGGCTTCGCGCTCATCCACGTGCCGGGTGTCGCCGGTGTGCGCGGCACGCTCAACAACCAGGAGGTCGGGCGCACCGACTCCCGGGGCAAGCTCCTCGTTCCCACCCTGCTCCCGTACTACGGCAACCGCCTCGGCATCACGCACGAGGACATCCCGATCGACTACAGCATCGGCGTGACCGAGCGGACGGTCGGGCCGCCGGTCAAGGGCGGCTCGGTGGTCACGTTCCCGGCCCGCCGCGTGCAGGCCTTCATCGGCGCGCTGCTCGTGGAGCGGGAGGGGCGCACGGTGACACCGGCGTATGGACAGCTCACGGTCACGGCGGGCGCGGAGACCTTCGAGTCGCCGATCGGGCGCGACGGAGAGTTCTATCTCGAGAACTTGCCGCGGGGCCGGCACCCGGCCATGATCGACCACAAGGAGGCCCGCTGCGAGTTCACGCTGGAAGCCCCCGTGTCACCCGCTTCGCTGGTGGACGTGGGAACCGTGCGCTGCACGGCCCGCTGAGAGTGAGACGGGGAAAGAGAGGACGGCTATGAACATGACGAGGCTCTTCACGATCCTGCTGGCGCTGGCCGGCGCGCTGGCGGCCGCCGCGACCGCCGAGGCCGCCTGCACCATCAGCACCACCGCGGTGAACTTCGGCACCTACAACGTCTTCGCGGCATCACCGGACGACGCCACCGGCCGGATCACCTACCGCTGCACCGCGCCGCGGCCGCCGCTGGTGCGGATCCAGCTGGACAGGGGGGGCGCGCCGACGTTCAACCCGCGCCAGATGCGGCGGAGCAGCGAGACCCTCAACTACAATCTCTACCTGGACTCCACCCGCAGCACGATCTGGGGCGACGGCACCGGCGGTACGCAGACCTACACCCAGTCCAATCCTCAGCCCAACCGGAACATCAGGGTCAACGTGTTCGGTCGGATCCCGGCCGGACAGGACGTTACCGCGGGCAGCTACACAGCCACCGTGACCGCGACGATCTTCTTCTAAGCGCTATGGTGGCGCCGCAATAAGATCAGGCGCGCCACCATAGGGCTGGCCCCGCGGCTCTCCTCCCCGTCTTCCGGGCGGTTTCGTAACATACTGATATACCTATCGTAACGCCGACCGGCCCGCGGCCGAACGGGCTGCGTTCCGTGGCACCCCCCTTGCCCTACCGTAGTGTGCTGGCGCAGAATCCAGCCGCGAAGCGGCGCAGGGGGGAGCGGAGAGATGGCGGGTCGGGTCGGACGGATCGCGATGCTGCTGGGGGTGCTGCTGGTCTCGCTCCCGGTGCCGGCCTGGGCCGGCTCCTCCCAGGCCGCCCTCACCGTGGGCGTAGTGGTGCCCGCTCGCTGCGCGGTCCGGATGCCGGGCACCCTGACCTCGACCGAGCTGCCCGCGACCGGCGATGCCGTCGCCATGCGCTGCACCAAGGGCAGCCTGCCCTCCGGCCCGGGCGCACCGTCCGGGGCCGTCGGCCCGCGGATCACGCGGAACCTGGTGCTGCCGATGCCGGGCTCAGTCCCGACCGCGCCTCGACCGCTGGCCGAGACCACTCCCTTCGTCGAGGCCGGCGGGCCTCGCATGGTCATCACGGTCAATTTCTAGGCCTGCTGACCCGTAGTGTCAGCCTCGTGTCAGGATGTGTGAACCGCGCTGCAATACGGCCCCGCCATATACCGACGAACCCCTGCGATTTCATGGGGTTGCATCCAACCATCCCGGACCGGATCACGCGCCAGGCCCGGCACTGTTCTTGCTCTGACGCTCTGACATGGACGACAGCCTTCCAAGCATCCTGTGCGTCGATGACGACGTGGACATCCTGGAGCTGCTCAAGGAATACTTCACCCAGCAGGGGTTCGTCGTCCTGACCGCGACCAACGGGGTCGAGGCGTTCCTGCAGGTGAAGCGCTGGCAACCCAAGGCGGTCATCCTCGACCTGTTCATGCCCCGGCTGGGTGGCATCGGCGCGCTGGGCCGCATCAAGGCGCTGAACCCCGACGTGGTGGTGATCCTGGTCAGCGGCATGGGCAACGCCCTCGAGCTCGTCACCGAGGCGGGCCTGAGCGTGGCCGGCGCCTTCACCAAGCCGCTGGACCTGGTGCAGCTGTCCGAGACGCTGGCGCGCTCGGGCGTGGTGGCTCCGACCGCGCTGGTGGCCGCGGCGGGCGACCCCGCGCAGACGAGGCGGCCCGTGCGCGCGCGCGTGCTCGTGGTGGACGACGAGCTCGAGTTCCGCAAGGTGCTGGCCGAGTATCTCGAGGACCGCGGCTTCGACGTGATGGAGGCGCAGGACGGCGAAGAGGCGCTCGACCGCGTGCCGGACTTCCGCCCGCACATCGTCCTGATGGACGTGATGATGGCGGGCATGGGCGGCGTCGAGGCCCTGCGGCGCATCAAGACCGCCGCGCCCGCGACCTGCGTGATCATGGTCACCGCGGTGGAGGACATCGACTCCGCGCGTGGGGCCCTCGCGCTGGGCGCCTCCGACTACGTGACCAAGCCGTTCAGCTTCCAGTATCTCGATTCGGTGCTCGAGGTCCACATGCTCATGGACCACATCGACCCGAAGTCGAGCTAGCCCGCCACTCCCTCCGCCGCCTCCTCGCCCGAGCGCACGCAGTCCGAGATCCCGACGCCCCGGTAGGCGCCGCCCGCCAGACGTAGGCCCGGGTGCCGCGCCACCGCCAGGTCGATGGCCTCGGCGCGGGCCGCGTGGCCCACGTGGTACTGGGGCATCGCCTTCGGGTAGCGGGCGACCCGGGCGAACCGCGGCGCTCCCGTCACGCCCAGGAGCTCGCCGAGCTGCGCGCGCGCGGTCTCCACCAGCGCCGCGTCGTCGGCCTCGAGCGCCGATTCGTTCAGCGCCCCGCCGATGAACACGCGCAGGAGCGCGTGCCCCTCGGGCGCACGCCCCGAATACTTCACGCTCGAGAAGCTGCCCGCGATGATGGGCCGGCGCTCCACCTGCGGCACCACGAACCCGAAGCCATCCAGCGGATGGCGGATGTCGGCGCGGCGATAGGCCAGCGTCACGGTGGCCGAGGAGGCATAGGGGATGCCGTCGAGCAGATGCGCGAGCCCGGGATCCACGTAGCGCAGGAGCCGCGCGGCCTGATGAGCCTCCGGCGACAGGATGAGCGCGTCGCCGGTGAAGACCGCGCCGCCCGTGGTGGTGACGCGCCAGCCGCCGCCTTCCCGCGCGACCGCGGCCGCCCGCTCCTTCAGGCGCACCGCCCCGGGCGGGAGCCGGTCGCCCAGTGCGCGGATCAGCTCCTCCATCCCGTCGGCGAAGGTCACGAAGAGCGACCAGCGGGCGCCGCTCGTTCCCGCGTGACGGGCCGGGGCCCGGCGACCGGCCCGCCAGAGGGCCAGGATCACGCTCCGCTCGCGCCGCTCCATCTCGAGAAAGCGCGGCATGGTGGCGCCCAGCGAGAGCTCGTCGGGATCGGCGGTGTAGATCCCGGCGACGAGTGGCTGCGCCACGCGCTCGAGCGCTTCGCGGCCGAGCCGGCGCCGCACGAAAGCGCCGAGGCTCTCGTCGGGGTCTCCGCCCCGCGGCAGCAGGAGGTCGCAGGCCATCCGCAGCTTGCCGGGCCACGAGAAGAGCGACGAGGCGAGGAACGGCCCGAGCCGGGTGGGGGCCATGAGCTGGAAGCCGTCGGGCAGCGGATGCAGCCGGCCGCGGAAGACCACGAAGACGCGGCGGAACCGGTCGTCGGTCCCGATCAGGCGGTCCTCGACGCCGAGCCGGCGGCAGAGGGCGAGCGCCCACGGCTTCTCGGAGAGGAACGAGTCGGGTCCGCACTCGACGAGGAAGCCGTCGCGGCGCTCGGTCTGGATGGTCCCGCCGAGGCGATCCCCTGCCTCGAGCAGGGTCAGCTCGAGCGAGCGGCCGCGCTCCCGCGCCAGCTCGACCGCGCGGTGGGCGGCGGCGAGTCCCGACACTCCACCGCCGACGACGATGAGTCTCACCGCGCCGCCCCGGACCGGACCAGATCGGCCAGCATCGCGATGAAGGCGGGATGGTCGTTGGCCGCCGCGGCGCGGTGGAAGCCCACGCCGCACGCCGCCGCGATGCCCCTGGCCTCCACGTCGAGATCGTAGAGCACCTCGACGTGGTCGCAGACGAAGCCGACCGGGACCACCACCACGTCGCGCGCGCCCTCCCGCGCGAGCGCGCGGATGTGGTCGCCCACGTCGGGCTCGAGCCACGGATCGCGCGGGGAGCCGCTGCGGCTCTGGTAGGCGATCGACCAGCGGGACCGGCCGAGGGCCTGCGCGATCCGGCGCGCCGCCGTCTCGAGCTGGGCCGCGTAGGGCGAGCCCGCCGCCATCGCGACCGGGACGCTGTGGGCGGTGAAGACGAGCCGCGCGTCGGCCCGGCGCGCGGGCTCGAGGCCGTCGAGCGCGGCCCGGGCGCGGTCCGCCATCGCCTCGATGAAGCGGGGGTGGGCGTTCCAGGGCGCCGCGTAGACGACCTCCGGGGCGTCCGGGCCGACCTTCTCGCGCGCGGTCGCCACGTCCTCCACGTAGCGCGACCAGGAGGCCTCGGTCTGCAGCGACGCCAGGATGATGCCGAGCGCCTTGCGGCAGCCCCGGTCCTTCATCTCGGCGAGGGTCTCGTGCAGGAACGGATGCCAGTTCCGCATGCCGACCCACACCGGACGCGCCCGTCCCTCCGCGGCGAGCGCCGCGCGCAGGCCCTCGGCCTGGCGCCGGGTCAAGGCATTGAGCGGCGAGCCCCCGCCCATCAGGTCGTAGTGATGGGCGACCTCCTCGAGGCGCTCGGGCGGAATGCGCCGGCCCGCGCTGACGATCTGCAGGAACGGGCGCACCTCCTCCGGGCGCTCCGGTCCGCCGAAGGCGATGAGCAGGACCGAGTCGATCATCGGCTCGACAGCTCGTGGACGATGTCCACGAGGGCCTTCACGTGCTCGACCGGGGTGTCCTTGTGGATGCCGTGGCCCAGGTTGAAGACGTGGCCCGGCCGCCCGGCGGCGCCGTCGAGGATCTCGCGGGCGGCGCGGCGGATCGAGCCCACGTCGGCCAGCAGCACCGCCGGATCCAGGTTGCCCTGCACCGCCACGTCGTGGCCGAGCCGCGCCCACGTGGGCCCCAGCTCCACCCGCCAGTCGAGCCCGATCACGTCGCCGCCCGCCGCCTTCATCAGCGCCAGCAGCCCGCCGGTCCCCACGCCGAAATGGATGACCGGCACGCCCGGCCGCAGCGCGCGGATCACGCGCTGCGAGTGCGGGAGCACGAAGTCGCGATAGTCGGCGGGCCCGAGCGCGCCCACCCACGAGTCGAAGAGCTGCACCGCCTGGACGCCGGCCGCGATCTGCCCGTTGAGGTAGTCGGCGGTGACCTCCGCGAGCCGCGTCATCATCGCGGCCCACGCCTCGGGCTCCTTCCGCATGAACGTCTTGGTGAGGAGGAACTCGCGCGAGGGGCCGCCTTCGATCAGGTACGAGGCGAGGGTGAACGGCGCGCCCGCGAAGCCGATGAGAGGCACGCGGTCGGCGAGGGCCTTGCGGGCCCGGGCCACCGTCTCGAACACGAAGCCGACCGCGCCCTCCACGTCCACCGCGGGGAGCGCCCGCGCGGCCGCCGCGCTGCGCACCGGGCGCTCGATGCGCGGGCCGTCGCCGCGCGTGAACTCGAGCCCGACTCCGAGCGGCTCCAGCACGAGCAGGATGTCCGCGAAGAGGATCGCCGCGTCCACCCCGAGGCGCTCCACCGGCTGGAGCGTGACCTCCGCCGCCGCTTCCGGATTCTTGCACAGCTCGAGGAAGCCGAGCCGCGCGCGCACCGCCCGGTACTCCGGCATGTAGCGACCGGCTTGCCGCATGAGCCAGATCGGCGTGAACGGCGTGGGCCGGCGAAGACACGCGGCGAGGAAGGCGGGAACGGCCGGCGACATGCTGGTCCGAAGCCTACAGGCGGGGTCTGGCGCAGTCAAGGAAGCGGGGCTATGATCCGCCGCGAGGAGGCTCCCCCATGTCCTTTCTTTCCGGCAAGCAGGCTTTCCTCCAGATCCTGAAGGACGAAGGCGTCGACACCATGTTCGGCAATCCCGGCACCACCGAGCTGCCCCTGATGGACGGGCTCGTGCGGGAGCCGAGCGTGCGCTACATCCTGGCGCTGCAGGAGGCGGTCGCCATCAGCATGGCCGACGGCTACGCGCAGGCGAGCGGCAAGCTGGGCGTGGTCAACGTCCACACCTCGCCCGGCCTCGGCAACGCGATGGGCATGCTCTACGACGCCCACGAGGCGGGGACGCCCTTGCTCGTCACCGCGGGCCAGCACGATCAGGCCATGAACCTCACCGAGCCCATCCTCTGGTCCGATCTGCCCCCGGTGGCGCGCCCGTACGTCAAGTGGTCGCACGAGATCACCCGGCTCGAGGATCTGCCCCGCGCGGTCCGCCGCGCGGTCAAGACCGCGATGGCGCATCCCACCGGCCCGGTGTTCATCTCGCTGCCGGTCGACGTGCTGAACGCGGAGCGCGAGCTGGATCTGCTCCAGTCCACCCGGGTGGCCCCGCGTATCCGCGGCGACCGCGCCGCGATCGAGGCGGCCGCCGACCTGCTGGTGAAGGCGACGCGGCCCGTCCTGATCGCGGGCGACGCGGTGGCCCACGGCGACGCGCTGGCCGAGATGGCCGAGCTCGCGGAGGCGCTGGGCGCGCCGGTGTACACCGAGTGCGTGCCCTCCACCTGCTCCTTCCCGTTCACGCACCCCCTCTACCACGGCCCGTTCCCGCGCCTGGGCCCGCCGATCCGCCAGCTCCTCATGCAGCACGATCTGCTGTTCTCGGTGGGCGGCGACCTCTTCACGCTCTCGCTGCCGTCCGACGTCGAGCCGATGCCGGAAGGGCTGCCGCTGATCCACCTCGACCTCGACCCCTGGGAGATCGGCAAGAACTATCCGGCCCAGGTGGCCATCCAGGGCGATCCGAAGGCGACGCTGCCCGAGCTGGTGGAGGCGCTGCGGCGACGGCGCAGTCCCTCGCAGGCCAAGGACGTGAGCGCGCGGGTGGCGAAGCTGCGGGGGGCGCAGGAGGCGCGCCGCGAGGCGCTGCGCCAGGAGGCGGCGGCCCAGGCGAGCCGCTTCCCGATCAGCCCGCTCGCGCTGGTGGGCGCGGTCGCGGGCGCGGTGCCCGACGAGGCCATCATCGTGGACGAGTCCATCTCCTCGGGCCACGGGGTGCGCGAGCTGCTGCGGGCCCGCGACCACCGCGGCTTCTACGGGCTACGGGGCGGCGGCATCGGCTGGGGCCTGCCCGCCTCCCTCGGCGTGAAGCTGGCCCAGCCGGCCCGGCCGGTGATCGCGCTGGTGGGCGACGGCAGCGCCATGTACACGATCCAGTCGCTGTGGTCGGCCGCGCACGACTCCATCGCGGTGGTGTTCGTGATCTTCAACAACCAGTCCTACCGCATCCTCAAGCAGCGCACCCAGGCGCTCAAGGGCTTCTCGGCGGAGGACAACCACTACGTGGCGATGGACCTCGTGAAGCCGGGCCTCGACTACGTGGGGCTCGCGAAGGCGCAGGGCGTGCCGGGCGAGATGGTGGAGAAGACGGCCGACGTGGCCGCCGCGGTCAAGCGCGGGATGGCCTCCGGCGGGCCCTACCTAATCGACGTCCGCATCGACGGCGCGCTCCGCGGCTGAGCGCGGAGCGGAGGGCTCAGCCGGTCTCCGCCTCCGCGGAGGCCAGGAGCTCGCGCACGCGGTCGGTGAGGAGCTCGGGGGTGAAGGGCTTCGCGACGAAGGCGGAGTGCTCGCTGGCCAGCGCGGCGCGCGCGGACGCGTCCTGCACGTAGCCCGAGATGTAGAGCACCGGCAGCGCGTCCCGTAGCGCGCGCAGCCGCTCGGCGAGGTCCCGGCCCGACATGCCGGGCATCACCATGTCGGTCACGAGCAGGTGGATACGGCCCTCGTGACGCCGGGCCACCTCCAGCGCGGCCGCGCCGTCCGCGGCCTCCAGCACCGAGTAGCCGACGCGCCTTAGAATTTCGGTGGCCAGCTCCAGCACCTCCGGCTCGTCGTCCACCACCAGGACCGTTCGTGACGTGGTTCGCAGGCGCCGCGCCGCGTCGGTGGGCGGGCCGGAGGCGAGCGGCTCCTCCACGCGCGGCAGGTGGATGGTGAACGTGGTGCCGCGGCCCAGCTCGCTCTGCACCTGGATGTGCCCCCGGCTCTGCTCCACGATGCCGTACACGGTCGAGAGCCCGAGGCCGGTCCCCTTCCCCTGGTCCTTGGTGGTGAAGAACGGCTCGAAGATGTGCGCGGTCGTCTCTTCGCTCATGCCGGTGCCGGTGTCGCTGACCGCGAGGGCCACGTAGGGCCCGGGCGGCAGGTTGCTCTGGTGGAGCGCCGCCGCCTCGTCCACCTCGACGTCCCGGACGGAGAGGCGGACGCGCCCGCCGCTCGGCATCGCGTCGCGGGCATTGACCGCGAGGTTCATCAGCACCTGCTGCATCTGGCTCGGATCGACCTTGACCCGGCCCGTTCCCTGCACCGGCTCGATCTCCAGCTCCATGTCCTCGCCGATCATCCGCTGCAGCATCGGCACCAGGTCGGCCACCAGCGGTCCCAGCTCGAGGACGCGCGGCTGCACGACCTGCTTGCGGCTGAAGGCCAGGAGCTGGCTCGTCAGCGCCACCGCCCGCTGCGACGTCTTCTGGATCAGCTCCACGTCGCGATGCATCGGCTCGCCCGGCTTGAGCCGGCTCAGCAGCATGTGGGCCCGCCCGGAGATCACGGTCAGCAGGTTGTTGAAGTCGTGGGCGACGCCGCCCGCGAGGCGGCCCACCGCCTCCATCTTCTGCGCCTGCCGGAGCTCTTCCTCGAGCTCCAGACGCTGGGTGACGTCCATCATCGCGCCGATCATCCGCGTGGGCCGGCCGTCGCCGTCGTGCAGCACGTAGCCCCGGTCGAAGACACTCGCGTAGGTGCCGTCGGCCCGCCGGCAGCGATATTCCGCGCTCCAGCTCTCGGCGCCGCGCTCCACCGCCGCGTTGATGTTGGTCTTCACGCGCTCGCGATCGTCCGGATGGATCGTCTCGTACCACCACGCGATGTCCGGGCCGACCTCCTCGGGGGTGTA
>DATHSW010000211.1:0-7721 GCA_035463855.1 Candidatus Deferrimicrobiaceae bacterium | reverse complement strand
TGACGTGGATCAGCGACGAGGCGGGCAGGAGGAGCCACGCGGACCCTTCCGCGGCGGGTGCGGGCGCGTCCGGGGACAGCCAGCGCACCGCCGCGGCCAGCGCGGGCATCCGGCGCAGCGCGCGCTCGACCTCGGCGTCGCGCAGCGACGCGGGCACCGCGATGAGGGAGGCGCCGGCCCGGAGGGCCGCGACCATGACGCGGACGGTGAGGGTGCGTCCGGCGACGCGCGCGGCGGCTAGCCGCGGCGCCGCGCCGTCCGGGAGGTACAGCAGGGCGCTGACCACATCAGCGCCCGAGGCTCTCGATCAAGGGAAGGATCTGCGTCTCGGCCCGGCGCAGGTCCTCCGCGAAGTCCACCTCGGTCCACGGAAGGCCCGTCACGTCCACCCAGCCCACCGGCACCCGCGCGAGGAGGCGGTGGAGGGCGTCTTCGTACTCGTTGGCGCCGCCCGTCTCCTGGATGGACGCCTCGATCAGGCGGATGTACTCCGGGGCGTGGGCGGCGCTGCACTTGAAGAAGCCGACGCCTTCCCCCACCACGTCCCACGCCTCGGGGACGAACTTCTTGCCGAGCGCGATCACCCGATCGCCCACCGCGTAGAGCTTGACCTCCTCGCCGGTGTCCTGGAACCCCCGGTCGAGCAGCAGCGCGCTCGGCGCGGGCGCGGCGATGAGCCGGGTCAGGAAGCGCTCGGGGAAGAGCACGTCGGCGTCCATGACGAGGGTGGAGTCGCTCAGCATGGTCTTGCGCGCGCGCCACAGCGAGAGGATCGACCCCTTCTGGTAGTCGGGGTTCTCCACGTAGGTGATGCGCATCGCGCCCCGGGCCGCGCCCGCCGCGCGCCGCACCTGGTCCTGGCAGTGGCCCACCACCAGCACCGACTCGTCCACCCCGCTCGCGGCGAGGCTCTCGAGCATGCGATCGAGCAGGGAGCGGCCGCCCACCGACAGCAGGGCCTTGTGGGTGTGATCGGTGAGCGGGGCGAGCCGCCGCGCCACCCCGGCCGCGAGGATGATGGCCTTCATCGCATCGCCGGCCCGGGGGTGGCCCTCCCCCCGAAGCAGGAGCGGAACCGATCACGGATCTCCTCCGGCGGGTAGGGGATGCGCGGCGCCGGCTGCTCCTCGCCGGTCACGCGCGCCAGGATGAAGCTCGGCCCGCCGCCGGCCACCGCCGCGGCGACCGCGGCGCGCAGCTCGTCTGCCGCCGCGACCGCGATGGCGCGCTCGTAACCGGCGGCCCGCGCGATGTGGTGGAGCCCGACCGCGCGCGACGGCGAGGCCTGGTTGCCGGTGGAGCCGTAGAGCGCGTTGTCGAACACTACGTGCACCAGGTTGCCCGGCCGGCCGCGCCCCATCACCGGGCCGCCCCCGATCATGGGCAGGATGCCCAGGCTCATGAGGAGATTGCCGTCGCCGTCGAACACCACGACGGGCCGCCGCGGCGCCGCGAGCGCCACGCCCAGGCCGATCGCGGAGGCCAGGCCCATCGAGCCGATCATGTAGAAGTTCTCGATCCGGTCCTTGACCGCGAAGGACTCGCGGCAGACGTAGCCGTTGGCGTGCACCACCGGCTCGGCGCTCAGGGCCGACACCGCGGCGCGCAGCGCCTCGAAGCGGGAGATGCGCGGCGCGGGGATCGGCGAATCCGCGGCGGCGGGCGCGGGCACCGCGTCGGACGAGGTCGCCGCGGCATGCGCGGCCGGCTCGAGGATTCCGGGAGGCAGAAGCAGGGCCACCGGCTGGCTCAGCCGGTCCGACTCGGCGCGGCCCCAGGCCACGTCGTCGGCCAAGCTCTTCGCGGAGAGGACGCGGTGCGGGATGCGGATCATCTCGAGCAGGCTCGGGGAGATCTCGCCCATCAGCAGGTGCTCGGGCGCGTCCGTGCCCCGGTGGCCCCGCCAGGTCACCAGCAGCAGCGCGGGGAGGCGATACAGGAGCGACAGCGAGACCAGCGCGTTGAGGCTCGTGCCGAGGCCCGAGTTCTGCATCAGCACCAGCGGGCGCCGGCCGGCCAGCCAGGCGCCCGCGGCCAGGCCCACCGCCACGTCCTCGCGCACCGCCGGAACATACGGCAGGCGCGGGTGGGTCTCGAGAGCCGCGATGAGGCTGGAGATCATCGAGCAGGGCACGCCGGTGAAGAAGTCGTACCCCTGCGCCTCCAGCAGCGCCGCGAGCGCGGCGCCGGTCACGGCTTCTTCTTCCCGCCCTTGTCTGCCGCGAGCAGCTCGTCCTGCTTGTTCCGGAGCTTGGAGACCAGCTCGTTGTAGGACGTGGTCTGGATGATCTTGTTGAACTGGGTCCGGTAGTTCGACACGAGGCTCACGCCCTCGATGCTGACGTCGTAGACGAGCCAGCGGTCGCCCCGCTTGTTCATGCGGTAGTCCACCGGCACCTCGGTGCCGTTCTTGGTGATGATCTTGGTGGACACGGTGGCGTACTCGCCGTCCGCGCGCTCGGCGGTGTACTGGATCTTCTCGCCCCCGTACGTCTCGATCTTCGAGATGTAGGAGCGCTCCAGGAGATCGGCGAACAGGCCCACGAACTCGTGCCGCTGGGTCTCGGAGAGCGGCTGCCAGTGCCGGGCCATGGAGCGCTTGGCGATCTCCGCGAAGTCGAAGATCTCGTTGGCGATCTTGCGGACGGCCACGCGTCGCTCGCCCCCCCGGGCCTCGCCCTTGAACGCGGGGTCGTCCAGGGTCTTGAGGACCCGTTCCACCGCGCCCCTGAGCTGCTCGGTCGGCACCCCCGCCGCGGCGGGCGCGGGACCGACCGCAACCGCCAGCGCACCCATCAGGACCACTGCTCCCATGCGAAGCCAGTTCATCGAATCCCCTCCTGGTTCGAGGCTGAGTCTACACCTTGCCGAAGATGTACTTGGACAGGAGCTCCTCGATGTCGACCGGCGGCTCGACCTCGCGGATCCGCCCGTTGGGCGGGATGATCTTCTCGGAGCCGCCCGGGCTGATGCGCACGTAGCGCTCCCCGATCAGCCCCTTGGTCTTGATGGACGCGATCGAGTCGTCCTGCAGCTTCACGTCCGGCTGGATCACCATGACCACGCGCGCCTGGTAGTCCTGCAGCAGGATCCGGTCCACGCGCCCGATCTCGACGCCCGCGATCTCGATGGCGGACCCCGCCTTGAGGCCTCCCACCGACGGGAAATCGGCGCTCACCACGTAGCCCCGCTTGCCCAGCAGATCGACGCGCCCCAGGTTCACGGACAGCCAGCCGAGCCCCAGGAGCCCGACCAGCACGAAGATGCCGACGCCCAGATCCAGTGCCGAACGCTTCATGGTTGTCTCCCCGCCGTTTCGATGTCCCCGCGGATGAATTGCTGGACGATGGGATTCGTGGAGGCGCGGATCGTCTCCGGCGGCCCGACCTCGACGATCGCGCCTTCGTGGAGCATCGCGACCCGGTCCGCGATCTCGAAGATCTCCGGGATCTCGTGGCTCACCATGACCGCGGTGAAGCGGAACTTGCGGTGCAGCTCCAGGATGAGGTGATGGATGGTGTTGACCAGGATCGGATCCAGGCCGGTGGTCGGCTCGTCGAAGAAGACGATCTCGGGCTCGGTGACCAGGGCCCGCGCGATCGCCACCCGCTTGCGCATGCCGCCCGAGATCTCGGCGGGGTTCTTGTGCCCCATCTCGGACAGCCCGACCTGCTCCAGCTTCTCCTCCACCCGGTCCCTGATCTCCGCCGCGGCGAGGCGGGTCTTCTCCCGGAGCGGGAAGGCCACGTTGTCGGCGACCGACATGGAGTCGAAGAGGGCGCCCCCCTGGAAGACCACCCCGTAGCGCTCGCGCACGCGATCCAGCCGGCCGCCGCGCAGCCGCGTGATCTCGGTGCCGTCCACCGTGACCGCCCCCGCGTCGGGCCGGAGCAGGCCGATGAGGTGCTTCAGCAGCACGGACTTGCCCCCGCCGCTGCGGCCGATGATGATCATGATCTCGCCGGTGGCGATGTCGAGATCCACGCCCCGCAGCACCGGCTGCGTGCCGAAGCGTTTGTGGAGACCCTGGACCCGGATCACGGCAGCACGGACCCCAGGAAGTAGTCCCAGATCAGGATGAGGATGGAGGTCAGGACCACCGCCTGGGTGGTGGCCCGCGCCACGCCGGCCGCGCCGTGGCCGCAGTAGAAGCCCTTGTAGGTGCAGACCCACGGCACGATGATCCCGAACGAGATCGCCTTCCAGTATCCGGTCATGAGGTCGTCCATGGTGACGAACGTCTTCATCTCGCCGAAGTAGGTCCCGGGCGAGAGCCCGAGCAGCTCGACCCCGACCAGATAGCCGCCCATGATCCCCACCACGTCGAAGATGGCGGTGAGGAGCGGGAAGGTGATGACCCCGGCCACGAGGGCCGGCGCCACCAGGTAGCGCATGGGGTTGAGCGCCATCACCTGCAGGGCGTCGATCTGCTCGGTGATCTTCATGATGCCGATCTCGGCGGTCAGGGCCGAGCCGGCCAGCCCGGTCACGAACACCGCGCACAGGACCGGCCCCAGCTCCCGGATCAGCGACAGGGCCACTGCGGGGCCCAGGTAGGCCTCGGAGCCGAAGCGCGACAGGGTGAGGAAGACCTGCAGGCCGAGCACCATGCCGGTGAAGGCGCCGGTCAGCAGGACGATGGTCAGCGACCGGAAGCCGATGAAGTGGATGCGGTCGATCAGGCGCCCGACCTTGAAGGGCGGGATCACGACGTAGCCGACCGCCTGCCCGAGGAAGCGACCGAACTGGCCCAGGGCCGAGACCACGCCCAGGGAGAGCCGGCCGAGCGCTGCGATCGGGCGCAGCGGTGCCGGCCACAATTCGGGCGCGGGCGTCGAAAACATCGCTAGATACTAGCACATAGCGCCACCAATCCACGGGGCCGTCCTTGAAAAAAACCGGCCGGTTCCGTATCGTGAGCGCGTGGCGATGTCGCTGGATGCGGTCTGGTCGGTCGCGGCCCTGCTCGCGGGCACCTTCGCGCTGAGGCCGTACGTGATCGGGTTCCTGGCCGTCTTCCTGGTGGCGGCCGCGCGGGATCTCGGGGGCCTCCGCACCGGGGGGTTCCTGCTCTGGGGCGGCCTGGTGGCGCTCGGGGCGGAGCTGCTCTCCACGCGGGTGGGCATCCCCTTCGGGCTCTATCACTACACCGGCGACACCGAGGGCGCGGAGCTGTTCCTCTCCAACGTGCCGTTCTTCTCGCCGCTGTCGTTTCCGTTCCTGGCCTACGCCGCGTTCTGCCTCGCGCGCCGGGCGCTCGGTCCGGGCTGGGCGGGCCGCCGCGCGGGCCGGGTCCGCATGGTGGCCCTCTCGGGCGCGCTCATGACCCTGCTGGACGTCGTCATCGATCCGGCCGCGGTGCGGGGCGGGCGCTGGTTCCTCGGCCACATCTTCTTCTACCCCGAGGGCGGCGTGTACTTCGGCGTGCCGCTCTCCAATTTCGCGGGCTGGCTGCTGGTCGGCTGCGTCACGGTGGGAGGCTACGCCTGGGCGACGGGGGGCGGGCGGCTGGGCTCGCCCCGCCTCGGGATCGCGCTCTACTATCTGGTGCTGGCGGTCAACCTGACCGTGACGCTGTGGATCGGGGAGCTGGTCATCGCCGCGACGGGAATAGTGGTCCACGCGGCGGTCTTTCTGCTACTGTATAACGTCAATCGGGTGACGCTCGGCCGGTGGTCGGCCGAGCGATTGTCGGCAACCTCCTGAGGGCGAAAGGGTCCGCGAACATGAGCGTTCCGCTGTCTCAGATGTGGACGGTGGCGACCTACGTGCTGCGCCAGAAGCTGGCGGGGCGCAAGCGCTATCCGTTCGTTCTGATGCTCGAGCCGCTCTTCCGCTGCAACCTGGCCTGCGCCGGCTGCGGCAAGATCCAGTATCCGGCCCAGATCCTGCGCAAGAACCTGAGCGTGGAGAAGTGTCTCGCGGCGGTGGAGGAGTGCGGCGCGCCGATGGTCAGCATCCCGGGCGGCGAGCCCCTGATGTACCCGGAGATCGACCGCCTGGTGGCCGAGCTGGTGAAGCGGAAGAAGTACGTGTACCTCTGCACCAACGCCATCCTGCTCAAGGAAGAGCTCGGTCGGTTCGAGCCGTCGAAGTACCTGTCGTTCAGCGTCCACATGGACGGCCTCCGGGAGGAGCACGACGAGGCGGTGTGCCGGGACGGCGTCTACGACCAGGCGGTCCCCGCGATCAGGGAGGCGGTCGCGCGCGGCTTCCGGGTGACCACCAACAGCACGCTCTTCGACGGGGCCTCGCCGCTGCGGATGCGCGAGTTCTTCGACGAGATGATGGATCTGGGCGTCGAGGGCATGATGATCTCCCCCGGCTACAGCTACTCGAAGGCGCCCGACCAGGAGCACTTCCTGCTCCAGTCCCGCACCCACGAGCTGTTCTCGCGGATGCTCTCGAAGCCGAAGAAGCGGTGGCGGTTCAACCAGTCGCCGCTGTTCCTGCGCTTCCTGATGGGCAAGCACGACTTCGAGTGCACGCCCTGGGGCAATCCGACCTACAACATGTTCGGATGGCAGCGTCCGTGCTACCTGCTGCAGGAGGGCTACGCGCGCACCTTCCAGGAGCTGATGGACACCACCCCCTGGGAGAACTACGGCAAGAAGTCCGGCAACGAGAAGTGCCGCGACTGCATGGTGCACTGCGGGTACGAGGCCACCGCGGTGGACTACACGTTCAGCTCGGTGAAGGGCTTCGTCGAGACGGTCGGGGTCACGCTGACCGGCAGGCTGTAGGCGGGCGTGATGAGTCTCGAGGGCTGGGTGCCGGACGTCGGGCCGTACCTCACGCTGGCCGAGGTCGTCGAGTTCGCCTTCGACTACCGGGGCAACACCACGATCGTCAAGACCGACGGCAGCGAGGTGGTCGGCTACATCTTCAACCGCAACACCTACGGGCCGGAGCCCTTCCTGGAGTACTTCGACGAGGGCGGCGAGGGGCCGTTCACGCTGCGTTACACCGAGATCGCCAACGTCAAGTTCAGCGGCAAGGACCCCGCGGCCGGGAACAGCTGGAAGGCGTGGCTCGAGCGCAAGGAGCGCGAGAAGGCCGAGAAGGCCGCGGCCGCCGGGAGTGTCCGGGATCCTGATCCTCACCGCGGTTGAGCTCGAGGCGCGGGCTCTGGCCCGCCGGCTCGGGCTCCCCGCGATCACCCTCATGCCGTTTCCCGCCTTCGGCCGCGGCACCCTCCGGGTGGCCCCGGTCGGCCTGCGGGCCGGCCTGCTCGCCGCGCGCTGGCCCCGGCTGCAGGCCGGGTTCAATCGTCCGCTCGTGATATCGGGCGGCGTCTGCGGGGCCCTCGCGCCCGATCTGAGCGTCGGAGATCTCGTCCTGCCCGAGAGCGTGCTCGGGCCCGACGGCGAACGGCTCAACGTGACGCCCACCCCGCACCGGCGCGCCCTCGACCTGGCCGGCTCCGCGCGCGCCGGTCTGCTCGCGACCGCGCGGGAGGTCGTGGCGACGGCTGAGGCCAAGGCGGCCCTCTTCGCCCGCACCGGCGCGCTGGCGGTGGACATGGAGTCGTCCCTGATCCTGGCGCACGCGGCGGCCGCGGGCTGTCCGGCCCTGGTCGTGCGGGGCGTATCGGATACGGCGGCGGAGAGCCTCCCGCCCGAGCTCATCGATCTGCTGACGCCGGCGGGCAAGCTGCGGCCCGTGCGCGCGCTGGCCCTGCTCGCGCGGCCGCGGGTGCTGCCGCGCGCCCTGGCGCTCCG
>DATHSW010000210.1:0-2057 GCA_035463855.1 Candidatus Deferrimicrobiaceae bacterium | reverse complement strand
GCACCTTCGCGGTCCCGCGACCGCCTCCCGATCCGCAGCGGCTCGGATCCATGCGGCGACGGCCATAGACGTAGGCTCCGGCATAAGCGGGATTTTGAAGAATGGTGCGAACGCGCCCGCTATTTGCCTCCCGCCAGACCAGCTCGTGGGGAGCCGGCCCGAGGAGCGGGCGAACCGGCAGCAACAAGCCGTGCTGGCGCAAGTACCGCATGACGGCGCGGGCGCTTTGCACTTCGCGGAATTTGGCGAAGACAAAACTGAGAGCCTGAAAATGAATCGATTTTCTGGCCGCCTTTGGTGGTGGGACGAGGGCGCCGACCGTTTCGGATTGGCGATGGTTTTTGGTGTGGAGTTTTTTTTGCGTGAACCTGCGCGATGAATGGAGAACCAGCCTGGAGCTGCCGCTGGCGGGGGGCGAGCCGCCTCGCCGGCCTGTCAGGCGGGCAACAGGCGCCAGCCGCAGGCCATGTTGTGGGCGAGCGCGTGCCACAGGGCGACCGCCCTGACCTTGTCCATGCCGCGCACCAGGAATCGCGTCAGGCCCCGGTTGCGTGCCTGAGCATTGACGCATTCCACCGTTGCCGCCCGTTCCTTGTAGATCTGCTTGGCCTCCTCACTCGCCATCCGTTGCCGCCACGCCGCCACTTCCGGCGGATCGTCCGGCCGGGGGGCGAAACGCTCGCGGGTCTTGTCCTTAGGCGCCGGCACAGGGACGAAGGGGATCACCCCGGCTTGGGCCAGAGCCGCGATATCGCCCAGCTTGGCGAACCCGCCGTCAGCCAGGTGTTCGGCCGGTCGCCGACCGTAGGCGGCTTCCAGCGCCTCGCTCATCGGTTCCATCCTGCCCATGTCCGAGCCGATGTTGTTCACCGCGACCCCGGCGACCGCGCCGCTCTTCGTATCGGCGGCGAACTGGACGTTGTAGGCGGGTCGGAACCCACCGTCGGCCATCTTCATGACCCGGGCCTCGGCGTCCGTGGTCGAGGCCCGCGGCTCTTTCTCCGCGGGCGGCTGCGCCGCTTTCCCGCCGCCGTCCGGTCCGTCGTCGTCGGCCGCCGGTCCGACCCGCTTGCGCGCCTTCTCCTCCTGCATGGCTCGCAATTGCGCGGTCACCGCCAGGGCGTTCTCGACCCGGCGCTCGCGATCCTCGGCCGCACGCTGACGCGCCGCCGCCTCGCGGCGCGACGCCGCCCCGGGATCGGCATTGAGTTCGCGGCGCAGGCGCTCGACCTCCTCCTTCGCCCGCCGGTGGCACTCCTGTAAGGTCGAATGGCGGCGGAACGAGGCCGCGCCGGCCGCGGCCCGCACCCGCACACCGTCCTGCGCCACCCGTTCCAGGCCGGCGACGCCCGCCGCCATCAGCGCGGTGAAGCTGTCCACCAGAAGGTCCTCCAGGATCGGCCCGTGCGCGACCCGGAAGTCGGACAGCGTCTTGTGGTTCATGCCCACGCCGCCGCACAGCCACTGGAAGGCGAGATGCTCCTCGCACCGGCGGGCCACCTCGCGGGCGCTGCCAATCCCTTCGATGGTGGCGAACAGCCAAAGCGCCACCAGGATGCGCGGATCGGCCGGCGGATGGCCCGGACGGCCCTCGACGGCCTTGATCTCCGCCATGAGCGCGGACAGGTCCAGGCCCTCAACGAAGCGCCACACCAGACGCACCCGGTGATCCGCCGGAACCAGATCGTCCACACTGACCGCCCGCAGTTCCACCTGCCTCCGCTCGGCCGTCCGCAGGCGCGGGCGGCCTCCACCCTCGCGCTCCGGAACCGCCTGTTCGGCAAGATCGTCGAACCAGCCAGACGTCATCGCCCAATCCTGTCTTCAGGGGAGACAATCACCGTGGCCACGATAACCCATCATGAGCCCGGCGACTCCCCCCGAAAGATTCACAGGCTCTGAGCTTGAGTCCCCCTTTTGCACCGGTGCCGTGCTGGTGAACCCGAACGATGGTTCCATCGATGATCGCGTACTCAAAGTCGGCATCCCCCGACAAGGCTTGGAAAGCTTTGTCGAACACGCCGCTTCTGGCCCATCGCCGAAACCTCTGAAAGACG
>DATHSW010000209.1:0-4316 GCA_035463855.1 Candidatus Deferrimicrobiaceae bacterium | reverse complement strand
CCGACATTTCTCCGCGCTCGCGGTGCGCCGGGTCGCCCCGCGAGACGGGCGGGTCACCCGCTCCCCCGGCCCCTACGTGCCGACCGATGTCGGAATGTAAGACCTGACCCCGGGCTAGCCGAACTTGCGGGATTCTTCGAGGTGGTAGGCGCGGATCGCGATGAGCAGGAAGAGCGCGGTGTAGCCGGCGAGCCACGCGAGGGAAACCGGCAGGCGCTCGGTGTTGGCGCCGAGCGCGCTCCAGCCGAGCTGGCCGTAGTGGTAGGCGGGCAGGTAGGGCGCAATGCCGCGCACGAAGGCGGGGAGCTGGGAGAGCGGCATGAAGAGCCCAGAGGCGAACGAGAGCGGGAGGTAGACCAGGTTCGCGACCGCCGGGGCCACGTTGGGGCCGCAGAGGTAGCCGATGGCGAAGCCCAGCGCGATGAACGGCACCGAGCCCGCGAGCAGGCGCGCGATCATGTCGAGCCACACCGTGAGGTCCTGCCGCACGCCGCCCACCACGATGCCGTAGCCGATCAGGATCACGAGCGAGAGCAGCGCGTAGGCGAGCGCGTTCAGCACCTTGGCCAGGATCGCGATGAAGGGCGGCAGCGGGGTGGCGCGCATCAGCACGTCCACCTTCAGCCCGCGCTCGGTGGCCACCCCGATGCCGAAGCCGAACACCATCACGCTGCCCACGCTGTAGGCCGCGAAGGAGGCGAGCAGGTACGCACCGAGGCTCGTGCCATTGGGCAGCGTCTGCCGGGCGAATGGTAGCCCGAAGAAGGTGAAGAACAGCACGGGCAGCGCCACGATGGTCACGCTGAACGCGGGGATGCGCCAGCGGATGCGTAGCTCGCTCCACGTCTGGGCGAGCAGCATGCGCCCGAGCGGCGCGACGTCGGGCTTCATCGGGCGCCCTCGGGCCGGCGGGTCAGCGCGAGGAACGCCTCCTCGAGGTCCGCGCCCGTCACCTCAAGGTCCACCACGTCCACGCCGCGGCGGAAGAGCTCGCGCAACACCGCCGCCGGCTCGTTGCTGAGCAGGCTCGCGCGCTCGCCGGCCATGCTCAGCACCTGGGCGGGCAACCCGTCCAGATCGGCGGGGACGAACGGCCGGCCCGCGACCAGGGTGATCTTCTTGCCCGGGACCCGCGCCTTCAGCTCCTGCGGGCTCGCGTCCGCGATGACCGTGCCCCGGTCGATCACGATGATCCGCTGAGCGAGCTCCTCCGCCTCGCGGAGATAGTGGGTGGTGAACACGATGGTCTTGCCCGCGCCGGACAGGGTCTGGACGCTGGCGGTGAAGGCGCGCCGGGCCTCCACGTCCATGCCCACGGTGGGCTCGTCCAGGAAGAGAATGTCGGGATCGCCGCAGATCGCGAGCGCGAAGTACAGGCGCTGGCGCTGGCCGCCCGAGAGCGTGCCGATCCGCGCGGCCGCCTGCTCGGTGAGCCCGGCCATCGCGATGGCCCGCTCGGCGGGCAGCGGCGCCGGGTAGTAGGCGCGGAAGACGTCCACGATCTCGCGGACGGTGAGGACGCTGGTGGTGCCGGACTCCTGCAGCATCACCCCGCAGCGGCTGCGCGCGCGCCGATCGGTGGGGGGCCGTCCGAAGAGGCGCGCCTGCCCCGCGGTGGGCTGGCGCAGGCCCAGCATCAGGCTGATCGAGGTGGTCTTGCCCGCGCCGTTCGGCCCGAGCATCGCGACGACCTCGCCGGCGTGGATGGCGAGGTCGACTCCCCGGAGCGCTTCGACGTCCCCGTAGCGCTTGCGCGCCCCGATCAGCGCGACGGGGGGCGAGGCCTCAGCCCTTGAGTCCGTAGAGCCTCCGGGTATTGTCCGAGAGGATCTTGCGCTTCTGGGTGTCGGTGATGTCACCCCGGTCGCGGATCTCGTCGAGGGAGGCGGGATAGCTGTTGTCCCAGTGCGGGAAGTCGGAGGCGTAGACCACCTGGTTCTCGCCGATGAGCTTCAGGGCCTGGGGCAGCAGCCACTCGTCCGCCTCGCAGGAGAAGAAGATGGACCCGCTCCGGATGTAGTCGCTCGGCTTGCGGGTGAGCGCGGGGGCCTCGGCCGCGCGCTTGGCATATTCGTCGTCCATCCGCTCCGCCCAGTAGGGCGCCCACCCGCACCCCGCCTCCAGGAACGCGATCCGCAGCCGGGGGAAGCGCTCCGGGATGCCCTCGAAGACCATCGAGGTGATCTGGCGCATCTGCCCGAACGCGTGCGAGCAGGTGTGGGCCTGGATGAACTGCGGGAAGAGATCCACGCCGGCGCCGCCCAGGTGCGAGCCGGAGGCGTGCACGCCCAGCATCACGTTGAGGCGGTCCGCTTCCTCGTAGATCGGCAGGAAGCGCGCGTCGCCCAGGAGATGCGTCCCGTCGGCCGCCAGCATGGCCCCCACCAGGCCGAGCTCGGTCACCCCGCGGCGCAGCTCGCGGGCGGCCGCCTCGGGATCCTGCACGGGCAGCAGCGCGACCGCGTGCAGGCGGGGGCTCTGCTTGACGAACTCCTCGTGAAGGAACGTGTTGTAGGCGCGGCAGAGCGCCACCGCCCACTCGCGGTCCTTGAGGAAGGACAGGAACAGCCCGAGCGTGGGGTAGAGGACCGCCTGCTCCATGCCCCCCCGATCGAGCGCGCGCACCCAGGCGTCCGCGGTGCCTGCGGCGTCGCCGAGGGTGCCGAGGAGCCGGCGGTCCCAGCCGTCCCACGGGTAGAAGGAGAAATTCAGCGGGCGCCGGTTGTACGGCGCGTCGAGGTACTTGGCCACCTGCTCCATGGACTCGGTGATGTGGCCGTCGGCGTCGAGGATGGGATAGGCGGCCTGGCTCATGAGGTCCTCCAGCGGGCTATCGCCTCGGGGTTCACGCAGTGGGCGGGTACCTCGCCGCGGCCCGCGGCCAGGATCTGGTCGAGCGCGAGCCGGAGATTCGCGCGCCGGCCCGCCTCGCTGTGGCTCACGTTGTGCGGCGTGAGGATCAGTCGCGAAGGATCCACGTCGCGCAGCGGGCTCGAGGCGGGCAGCGGCTCGCGCGTGAAGGCGTCGAGGGCGGCCCCCGCGATCCAGCCCTCGGTGAGCGCGCGGGCGATCGCCTCCTCGTCCGCGATCTCGCCGCGGGCAGTGTTGATCAGGACCGCGGTCGGCTTCATGGCCCGCAGCGCCTTCTCGCCGATCAGGCCGCGCGTCTCGTCGGTCAGCGAGGCATGCAGCGACACCACGTCGCTCTCGGCCAGCAGCGTCGGCAGGTCCACGAGGGCGGCCCCGAGCGACCGCGCGCGCTCTTCCGAAACATAGGGGTCGGATGCCAGCAGGCGCACGTCCCAGTTCACGAGCCGCCGCGCCACGTGCGAGCCCACGCGGCCGAGGCCGACCAGTCCCACCGTCTTGCCGAAGAGGAACTCGCCGCGGTCTCCCCGCTGCGCCCACTCTCCGCGCCGCAGCTTGGCCTCGTTGTGCTTGATGCGCTTCTGCAGCATCAGGGTCACCGCGATGGTGGCCTCGGCCACCGCGATGAAGTTCTCCGGCGTCGGGCTGTTGGCCACCAGGATGCCGAGCCGCGAGGCGGCCGGGACGTCGATCTTGTCGGTGCCGATGAAGGGCACGATGACCAGGCGGAGCCGCGGGGCCGCGTCCATCACCCCGCGCGTGATCGCGTCGAGATGCGAGGCGAGGATGACGTGGGCGTCGCGCGCCGCCGCCCCCAGATCGCTCTCGGAGTACGCGGCGCGCCCGGGCTGATCGAGCGGCCGGCCGATCACCACCTCGTGGCCGGCCTCGCGGAGCGGGTCGAGCTCGGTCGCCGGTCCGCTGGGGCCCGAGGCGAGGATCTTCACGGCTTCTTGCAGATCACGTTGAGGACGACCTGGCGCTTCTCTTCCTTCACGATCCGCAGCCCGCGCCGGAGGGCGTCGGGCAGCGCGGCCGGGTCCTCGACCCGCTCGCCGTGACCACCGGAGGCCCGACAGATCATTTCATAGTCGGGCGCGGGCTCGAGCGCGGTGAGCGGCATCGAGTCGGTGCGCACCGCCCAGCCGTCGCGCGCGTAGGTCTGCACCGCGCGCTTCACCGCGTTCCAGGTGCGGTTGTTGAAGACCACGAACAGCACCGGCAGATTGTAGGCGCGCGAGACGAAGTGCGCCGCGGTGGGCGAGCCGAAGATGTAGGCCCCGTCGCCCACGCAGCAGATCACGGCATGATCGGGCGCGGCCAGCTTGGCCCCGAGCGCGGCGCCGAGCCCCCAGCCGAGCCCGCCCGAGGGCGGCGCCGCGAAGTAGCTCCCGGGCCGCGTGAAGGTGCACTGGGTGGCGTCGAGGTCGTACTCGTTGACCACGATC
>DATHSW010000208.1:0-12988 GCA_035463855.1 Candidatus Deferrimicrobiaceae bacterium | reverse complement strand
CGTCGCCCGGCGCGCGCTGACCCACGACGTGGCCGCGTTCGACGTCGACCTCGACCGGCCGCTCGACTTCGACGCCGGGCAGTTCGCGCTCCTGAGCGTGCCGGGCATCGCGGGGGCCCGCGCCTACTCCATGGTCAACTTCGAGCGGGCGGCCCGCCGCCTATCGTTCGTGGTGAAGAAGAAGCCGGGCGGGGCGGTGAGCGGGTGGCTGTTCGGCGACGGCGTCGAGGGCACGCGGCTCGGCCTCTTCGCGCCCCTCGGGCACGCGACCTTCCAGCCGGGTCTCCCGAAGCACGTGCTCTGCATCGCGGGAGGGAGCGGCATCGCGGGCATGATGTCGATCCTGGAGCGCGCCGGGGCGGCCGGTCACTTCTCCGGGTGGGACGGCCACGTCTTCTTCGGCGTCCGCGCCGAGCGCGACGGCTTCTTCCTCGACGAGCTACAGGCCCTGCAGGCCCGCTACCCGGGGCGGCTGGCGGTCACGATCGCGCTGTCGGACGAGGAGGTGCCCGCGTCGCTGCCGGCGGCCTATCCGGGCCTCGCGTTCGCGCGCGGCCTGGTCCACGCGGTGGCCGGCGAGCGCATGAAGGGCCGCTTCGCCGACGTCCGCGCCTACGTGGCGGGGCCACCCCCGATGGTGGACGCGAGCTTGCGTTTGCTGCTGCGGGAGGCGAGACTGTCGCCCGCCGACATCCGTTACGACAAGTTCAGCTAGGCTCGACAAGGAGCGACGATGGGCCAGTACGAGCGTCACGTCTTCGTGTGCACGAGCGGCGAGACCTGCCCGGAGCAGGGCGACACCGAGAAGTTCGTGAAGATCCTCCGGGAGCGGGCGAAACAGGTGGGCCGGCCGAGCGACGTGCGCATCAACAAGGCGGGCTGCTTCTCGCAGTGCGGGCGCGGCCCGATGATCGTCTTCTACCCGGACGACGTCTGGTACGCGGGGGTTCAGGAGTCGGATCTCGAGGAGATCTTCACCTCCCACATCGTGAACGGCCGGCCGGTCGAGCGGCTTCGCTACGATCCCGGCAAGCCGGGCGCGAACAAGGTGAGCGAGGCCGAGCTGGCCGAGATCAAGCGAGCCTACGCCGCCCGCGCCCAGGCCCCGCCGCCCGCCGGGCAGGCGGCCGCCTGGACGCGGGTGGGCCCGGCCGCGGAGGTGCCCGCGAACGGGATGAAGGAGTTCTCGGTGGGCGGCACCAGCGTCCTCATCGTCCATACCGGCGACGCGTACGTGGCCTTCCAGCCGATGTGCCCGCACGAAGCCATCCCGCTGGAGCAGGGCATCCACGACGGCTCGACCCTGACCTGCCTCGAGCACATGTGGCAGTTCGACATCCGGACCGGAGCCCCGATGGGCGACGCGCTGGAGGGCCTCCGCAGCTACCCGCTCAAGGAGGAGGGCGGCGCGCTGTACATCGCGCTCCCGGCCTGAGCGGGGGAGGGGCCCCGGCCGACGCGCCCGAGCGCGGCGCCGCGCGGCCCAGGACCTCGGCGTAGCTCGCGGCCCGCTCCATGCGCCCGCCCAGATCTTTCGCGAGCCGGAACGCGTGGACCCGCTTGACCTGCCGGCCCCGGGCGGGCAGAGTCCTGCCCATGACTACCCCCCAGACCGCCACCGGCCCCAGCATCGCCCTGCTCCTGGAGATCAACGCCGCCTTCAACAGCCGCGACGTGGACCGGATCCTGAGCTTCTTCGCCGACGACGCCACCTTCCTGATGGCCCGTGGCCCCGAGCCCTGCGGGCGCCGCGTCCACGGCAAGGCCGCGATCGGGAAGGTCCTGGCCGACCGCTTCAAGGTCATCAGCGGCATGCGCTGGGATCACATCGACCACTTCGTGACCGGGAATCGTGCCGTCTCGGTGTGGATGGTCACCGGCACGAGTGCCGACGGCGAGCTGCTCAACTACCAGGGCTGCGACATCTACGAGTTCCGCGGGAACAAGATCCTCAACAAGGACACCTACTGGAAGATCGTCGAGCAAGCCGGCCGCTTGTAGCCGGCCACGCCGACGCGAGGGATGAGGCCGGACCCCAACCGCCTCGAATACGAGAAGCGGGTCAACCGTGTTCCGGGCGGTCACCGGCGAGACAAGCGAAGCCTTGCCTGCGGGGGCAGGATCGTCGCATGCCCGTGATCGTCCGGGAGCTGCCGGCCCACCGCGTGGCGTACATGCGCCATGTAGGCCCCTACGGGGCCGGCGGCATCCCGGCGCTCTGGATCCGGTTCAGGAAGTGGATGAGCACCCGCGGGCTCGTCGAGGCGGACTGCCTGCGAATCGGCATCGGGCACGACGACGCGTGGGTCACGCCGCCCGAGACGTGCCGGTACGACGCCTGCGTGGTGGTGCCGCCGGACTTCCAGAGTGACCGCATGGTCAACCTGATGGAGCTGCCGGGCGGCCGGTACGCGGTGAGCCGCTACACCGGGACCGCGCACCGGATCCCCCAGGCCTGGGATGCCCTCTACCGGTCATGGCTGCCCGACAGCGGCTACGAGCCCGACGACCGGCCCGGTCTGGAGCTCTACGGAGGCAACCCGCAGGTCGGGGGGCACCCCGCGATGTTCCGCGCCGACCTCTGCGTGCCGGTGAGGCCACTCTGACGGTGGTCACCTGGAAGGATTTCGTGACCGGGGCGCCCGAGCTGGCCCGGGCCGGCAGCGCCCTGCTCAACCAGTTCGGCGTGGGGCTGGCGTTCCTCGCCACCGTCCGGACGGACGGCGCCCCCCGGCTGCACCCGGTGTGCCCGGTCATCTCGGGCGAGCGGCTCTACGTCCTGATCACGCCCACGTCGCCGAAGCGCCAGGACCTGATCCGGGACGGCCGGTACGCCCTTCAAACCTTCCCGCAGCCGAAGCCGGGCAGCGACGAATTCTACCTGGCCGGGCGGGCGCGGCTGATCGACGACGCCCCGACGCGCACCGCCGTGCTCCGCGACGCCAGGCACATGGCGGACGAGTCGGAGACGCTCTTCGAGCTCTGGATCGAGCGGGCCATGCACACCCGGTGGGAGAACGCGCTGACCCCCGCGATGCGCTCCTCGCACCAGACGTGGCGCGCCCCGAGCTGAGTGGTGGCGCACTGCCCGCCCGCGTTGCTCGATGACGTCGGCGACGTGCTGGACGAGGTGCGCGGCTGGGCCGGCGTGGTCGAGAAGAAGGCCGGCGTCTTCTACGCGAGCCGGCAGCCCTTCCTCCATTTCCACCTGGCCGCGGGAGGCCGCCGGCGGGCCGACATCAAGGGGCGAGACGGCTGGGTCGCGCTCGACCTGCCGCGGCCGATCTCCGCGCGCCGCCGCCAGGTGTTCCGGCGCGAGCTACGGCGCCGCTACGCCGAGCGGGGCGGCTCGAAGTCTTCCGGCCTGAGCGGGCGGAAGAGCAGGTCGAAGGCGAGCCAGAAGAGCTTCGAGTACGGGTAGAAGACGATCGGGGCCAGGATCAGCCCGACGATGCCGCCGTAGTACAGCGCGTCCCACGGCGGGTTCGGCCAGGACCAGAGCAGCACCGCGAGCAGGCCCGCCGCGAAGAGCCCCTCCGCGAAGGCCATGTTGAAGACGATCGCGCCCAGGAAGTAGTCGGGCTCGCCGCGGTCGAGACGCAGCCGGCACCGTGGACAGGCCGGGAGCGTGTGGATCCACCGCGCGACCACCGGGCCCGCCCCGCAGCTGGGACAGCGCCGCCGGAGCGCCCGGGCGAACATGACGAGCGCGCGCTTCATTCAGCGGTAGCGCGGGTGCCACTCCTGGCCGGTCCAGGTGGTCCAGCGCACGGGCTCGAGGCGCACCAGCACGCGGGGCCGGCCCAGGGTCTTCTCGGCGTAGCGGGGCCCGTCCGGGCCCAGGTAGCGCCGGGAGAGGCGGTGGGTCAGCTCGAGCAGGGTCGGGCTCGCGGTGGGCGCGACGGGCCCCTCCAGGATGCGCGCGGTGGCCCGCACCTGCACCCGGGTGTGGTACGCGTGCAGGTCGTCGGCCACGTGGAACGCCACGCGCGGGTTCGTGCGGATATGGGCGATCCACTGCGCGCGCTCGCGCCCGACCACCAGGAAGCTGCGGGTGGCCCGCTCGAACTCGTACCAGACCGGCGCGACGTAGGGCCAGCCCTCGGGCGTGATCGTGGCGATGCGGCCGTTCCAGGGCTCGTCGAGGAAGGTCGCCAGCTCGGCGTCGGTCAGGCTCCCGATCTTGTCGCTCGGCTCGTAGGTCATGCTCACCTCATCTCGGCACGGGGATCGAGGACGTCACGCAATCCGTCCCCGAGCACGTTCAGGGACAGCACCGCCAGCATGATGAAGGCGCCCGGGAACAGCGACACCCAGGGGGCCAGCATCAGGAACTCCTTGCCCTCGTTCAGGATCGCCCCCCACGACGGCGTCGGCGGCTGCACGCCCACCCCCAGATACGATAGCGCCGACTCGATCAGGATGCCGTAGGAGAGGCAGACCGCGGTCTGGATCACGATGGGCGAGATCACGTTGGGAAGGATGTGGCGGAAGAGGATGCCCAGCCGGCCGACGCCCAGCGCCTCGGCGGCCTCCACGTAGGTCTGGGCCGACTCGGCCAGCACGCTGCCGCGGACGACCCGGAAGAAGAGCGGAGCATAGACCACCGCGATGGCGACCACCGCGGTGCCGGGCCCGGCGCCCAGCACCGCCGCGATCCCGATGGCCAGCAGGATCGGCGGGAAGGCGAAGAAGACGTCCATCAGACGGCCCAGCGCCTGGTCCGCGACGCGACCGATGCCGGCCAGCATGCCCAGCGTGCCCCCGGCCAGCAGCGCGATCGCGATGGCGGCGCCGGCGATGCCGAGCGAGACCCGGATGCCGAAGATCACGCGCGAGAGCAGGTCCCGGCCGAAGCGGTCGGTGCCGAAGAGATGCGCGTCGCCCGGGCGGCTGAACACGTGGCGCGCGTCCACCGCGGTCGGGGAATAGGGCGCCACCAGCTCGGCCAGCGCGCCCGCCAGCACCAGCCCGGCGAGCGTCAGGCCCGCGGCGGCCAGGAGCGGCCGGCGGGCCAGCCAGCGGGCCGCGCCGCGCTCAGCCACGGCGCAGCCGGGGATCGATCAGGGTGTAGAGCAGGTCCACCACCAGGTTCAGCAGCATGAACGCGGCGGCCAGCAGCAGGATCACGCCCTGCACCACCGGATAGTCGCGCTGGAAGATGGCGTCGAGCAGCAGGCGGCCGACCCCGGGCAGGGTGAAGACGTCCTCCACCACCACGATGCCGCCGACGATGTAGCCGAGCTGCACGCCCGCCACCGTGACCACGGGGATCAGCGCGTTGCGGAGCGCGTGGTGGAAGGTCACGCGGCGCTCCGCCACCCCCTTGGCCCGCGCGGTGCGCACGTACTCGCGCCCGAGCACGTCGAGCATGGACGAGCGCGCCATGCGCGTGATCATCGCCGCGGTGGCGGTGCCCAGCGTGAGCGCGGGCAGGGCCATGATCGCCAGGTTGGCCGACGGGCTCCGGGTGAAGGGCACCCAGGTGAGCGCCGGCATCCAGCCCAGGTAGAGCGAGAAGAGCAGGATCAGCACCGCGCCCTGCCAGAAGGCGGGCAGGGAGAGGCCGAGCGTCGCGCCCACGCGGATGAGGCCGTCGCGGAGCCCGCCGCGCCAGACCGCCGAGGCGGTCCCGAGCGGGATGCCGAGCAGCAGCGACCAGCCTACCGAGAGCACGGCCAGCTCCGCCGAGATCGGAAGGCGCTCGAGGAAGAGCGCCAGGACGGGCCGGCCGGAGAGCCACGAGACGCCGAGATCGCCGCGGAGGAGACCGGCGAGCCAGACCCCGTACTGGACGTGCCAGGGCTGATCGATGCCGAAGAAGCGGCGGAAGGACGCCACCACCTCGGGCGAGGCCATCGCGGCCTGGCCCAGGAGCTGCTCCACCACCGTGCCCGGGATCAGCCGCACCATCGCGAAGACGAGCAGGCTCACCCCGAAGAGGGTGAGCCCCATCGCCGCGAGGCGCTGCAGGAGGTAGGCGCGCACGCGCCCGGGGGACCGCGCTCCTCAGCTCTCGAGAGAGGCGAAGCGCAGGCCGTAGTAGAAGCCGGTGGAGTGCGGCTGGAAGCCCTTGAGGCTCTTCTGCCGGACGTAGAGGAGATCCGGCGAGTAGAGCGGGATCGTGATCGGGTCCTCCGCGAGCATGCGCTGGAGCTGATCGTAGAGCTGCTTGCGCCTGGCCCGGTCCAGCGTGACGCGGCCCGAGTCCATCAGCTCGTCGGCGGCCTTGTTCTTCCAGCGGCGGAAGTCCCGGCCCCCGGGCGCGGAGTGGAAGTGGCGGTGGAAGGCCTGGTCGGGATCCACGTAGCCGCCCCAGTCGTTCATGGTGGGCGGCGACTGCGGCACGATCCAGTCCTTGATCCACACCCCGCCGTCCACCGTCTCCACCGTCACGTCGATGCCGGCTTCCTTCAGGTTGTCCACGATGACGGGCAGGGCGGCGGCGAGGGCGGGGAAGCCGACGATGTTGCGGATCTTCATGGACACGCGGCCGGCATAACCCGCTTTCTGCAGGAGCTGCCTGGCCTTCGCCAGGTCGCGCTGCTGATTCGGCAGCTCCTGCCACGGCAGCGCCCAGCCCTTGAGGCCGGGCGGCAGCACGCCCAGGCGCTGGCCGAGGCCCGAGCCCGCGATCTGCAGGATGGCCGGCCGGTCGATGGCGAGCGCGATGGCCTGGCGCACCTCGAGCTTGCTGGTGGGCTCCTGATCGCCCGCGAGATCGAGCACCACCCAGCGGGTGGAGGGGGCCTGGATCGCCTCCAGCGTGGGCACGCTCCGGGCGACCTGGAACGACAGCGCCGAGGAGAACTCGGCCAGCGTGATCTGCCCGGTCCGGAGCCCGGCCACGATCGAGGACTCGTCGGGGATGGCCTGGAAGACGATGCTGTCGAGCGCCGGCTTCTGCGGGCCCCAGTACTGGGCGTGGCGCCTGAGCACGAGCCGGCGGCTCGGGTCGAAGCTCTCCACCGCGAACGGGCCGGTGCCGATCGCGCTGGTCAGCAGCGCCTTGCCGTCGCCGCCCGCGTCCCTGGGGATGACCCCGTTGTACTTGCCGCCCAGATTGGCCAGGAAGGTGGCCGCGGGCGCGGAGAGCACGAAGCGCACCGTGTGCTTGTCCACCGCGTCGATCTGCTTGACGTAGGCCAGATCGCTGGCGCCCGGACTCACCTTGGGATCGCGCACGCGCTCGTAGGTGTACTTGACGTCCTCGGCGTCCATCTCCTTGCCGTTGTGGAAGCGCACGCCGCGGCGGAGATGGAAGACGTACTCGGTCGCCGACTTCTGCTCCCAGCGCTCGGCCAGCTCCGGCTTGGGCTCGAGCGCGTGATCGATCCAGACCAGGTTCTCGTAGATGAGCGGCTTGCGGCGCTGCCAGATGTCGAGCCCCTGCATGTGCGGCTCGAGGCTGGGCGGCAGCGCGGTGCTCGCGAAGGTGAGGGTCCCGCCCGGCTTCGCCTGGGCGCCCGCGCGGCGCGGCAGCCCCGCCGCGGCGAGGGTGAGCGCGGCCCCGCCGGTCTTGAGCAGACGCCGCCGGCCGATCGGAGCGCTGGTGCCGTTCTTCGAGCCTTGATGGTCCATCGGGCGTCGGCCTCCTCAGGCCTTGAGGGCGAACTTCTGGAAGGTGTGGCAGCCGCTCTCGACGAGCCCGCGGCTCACCGCGAAGGTCCAGGTGACCTCGGCCACGAAGATGTTCCGGCTCGAGTCGACCGCGATGCCGTGCGGCGCCGCGAAGCTGCCGGGCGCGGCCTGGTCGGGCGTGCCCCAGCGGGTGAGCAGGCGGCCGGCGCGGTCGAACACGCTCACGCGGCCGTAGCGGGCCTCGGTGATCGGGCCGTGCCGCTGCGAGGTCTGCCCCTTGTGCCACCACAGCTCGGAGACGTAGGCACGGCCCTCGGGATCGAACACCAGGTGCGTCGGCCGCTGGGTGTCGGTCCACTCCGAGAGGTACTCGCCGTCGGGGCTGAAGATCTGGATGCGGTCGTTCTCGCGGTCGCACACGAAGATGCGCCCGTCGGCGGCCGCCGCGATGCCGTGGGGCAGGTAGAACTGGCCGGGCCCCTTGCCCGGCACGCCCCACGAGCGCCGGAGGTCGCCGCTCGGGGAGAACTGGTGCACGCGGCAGTTGCCGTAGCCGTCGGAGACGTAGAGATCGCCCTTGGGGCCCACCGCGAGGTTGGTCGGCCGGTTGAAGGCGCCGCCGGGGCGCGCCACCGTCATGGTGTCCTTGCCGTCGTAGCCGGTGTCGGACGGCGTGTTCATGGTGCCGAGCGTGAGCAGCAGCTTGCCCTGCGGGGTGAACTTCCGCACGGTGTGGTTGCCGTCGTCGGTGCAGTAGACCGCGCCGTCGGGGCCGATCGTGATGCCGTGGGTGCGGTAGGTGAACTGGCCCTCGCCCCACGAGGAGAGGAACTTGCCGTTGTGATCGTAGACCATGATCGGGTGGTCGCCGCGGCAGATGAGGAAGACCCGGTCCTCCATGTCCACCGCCACGCCCGCCACGTCGCGATGCTCGTAGCCCTTCGGCAGCTGCTCCCAGCCCTCGACGACCTGGTACGTCAGCGCGCTCGTCCCCGCCATGGCTCGCCTCCCGGTGGATGCACGTCGATGGAATCGGTCCCACCGCGACAAACTATGGGAGAAAGGCCGGACCGAGTCAAGGACCAGAGATAGCCGGCGAGCGCCGGACACTCCGCGGTCAATGTATGATCGGGGCATGCTCATCGCCCAGATCACCGACCTGCACGTCAGCACGCCGGGCAGCGTCAACGATCGGCATTTCCGCACCGCGGAACACCTGGAGCGGGCGGTCGCCCACCTCAACGGGCTCACGCCGCGGCCGGACGTGGTGCTGGCCACCGGCGACCTCGTGGAGCGCGGCGAGCCCGAGGAGTACGCGCGCCTGCGCGCGATCCTGGACGGCCTCGCGATGCCGCTCTACGTGATCCCCGGCAATCACGACGCCCGCGAGCCCCTGGCGCGCGCCTTCGGGGACGGCGGCTACCTGCCGCGGGACGGGAGCTTCCTCCACTACACGGTGGAGGACTGGCCGGTGCGGCTGATCGCGCTCGACACGCTCGTGCCCGGCGCCTCCGGCGGCCACCTGTGCGCCGAGCGGCTCGCCTGGCTCGACGCGCGCCTGGGCGAGGGGAGGGCGCGGCCCACCGTGGTCTTCATGCACCACCCGCCCTTCGTGACCGGCATGCGGGCGATGGACGCCATGGGCCTCGAGGGCAAGGCGGAGCTGGCGGAGGTGATCGGCCGCCATCCGCAAGTGGAGGGGGTGCTGTGCGGGCACGTGCATCGCCCGATGACCCGGCGCTTCGCGGGCACCGTGGCCACCACCTGTCCGGCCACCGCGCATCAGCTCGCGCTCGACCTGGCGCCCGCCCCGCGCCTGGCGGTGGTCATGGAGCCACCGGCGTGCATGCTGCACCTCTGGCTCGGGGCCGAGGCGGGCCTGGTCAGTCACGTGAGCGTGGTCGGCGGCGAGCGGCCCCCGTTCACGGTGTACGACGGCCAGCGCTGGCTGCGCGACGCGGTCCCGCCCCCCGCGTTCCATCCCCGCTGACCGCGGGGCGCGGCGCGATGGCCGGTCCGGGCCCGCACGCCCGCGCCTGGCGCGCGACGCTCGCCGGGCTCTGCGCGACCCTCGTCGGCATCGGGCTCGCCCGCTTCGCCTACACGCCGCTGCTGCCCGCGCTGATCACCGAGGGCTGGTTCCCCGCCTCGCAGGCCGCCTACCTGGGGGCCGCGAACCTGGCCGGCTATCTGGGCGGCGCGCTCTGCGCGCGGCCGCTGGCCCGGCGCGCCGACGCCCCGCGGGTGCTGCGCGGGATGATGGCGCTGGTCACCGTCGCGTTCTTCGCCTGCGCGCTGCCCTTGTCCTTCGCGTGGTTCTTCCTCTGGCGCTTCGCGGCCGGGGTGGCGGGCGGCGCCCTGATGGTCCTGGCCGCGCCCACCGTGCTGCCGCACGTGCCGGCGGCGCGCCGCGGGCTCGCGGGTGGCGTCATCTTCACCGGCGTCGGCCTCGGCATCGCGGCCTCCGGCACGGGCGTGCCGCGGCTGCTCCGGGCGGGCCTCGTCGAGACCTGGTGCGGCCTCGGCGCGCTCTCGCTGCTGCTGACCGCGCTGGCCTGGGGCGGTTGGCCGGCGGCGACCCCGGCCGCGATCGTCGCGCCGGCCCCCGCGCCGCGCCGGGCCCCGGGCGGCCTCGCGCTACGCGCGCTCTACGCGGAGTACGCGCTGAACGCGACCGGCCTCGTGCCGCACATGATCTTTCTGGTGGACTTCGTGGCGCGCGGCCTCGGGCAGGGCATCGAGGCCGGGGCGCGCTACTGGGTGCTCTTCGGGGTGGGCGCGGTGGCCGGCCCCGTGCTGGCCGGCGCCCTCGCCGACCGCGTCGGCTTCGGGCCCGCGCTGCGGCTGGCGTTCGTGGCCCAGGCCGCCGCGGTGGCCCTGCCGGGCGTGACCGCGGCGACGCCGTGGCTCGTGCTCTCGAGCCTGGTCGTGGGCGCCGCCGTCCCCGGCATCGTCCCGCTGGTGCTCGGGCGCGTGCACGAGTTGCTGCCCGACGATCCGGAAGCACAGCGGGCCGCGTGGAGCGTGACCACGATGGCCTTCGCGCTCGGGCAGGCGGCCGGCGCCTACGGCTTCTCGTTCCTCTTCGCGGGCGGCGGGGCCTACGCGCCGCTCTTCGCGCTGGCCGCGGGCGCGCTGACGCTGGCGCTGGTCCTCGATGCGGCCGCGCGCCTTGCGGCCCCGCGACCGTTCTGATAGCGTCGCGGTCATGAGTGCGACGATCTCCGCGCTGGCGTGGACCACCGAGGAGGTCCGGGTCGCCGGCTCCTCCGTAAGACTACGTACCACCGGTCGCGGCGCCCCGCTGCTCGTGCTGCACCACGACATCGGCACGCCCGAGCAGCTCCCGTTCTACGCGGCGCTGGCCGAGCGCTTCACGGTGCTGCTGCCGTCGCATCCCGGTTACGACGGCTCGGAGCGTCCGAGCTGGATGCGCGGGGTCCGCGACGTGGCGGTGACGTATCAGGCCCTGCTGGCCCAGCGGGGGCTCGCCGACGTCACCCTGGCCGGCCTGGGCTTCGGCGGCTGGATCGCGGCCGAGATGGCCACGATGGCCCCGCGCGCATTTCGCCGGCTCGTCCTGGTGGGCCCGATGGGCATCAAGCCCGCGGAGGGCGAGATCCTCGACCAGGCCCTCGTCAGCTACATCGACTACGTGCGGGCCGGCTTCGAGGACCAGCGGGCCTTCGACCGGCTCTTCACGCCCGATCCGTCCACGCCGCAGCTCGAGCAGTGGGACCTCAACCGCGAGATGACCTTCCGCATCGCGTGGAAGCCCTACATGTACAACCCGACGCTGCCGCCGCTGCTGGGCGGCGTGCAGACACCCGCCCTGATCGTGTGGGGACGGCAGGACCGGATCGTGCCGGTCGGGGTGGGGGAGCAGTACGCCCGCGCGCTGCCCAAGAGCCGGCTCAGCGTCGTGGACGGCGCCGGGCACTTCCTCGAGATGGAGCAGCCCGAGGTGCTCGCGAAGCTCATCGTGCAGTTCGCCGCGGAGGCCTGATCGGGGGACGCTCATGCACCTCATGTACTTCACGGAACAGCCGATGTCGGCGTACCCGGAGGACGAGGGACGCGCGCGGGGCGCCACCGCGCTGATGTTCTCCAACCGCCACTTCGATCCGGTCGCGGGCAGCCGGCTCTACAACGAGTACCTCGAGCACTACCGGCTGGCCGAGGAGGTCGGCTTCGACGGCATCATGCTGAACGAGCACCACAACGCGCCGTTCTGCATGCAGGCCAAGTGCAACATCTTCGCCTCGATCCTCGCCGCGGCGACCAAGCGGGTGAAGATCGTGCTGCTCGGCAACCCGCTGCCGCTCGCGGACAACCCGGTGCGCCTCGCGGAAGAGCTGGCCATGATCGACATGATCTCGCGCGGCCGGCTCGTCTCCGGCTTCGTCCGCGGCGGCGGGCAGGAGCAGCTCGCCGCCGGGGTGAATCCGGCCTACAACCGCGAGCGCTTCGAGGAGGCCCACGAGCTGATCGTGCGGGCGTGGACCCAGGAGGGCCCGTTCCGCTTCGAGGGCACCCACTACCAGCATCGGGTGGTGAACCCCTGGGCGCTGCCGCTGCAGAAGCCGCACCCGCGCATCTGGATCCCCGGCGTGCTGAGCAAGGAGACGATCATCTGGGCCGCCCGCCAGCGCTATCCCTACATCGCCCTCAGCACCGCGATCGACGCGACCAAGAAGATCTGGGAGCTCTACGACTCGGTCGCGGCCGAGGTCGGCTATACCGGCGGACCGGAGAACCGGGGCTACCTCCAGCGGTGCCACGTGGCGGAGACCGAGGAGAAGGCCCTGGCCAACGCGCGGCAGTTCATGTGGATGCAGGGCGAGTTCACCGGGCTCGCGCACCCGGTGTGGTCGAGCCCCTCGGGCTACTTCTCGCCCTCCTACCGGAAGGCCTTCGTGGAGTTTGCGGTCGGACGGGCCGCCAACCCGCGCGCCGCCGCCTTCGAGGACCAGATCCGCGACCAGCAGATCATCGCGGGCACCCCCAAGACGGTCATTCCCAAGCTCAGGCGTCTGCTCGAGGAGACGCGCCCGTCCATCCTGGGCTTCTGGGCGAGCGACGGCTTCGTGAGCAACCAGGACGCCACGACCTGCATCCGGCTGCTCGGCCAGGAGGTGCTCCCCGCGGTGCGCGAGATGGGCAAGGAGCTCGGGCTGTGGAGCCCGTTCGAGGCCAACGCCCCGGTCAGCATCACCCAGTCCGCGCCCGCCACGGTCCGCAACGGCGCCTGACCGCGACCCGGCCGCCGGCGGGCCGCGGGCCCCGGCGCGGTGCTAGCCGACCGCGGTCCGGGGCGGCGGCGGGCTCGTCTTCTCCGGCAGGCAGCTGAACGCGATCCGCACCTTGCCCTGGCGAACCAGCCGCAGCCCGGCGTAGTCGGCCATGG
>DATHSW010000207.1:0-2373 GCA_035463855.1 Candidatus Deferrimicrobiaceae bacterium | reverse complement strand
AGGGTGAACGCGGGCGGATCGAAGGTCCCGGGCAGGAACTGATCGGCGAGCCCGTCGAAGGTGCGCCGGCGCCCGCCCGCGCCCTGCCGCACCGCCTTCCAGAGCGTGAGCGGGTCCACCCCGGCCTTGACCCCCATGGTGAAGACCTCGGCCAGCGCGGTCTGCACCGCGTAGCCCGCGCAGTTGTGCACGAGCTTGGCCACCGAGCCCGACCCGACCGGCCCGACGTAGTACGGCTGGTCGCCGATGGCGTCCAGCACCGGCTTGAACCGGTCGTAGACCTCCCGGTCGCCACCGATCCAGAGCGCCAGCTTGCGCGTCTTGGCGCCCTTGGGCCCGCCACTCACCGGGGCGTCGAGCACGTGCAGGCCCTTGTCCTTGAACGCGGGGTAGAGCCGCCGCATCAGCGCGGGCGAGTTGGTGCTGAGGTCGAAGTAGGCGGCGCCCTTCTTCATGCCGTGGATGAGGCCGTCCGGGCCGAGGGCGACCTGTTCCACCTCCTTCGGCCCCGGCAGCGAGGTGAAGACGACCTCCACGCCCTCCGCCACCCCGCGCGGGGTGTCTTTCCAGATCGCGCCCGCCTTCAGATGGGGGGCCGCCGCCTCGCGCCGCACGTCGCTCACCTGCAGCTCGTGGCCGCCCGCCTGCAGATTGGACGCCATGCTGGCGCCCATGGTGCCCAGTCCGATGAACCCGACCTTCATGCTTTTCTCTCCTCGAAGACCTGTTTGACGACCTTGGCCGCCGACATCGCGCTGGGCCATCCCGCGTAGAACGCCAGATGGGTGATCAGCTCGCCGATCTCCTCCTTGGTGACGCCGTTGGCGAGGGCCCGCTCGGTATGGCCCTTGAGCTGATCGGGCCGGTACATCGCCATCAGGGCCGCCACCGTGATGAGGCTCCGATCGCGCTTGGAGAGCCCCGGGCGCTCCCAGATGTCGGGATACACCAGGGTCTCGGTCAGCTCGATGAGCCTGGGGGCGACCGTGCGCACCTCGTTGCGAGACGCCGATACTGCGGCCGGTAAGGTCATCCGTGCTCCTCCTTTGGGTTGGGGCTTCCGTGGACGTCCGAAACGCGTAGAATCCTGCCACGAGAAAGGAGCCTTGACCATGCCCAATGCGCCCTACCGCATCTACGCCATCCGTTACGCCCACCGGAAGTGCACGACCTCGGAGGCGTTCTACGGCGACTACCACGCCGCCCCCATGACGATGGACTACTTCGTGTGGGCGCTCACCAACGGCCCCGAGACGGTGGTGGTGGACCTCGGATTCACGGAAGCGGTGGGCACCCGGCGGGGCCGGCAGTTCCTGCGCTGCCCGGGCAAGGGGCTGGCCGAGATCGGGGTGGACGCGGCCTCGGTGAAGCACGTGATCCTGAGCCACTTCCACTACGATCACGTGGGCAACTACGCGCTGTTCCCCAACGCGACCTTCTACGTGCAGGACTCCGAGATGGCCTTCTACACCGGCCGCCACGCCGCCCTGCCCGCCTTCCGGCACTCGATCGAGGTGGACGACGTCTGCGCGCTGATCCGCCTCAACTACGACAAGCGCATGGAGTTCGTGGACGGCTCCCGCGAGATCGTGTCCGGCATCGCGGTGCATCACGTGGGCGGGCACACCGCGGGCATGCAGATCGTCACGGTGGCCCACGCGCGCGGCCAGGCGGTGGTGGCCTCCGACGCCTCCCACTACTACCGCAACTTCGAGGAGCGCATCCCGTTCAATACGCTTCAGGACCTGCCGCGGATGTACGGGGCGTTCGACAAGATCCGCGCGCTGGCGTCGGCCGAGGATCTGGTCCTGCCCGGCCACGACCCGCTCGTGCTCGAGCGGCTCAAGAAGGTGGGCGACGGGATCGTGGAGATGTAGCGCGCTTGTTCCAGAGGGCGTAGGCGCGGGTGAATTCGGCGCCGAAGAGGACGACCTGGGCCGAGTAGTAGACCCAGCAGCTTCGTGCCGTCAGATCGGGCAGACGAGCTGACCCAGGCGGGCGGTCAGCTTCGGGTTCTCCCGGTAGTCCACTGGCACGTCCACGATCGAGGGTCCGGGCCACGCGAGGGCCGCGGCCAGCACCGCGGGCAGCTCGCGCGCCGACTCCACCCGGAAGCCCTTGGCCCCGAAGGCCTGGGCCAGCGTCACGAAGTCCGGGTTGGTGAACGCCACGCCCGACTCCCGGCCGAGGCGCGTCTGCTGCTTCCACTGGATGAGGTTGTAGCCCCCGTCACGGAAGATCACGTTGACGATGGCGAGGCCCAGGCGCTTGGCGGTCTCGAGCTCCTGCAGGTTCATGAGGAAGCCGCCGTCGCCGCTCACCGCCACCACCTTGCGCTGCGGGTGGACGAGCTTGGCCGCCACCGCCGCGGGC
>DATHSW010000206.1:0-2729 GCA_035463855.1 Candidatus Deferrimicrobiaceae bacterium | reverse complement strand
CGGAAGATCACGTTGACGATGGCGAGGCCCAGGCGCTTGGCGGTCTCGAGCTCCTGCAGGTTCATGAGGAAGCCGCCGTCGCCGCTCACCGCCACCACCTTGCGCTGCGGGTGGACGAGCTTGGCCGCCACCGCCGCGGGCAGCGCGAACCCCATCGCGGCGAGGCCGTTGGAGATCAGCACGCTGTTCGGCTCGTAGGCCGGGAAGGTGCGCGCGATCCACAGCTTGTGGCTGCCCACGTCCGAGATCAGGATGTCCTCGCGCCCCATGGCCTGCCGCAGGTCGCGCAGGATGCGCTGCGGCTTGATCGGGAAGGTGTCGTCGTCCGCGCCCTCCGCGAGCTGCTCGAGGATGAAGCGGCGCAGCTCCCGGTACGGCCCGGGATCCTTCTGGCCCTTCACGAGCCCGTCCAGCAGCTCCAGCGCCTCGCGCACGTCCGCCACCACCTCGACGGCGGGTTGATAGTGGCCGTCCACCTCGGCGGGCGTGAAGTCGATGTGGACGATGGGCTTCTTGCGCTCCGGGTTCCAGAACTTGGGCGCGTACTCCACCAGGTCGTAGCCCACCGCGATGATCAGGTCGGCCTTCTCGAAGCCGTACGAGACGTAGTCGCGCGCCTGCAGCCCGGCCGAGAGCAGCGAGAGCGGATCATCGTAGGGCATCGCGCCCTTGGCCATGAAGGTGTTCACGACCGGGATGCCGTGGTTCCGCGCCAGCGCCCGCAGCTCATTCGAGGCCCCGCCGCGGATCACCCCGTTGCCCGCGAAGATGAGCGGGAACGACGCGGCCTCGATGAGCCGCGCGGCGGCCTGGAGCGCCGGGCGGTCCGGCGAGGGGCGCCGCGGCCGCTCGGTGGAGAGCGGCTCGCCCTCGGCCGGCTCCTCCGCCACGTCCTCGGGCACCTCGATATGGCAGGCGCCCGGCTTCTCGGCCTCGGCCACCTTGAAGGCCTTGCGGATGACCTCGGGGATCACCACCGGCATCTCGGCGCGCGCGTTCCACTTGGTCAGCGGGCGCATCAGCTCGATGATGTCCACGTACTGGTGCGACTCCTTGTGGATGCGGTCGCGTCCGGCCTGCCCGGTGATCGCCACCAGCGGCGCGTGGTCGAGGTTGGCGTCGGCCACCCCGGTGGCGAGATTGGTGGCGCCGGGGCCCAGCGTGGCGAGACAGACCCCCGCGCGGCCGGTCAGTCGCCCGTAGGCGTCGGCCATGAAGGCGGCGCCCTGCTCGTGCCGGGTGGGGATGAAGCGCGCGCTCGAGTCGGCGAGAGAATCCACGATGTCGAGAATCTCCTCGCCGGGGACGCCGAACACGTAGCGAACCCCTTCGTTCTCGAGACACCGGGCGATCAGCTCGGATGCCTTCATCGGCCGCCTCCTGCGGGTCAGTCTACGCCCGCCCGGGTGACGCGGCCAGTCGAGGACCGCTTGCCGCGCATCCCTCGGGCGCCCACGATCATCTCAACCGAGAGCCCACCAAAGGAGCACGCGATGAGCATTCAATCCGTCAATCCGGCGACCGGCGAGGTCCTCGAGACGATCGAGGAGATGTCCAGGCCGCAGATCGAGCAGGCCCTGGCGCGGGCGCACGCCGCGTTCCTCGAATGGCGCGCCCGGCCCTTCCCCGATCGCGCCCGGCTGATGCGGGCCGCGGCGCGGGAGCTTCGCGCGCGCAAGGGCGAATACGCCATGACCATGACCCGGGAGATGGGCAAGCCCATCGTTCAGGCCGAGGCCGAGGTGGAGAAGTGCGCCGGGACCTGCGACTACTACGCCGAGCACGCGCCGGCGTTCCTGGCCGAGCAGCCGAGGGAGACCGACGCGGCCCGGAGCTACGTCCGCTTCGACCCGCTCGGGGTGGTGCTGGCCGTGATGCCGTGGAACTTCCCCTTCTGGCAGGTCTTCCGCTTCGCGGCCCCGGCTCTCATGGCGGGCAACGCGGGCATTCTCAAGCACGCCTCCAACGTCCCGCGCTGCGCGCTCCAGATCGAGGAGGTCTTCCGCCGCGCCGGCTTCCCCGAGGGGCTCTTCCGCTCGGTGCTGACGGGCGCGGCGGGGGTGAAGGAGATGATCGCCGATCCGCGCATCGTCGCGGCCACGCTCACCGGCAGCGAGCGCGCGGGCGTGGCGGTCGCCGAGCAGGCGGGACGCATGCTCAAGAAGACGGTCCTGGAGCTGGGCGGCAGCGATCCCTTCATCGTGCTGGCCGACGCCGATGTGGAGGCGGCCGCCCGCGCGGCGGCGGAGGCGCGGCTGATCAACAGCGGGCAGAGCTGCATCGCGGCCAAGCGGTTCATCGTGGTCGAGCCGGTCGCGGAGCGGTTTCTCGCGCGGTTCACGGCCGAGCTGGCCGCGCGCCGCATGGGCGATCCAATGTCCCGTGACACCCAGGTCGGGCCGCAGGCCCGCGTGGACCTGCGGGATCAGCTCCACGAGCAGGTCGCGGAGTCCATCAAGCGCGGGGCCCGGCCGGTGCTGGGGGCCGCGGTGCCCGCGGGCAAGGGCGCCTTCTATCCGCCGACGCTGCTGGCCGCGGTGGACAAGGGCATGCCCGCCTTCGACGAGGAGACCTTCGGCCCGGTGGCGGCGGTGATCACCGCCAAGGACGAGGCCGACGCGATCCGGCTCGCCAACGACTCCCCCTACGGCCTGGGCGCCGCGCTGTGGACGCGCGATCGGACCCGCGCCGAGCGCCTCGCCGCGCAGATCGAGGCGGGGGCCGTCTTC
>DATHSW010000205.1:0-13926 GCA_035463855.1 Candidatus Deferrimicrobiaceae bacterium | reverse complement strand
ACGCGAGCAGGAGGACCACACCCCAGGTAGCGGCGGTTGGTGTCACGGCTGGCCCGGGCGAACGGTCGGCGCCAGGACGGCCGCCATCCCGATGACGTCCCCGACGGGCGCGCGCCCCCTGGCGGCCCAGAGCCCGTCGGGAAACAGCGAGCTGGCCCACCGCAGTGACTGCAGCCGATCGCCGGCCGCGGCCCGAACCATGCGGCGGAGCGCGAAGAGGCTCGTGTCCTTCGCGCAGCCGAGTATCGGCCCCCGGGCCTGCGGCCCGATGCGCCGGGACAGCCCACCGAGACTCCACCGGTTCAGGACCACCAGGACGACGCCCTGCCGCGCGACGCGGACCGCCTCGGTCAGCGCCGCCTCCGGGCGCTCGACGAACTCGAGCGTGGTCACGAGCAGCGCAACGTCCACCGCGCCGGCCCGCACGGGCAGGCAGCCGGCGTCGCCCACGACCAGCGGGATCGCGGCGTGGTGGCGCCGCAGCTCGGCCAGCATGGCCGGCGATCGGTCCAGCCCGATCACGTCGAGCGCGCGACTCCGGAGCCAGGCGGCGAAGTGACCGGTCCCGCAGCCCACGTCGAGAACGCTCCGGGCCGCCGCGAAGGCGGCGAGCAGCCAGGCGAGCAGGGCGCGCTCGGCCTCGTCGACCCGCCGTCCGCGGCCCGTCGCGTACCACGCCTCGTAGCCCTCGGCCGCGCGCTCGAAGATCCGCCAGCTCACCGGAATCAGGAGCCGGCCGGGCAGGCGTTGGACAGCGTGACGGTCATGACGACGTGGCCCGCCGCCGCGGCCGCCCGGAACGCCTCCCGGAGACCATCGAGAACGGCATCGAGCTGCCCGGTGACGAGCGTGCTCATCGGCCCGACGGACGGCGCGAGCCCTCGAGCCGTGAGGGCGTCCGACACCGCGTGGACGGCGGGGGCGAGCCGCTCCTGCCGCAGCGGGTAGATCGCGATCTGGGCGCTCACCATCATGGCGGAGACCTCCGAACAAGACGTCCTGCTGCAAGCGAAGCGCCACGTCCGGATCGTAGCCGTCTTGCCACCTTGCGGCCGGGCGCGGCCACCGCTTGTGGTTTCGAAGCCTCATCGGCCGGGGCGTGATCGCCCCATCCGGGACGGGGGGTCCTCACGCCCGAGAGATCATGAAGCCCGCGCCCGTCCGGGCCCTGCTATCCTCACACGTGGTCCACGGAGCCATGAACGGACAGTCCTCGAGACTCGCCGCGCTGGTCGCGTTCGTCGCTCTTGCCGCGGGACCGCTCTTCGGTCCGGCGCCCGCGGGCGCCGAAGGCGCCGCGTCGCAACCGAAGGTCGGCGCGACGATCTTCCCGCTCTACGACATCGCGCGACAGGTGGCGGGCCCGGTGGCCGACGTGGTCCTGGTCCTGCCCCCGGGGGCCAGCCCTCACACCTTCGAGCCGACGCCGGCGGCCGTCCGCGGCCTCACCGGCGCGCGAACCCTCTTCGTCATCGGCCATGGTCTGGACGACTGGGCGGCGCGGCTGGCCCGCGGCGCCGGCGTTTCCCGGCTGGTCCGCGTCGATGCCGGCATCGCCTTGCGGCACGCGGCCGGGCATGAACACGGCGCGGTGGATCCCCACTACTGGCTCTCCGTCCGCAACGGGGAGGCGATCGCCCGAACGGTCGCGGCCGAGCTGGAGCGCCTCGCCCCCGATCGCGCCGTGGACATCCGCGGCGCGCTGGCCACCTATCTGGCCCGTCTCGACGCCACGGACCGGGAGATCCGGCGCCTCCTCGCCGGCCTCCCCACCCGGCGCATCGCCACCTTCCACGACGCCTTCGGCTACTTCGCCGACGCCTACGGCCTCGAGGTCGCCGCCGTCTTCGAGCCCTACCCGGGGCGCGAGCCCGGCCCCCGCTTCGTCGTGGCGTTCCAGCAGAAGGTGCGCGCGACCGGCGTCCGGGTGGTCTTCTCGGAGCCCCAGCTCTCCGTCGACGCCATCCGTCCGATCGCGCGCGATCTCGGCGTGGCGATCTCCGTGCTCGACCCGCTCGGGGGGTCGCCGGGACGCGAGGGATACCTCGAGGCCATGCTCTTCAACGCCCGCCAGGTCGCGGCCGCGCTGGGCGGCCGGGCACCGTAGAATGGCGGACGTGCCGGCCCTCACCGTCAGCCACCTCACGGTCCAGTTCGAGCGGCAGGATCGTCCCGCGGTGGAAGACGTCTCGTTCTCCCTCGAGGAAGGCCAGATCGCGATCCTCATCGGCCCCAACGGCTCGGGGAAGAGCACGGTCCTCAAGGCCATCCTCGGTCTCGTCCCCTTCACCGGCGAGGTCTCCGTCTTCGGCGCGCCCGCGGTCGAGGCCCGCCGGCAGATCGGCTACGTCCCCCAGCGGCTGGGATTCGACGTCACGCTCCCGCTGACCGTGCGCGAGGCGGTGCGCATGCCGCTGCTCGGCAGTCGAGGCCCGGAGGTGGAGGCCGCCTTCGACCACTTCACGCAGGCGCTGGGAGTCTCCCATCTGCTCGACCGGCCGCTGGGCACGCTCTCGGGCGGTCAGCTCAAGCGCGCCCTGATCGCGCGCGCCATGGTCACCACACCCCGCCTGCTGCTCCTGGACGAGCCGGAGGCGGGGGTCGACATCGGCGGCGAGCAGACCTTGTACGAGCTCCTGGACGGCCTGGTGTCGCATCACCGGCTGACCGCGTTGATCTGCTCGCACGAGCTCGACATCGTGTTCCGCTACGCCGACCTCGTCTTGTGCCTGAACCGTCGGCTGCAGTGCACCGGCCCGCCGGGCGAGGTCCTCACGCCCGATGCGCTCGGCCGCCTGTACGGCCCGGCCACCACGCTCTACCGCCATCGGGCGGGCGGGACTCCACCGTGATCGAGGCGCTCGGCTATCCCTTCGTCCAGCGGGCGCTCGTGGCCGGGCTTCTCGTCGGGCTCGTCACGAGCCTCCTCGGCGTGCTCGTGGTGCTCCGCCGCTCCGCGTTCTTCGGGGACGCGGTCGCCCACGCCTCGCTGGCCGGCGTGGCGGCCGGTGTCGTCACCGGCACCTCCCCGCTCGCGCTGGCCGCGGTGGTGGCGGTGAGCATCGGGCTGTCATTGCATCGCTTCGAGCGGTCCGCGCGCCTGTCCCTCGACACGATCCTGGGCTTCGTCCTGCCCTTCTTCATGGCGATCGGCGTGCTGCTGCTCAGCCTGTCGCCGGGCTTCCAGCCGGAGCTGCTGTCCTACCTCTTCGGCAGCATCCTGACGGTGAGCTGGGAGGGGCTGGCGGCCATCGCCGCGGTGGGCGCGGTGGTGGCGGCGATCATGGCCCGCCACGGGCGCGCCATGGTGTTCGCGGCCTTCGATCCCGACGGCGCGCACGCGGCCGGCATCAACGTCGCCCGGCTCCTGACCACGTTCCATGTCCTGCTCGCGCTGGCCGTCATCGCGAGCATCAGCGTGGTCGGCATCGTCCTGGTGAACGCGCTCCTCGTGATTCCGGCCGCGACCGCCAAGCTGCTCGCGCCCTCCCTCCGGCGGATGTTCGTGCTGGCCCCGCTGGTCGGCCTCTCGAGCGTTCTCGCCGGGCTCGTCGCCTCGTATCGGCTCGATCTGCCGTCCGGGCCCGCCATCGTGGTCGTGGCCGGCCTCGCGCTCCTGATCGCGTGGGCGAGCGCCGCCGCACGGCGCGCTGGAGCACGGTAAGCAGGCTCAGTCCGCGATGAGCCTCCTGGGCAGGTCGCGCCGGCGGACGTGGAACCCCCGCGTCAGTGGCGGTGACCCGGCAGCGCCTCCCCCTTGGCCATGGCGAGGTGGTGAGGGCCGTGATGGCCACCCTGCACCAGGAGCCCGACGAAGCCCAGGCCGCGGATCCGCGCCACCGTCTTGGTATCCTCGGCGGCGCGCGCCGTCACCGTGAGGCGAAGGCCGCCCGGAATGCGGTCGGTCCTGGCCGTCCATTCGGACATGCCGTCCAGCTCGACCGCGTGGGGCGCGACCATGGCGCGGATGGCGCGCTCGGTCCTCGGCGCGCCGGTGACGTCCATCGCCAGGCCGCCGGGAACGGGGCTCGCCTTGACCGCGGACCGCAGGACGACCTCGTTCATGTCGATGAGATGCTGGCGCAGCCGCTCGAGGTCGACCCGGCTCCAGTCGGTGTCGGGGTCCGCCTCCAGCAGGCGCACCACCTCGGCGATGGCGCCGAAGGCATCCTGGCCGGGCAGCGTGGGTCCGTCGGCCGCCGACGCGCTCATGTGATGGCCGTGCATGTGGCCGTGGCCCGTCTCGTGCCCCGGTATCGGGGTCGCGGGAGGGCTCTGCGCCAGGAGCGGCGGGGTGATCAGCAAGGCTCCCAGGCCGAGGCTCAACGCGATCGTGGCGGCTTTGAACATGATGTCCTCCCGGGTTGGATCGAATGCGTCCAGCATAGCCGCAGGCGGGCCCCCCGTCCGTGACTTGGGTCACGCATCACATCGGGTAGCGCCGGTAGAACCAGCGCTTCACCACCTCCATCAGGGCGAGATAGGCGATGACCATCCCGAGCAGGAAGCCGAAGAAGAGCGGCGGCAGCGGCGTGAAGCCGAGCCAGGGCGCCAGCGGCGTGAACGGCAGGAGCGCCCCCACCGCCGCGCAGGCGCTCACGCCCCAGCGCAGGCCGCGGCTCGGGCGGCTCCGCCAGGGCGCCCGCGCGGTCCGGATCACGAAGATCACGAGGGTCTGGGTGGCCAGCGATTCCACGAACCATCCCGTCCGGAAGAGCGTCGGCCCGGCCTCGAACACCCAGAGCATGACCGCGAACGTAGCGAAATCGAACACGGACGACAGCGGGCCCATCAGCAGCATGTAGCGCCGGATGAAGCCGATGTTCCACCGCTTGGGCTTCCGCATGTACGTGCCGTCCACACGGTCGGACGGGATCGCCACCTGGGCCAGGTCGTAGAGGAAGTTGTTGAGCAGGATCTGCAGCGGCAGCATCGGCAGGAAGGGCAGGAAGAGCGAGGCCGCCGCCATGCTCAGCATGTTGCCGAAGTTGGAGCTGGTGCCCATCAGCACGTACTTCATGATGTTGCCGAAGCTCCGGCGCCCCTCGATGACCCCGTCGTGGAGGACCGCGAGCCGCTTCTCCAGCAGGATGATGTCGGCGGCGTCCCGCGCCACGTCCACCGCGTTCTGGACGGAGATGCCGACGTCCGCCGAGCGCAGCGCGGGGGCGTCGTTGATGCCGTCCCCCATGCAGCCCACCACGTGGCCGCGAGCGTGGAGCGCCCGGACGATGCGGTTCTTCTGGATCGGGGAGACGCGGGCGAACACCCGGGTCCGCTCGGCCACCGCGCCCAGCGCGGGATCCGACATGCGCTCGACGTCCTCGCCGAGCACGACCGGGCCCGCGTCGAGCCCGACCTCCCGGCAGATCTTCCGGGTGACCAGCTCGTTGTCGCCGGTGATGATCTTGACCTCGATGCCGTCCGCCCGGAGCGCGCGCAGGGTCTCGGCCACGCCCTCGTGCGGCGGGTCCAGGAAGGCGGCGAAGCCCACGAAGATCAGCTCGCGCTCGTCGGCCACCGAGTAGGCGGCCTGGTCGCCGACCGCGCGGTAGGCGACCGCCAGGGCGCGGTAGCCGTCGGCGCTGAGCCGGCGGAAGAGCGCGTCGGTGGCGGCGCCCGCCGCCGCGTCCAGGGGCGCGGCGGTGCCCGCCGCCTCCACCGCGGTGCACGCGGGCAGCACGCTCTCGGGCGCCCCTTTGGTGATGAGGAGCCGGCGGCCCCCGTCCTCGACGATCACCGACACCCGTCGCCGCTCCCAATCGAATGGAATCTCGTCCACCCGCCGGTACTGCGCGACGGCCGGGTGCTCGTGCTTCAGGATCGCGTCGTCCATGGGGCTGCGCAGGCCGGTCTGGTAGACGCTGTTCAGCGCGGCCAGCCGGATCACCGTCTCGTCGTTCTCCCCCCGGATGTTCAGGTGGCGGTCCACCGTGATCTCGCCGTAGGTGAGCGTGCCGGTCTTGTCGCTGCACAGGATGTCCATGCTGCCGAAATTCTCGATGGCGGCCAGCTGCTTGACGATGACCTTCTTGCCCGCCATGCGGACCGCGCCGCTGGCCAGCGTGACCGACACGATCATGGGGAGCAGCTCGGGGGTGAGACCGACCGCGAGCGCGACCGAGAACAGGAAGGTCTCGAGGAGGTCGCGCCTGAACAGGGTGTTGACGAGGAACACGAAGAGCACCAGGAAGATGACGACCTGCAGGATCAGGAAGCCGAAGCGGCGCGTGCCCCGCTCGAACTCGGTCTCCGGGGGACGCGCCACGAGGCCGGCGGCCACGCGCCCGAACTCGGTGGCCGGGCCGGTGACCACCACGAGGGCCACCCCCAGACCGCTGATCACCGAGGTCCCCCGGAAGACCGCCCCCACCGCTTCCCCGAGGGCTCCCGGCGCGAGGGCGCCGGGGATCGCGTGCTTCTCGCGGGGCAGCGACTCGCCGGTGAGCGCAGCCTCGTTGAGGAACAGGTCCCTGGTCGAGAGCAGCCGGCAGTCCGCCGGCACGAGGTCGCCGGCCTTGAGGTGGATCACGTCGCCGACCACCACCTCGCGCACCGGCAGCTCGCGCTCGACACCGTCCCGGATCACCGTCGCGGTCTGCCCCACCTGCCGGCGGAGGCGTGCGGCCGCGCGCCGGGAGCGGTACGCCTGGGTGAAGTTCAGCGCCACGCTCAGCACGAGCATGAGGGCGATGATCACCGCGCTGACCATCTGGCCGAAGGCGGCCGAGACGGCGCTGGCCACCAGCAGGATCAGGACGAGCGGGTTGGCGAAGTAGCGCAGCAGCTCGCGGGTGCCCTCGAAGCGGCGGGGCGGCGCCAGCTCGTTGGGCCCCCACGCCTGCAGGCGGGAGGCGGCCTCCGCCGAGGACAGGCCGCGCTCGGTGGTGGCGGCCCGGGACAGGGCCTCCTCGATGCTCGCCGCCCACCGCGGGGGAGCGGGCACCTAATCGTCTCCTCCGTAGCGGACCGTGATGAGGGTGTCGATGGTCCGCCGCAGGTCTCCCAGCTCGCGGCGGCGCCAGCGCGCCTCGACCTTCCGGAACTGCCGCGCCAGCTCCACGTCGGCGAACACGTCGCGGACCCAGCGCGAAAAATCCCCGCGCTCGGCGTGGTGGGCCAGCAGCTCGTCGGGCGCGGTCGCGACCAACCGGCGGAACGAGTGCAGGCTATCCGCCGACGCCCGTGTCCGTCCATCGGGGCCGCGAAAGAGGAATTCCCGGCCCGGCGGTACGCACGAGTCCACGTATTTCGTCAGATGCCGGATGTGCACGGTCTGCCGCGGCGCCGCCACGAAGGTCAGCGCGCTCGGAGGGCCCTCGCGATTGCGCTGGACGAGCAGGAACTCCCCCCGCGGCAGGCGCGCGAGGGCCTCCGAGATCCCCGCCCCTTCGCTGGCCGCCGCGGGCAGCGTCGAGCCGAGAAACGCGAGCTCCTCGCTTCCGGTGGTGCGCGCCAGGACGAAGATGTCCACGGCTCGGATCACCTGCTCCCGCAGCCAGCTCGGCCGGTACGTCACGAAGCAGAAGCCACGATCCCGGACGTCCAGCGCGTCGGCGGCGACTCCTCCCCGGTGCAGAGAATAGTGCGCCTCGTCGATGAGCGTCCAGTGCGGCCGGCCGATCCGCCGCCTGATCTCCCGGACCTTCCGAAGGGCGCGCTCGATGACGGCGACCTTGGCCGCGTGCGGCAACACGGACAGGTCCAGGACCACCGAGGCGACGGGATCACGCAGAAGGCCGTCCAGGGCACGGTCCACATCCTCGGGCTCGTGGACCTCGGTCCACGCCATGCCCGGCAGGTGCGCCAGCACGCGGTAGTCCCCCTCGGGATCGATGACGCACGCCGAGTACCGCGCGGCCACCAGACGCTCCACCAGCGCGCCCGCCAGCCACGACTTGCCCGAATGCGGATCGCCGTGGATCAGCACGTTGACGCCGCGAGCCGGGATCGTGACCGGCTCGGACGTCGCCGCCACCCATCCGATCGAGATTCGATGCCGGGGAGAGTGCTGGACGGCCAGGCCGTCCGGCAGGATCTGCTCGGTGATCGCGGCCGCGATCCCATCGCCGTGGGCGCCGGGGAAGACCCAGTCCACCCGCTCCCGGACCGCGGGAAGGCTATCGCCCGGGCAGCCGCTGAACCCGCACGCGTCGAAGAGCGGCAGATCGTTCTCGGCATCGCCCACGGCCAGCACGTCGTGCGGCGACAGGCCCATGAGGCGCAGCGCCTGCTGCACGCCGGAGCCCTTGGACACCCCGGAGGGCAGCAGCATGAGCGCGGCGCGGTTGTAGATGAGATCCCGCGTCACGCCCGCGGCGGCCAGCGCCTCCGTCACCGCGCCTTCGTCGCCGCGGCCCGTGCCCACGATGACCCGGCCCACCTGGTAGTAGATCCCGCGCCGGTCGAGCTCGGCGAGGAGCCGGTCGGGCACGGGCGGGCCCTGGTCGCGGATCATGGCCGAGCCGGGATAGTAGAGCACGGCGCCGTTCTCGGCGACCACCGCGTCGAACAGCTCCAGGCAATCGCAGACCCGCGTCAGCTCGAAGAAGGTCCGCCCGGTGACGAGGATGAGCTGAAGGCCCGCCTTCCGGGCCCGCTCCAGCGCCTCGCGGACCGCGGGCCCGATCCGGTCCTCGAACGCGAGGGTGCCGTCGTAGTCGCAAGCCAGCGCCTTGAAGAACACGTCAGCCCGGAGAGAGCAATCCTGGTGCCACCGCCGAAAGGACACCAGACGGGGTGAATCGTCCGGGCGGCGGGCCTGCCGCGGGACAGCCGTGCCTCAGTGTCGTGGGCATTCCGTCCGCCCGGCCGCCACGAGCGGGCCCGAATGACGTCCCGATGCGACTTTGCGGGCGGCACCGGGCTTGCACCCCCAACACCTCCATGAGCACGATCCGGCCGCTGCTCGCGCTGATGGTTTTCATGCTCTTCGCCGGGTGCCAGGCGGCGAAGCCGCCGTCCGACCTCGCCGGCGCCACCGGTGACCGTGATTGGTCCGTGGCGGTGGTCGCCGTCGAGCCGCCGGACGCGGATGCGCTATCCGCGCCGGGCCTGCCGCCACCGCCGGAGCAGTTCGTCCCGGTCCCGCGGCTGGCCGACATCTACTTCGACTACGACGCCTACGCGATCCGCCCGGAGGATACGCGCGTCCTCGACGAGAACGCGGCGTGGCTGCGGGCGAATCCCGACGGCCTGGTCCTGATCGAAGGACACGCCGACGAGCGCGGCACCAGCGAGTACAACCTCGGCCTGGGCGATCTGCGAGCGGCGGCCGCGATGGGCTACCTGGTCGCGCATGGCATCCCCGCCGAGCGGATGGTCGCGATCTCGTACGGGAAAGAGCGGCCGGTCTGCACCGAGCAGAGCGAGGGGTGCTGGGCCCGGAACCGTCGGGCCCGGTTCCTGATCAAGCCGCTCTGAGACGGATATCTGCTAGCATGCCGGGCATGGATTCCCGCGATCCTCGACTCGTCATCCTGTCCGAGCTCGCCAGTGCCATCGCGTCGACCACGGAGCCGGCTGCGATCTATACCGCGATCTCCGAGGTAGCGGTGCGCCGGCTGGGCGCCACGGTCGCTCGGGTGTGGGTCAACGACCCGGCGGCGCGCGCGCTGCGCGCGGCGGGGAGCTTCGGGGTGCACCGTGACATCGAGGCCGCGCTGCTCGACGCGGTCACGGTCCCGCATGGGGCCGGCATCCCCGGGCGCGTGGCCGTCGCGCGGGCTCCGGAGTTCATCGTCGATGCTCACGACGACCCGCGCTGGCTGAATGCGCGGTTCATCCGCGCTCTCGGCCTGCACGCCTACGCGGGACTCCCGCTGATCGCCGGCGACACCGTCACCGGGGTGCTCTCCATCCTCTTCGAGAGGCCGCGGATGTTCACCGAGGACGACCGGGCGCTGGCGGCCTGGCTGGCCGACTCGGTGGCGATCACCGTCCAGGTCGCCCAGCTCTACGAGGAGCGCCGCCGCGCCGACCTGCTGAGCGCGGTGATGAGCCTGGCCAACTCCGTCGCTCACGAGCTCAATAGCCCGCTCACCGTCGTGATCGGACACCTCGCCCTGCTCGACGGCCAGGGTGACCCCGAGGTGCTGAGGCGTGTCGAGGGCGCCCAGGCGGCCGCCGGTCGGCTGGCCGAGGTCGTGCGCCGCCTCCAGCGAATCACGCACCTCGAGATGTTCCGGCAGACGGCGCCGGATCTCCCGCCGATGCTCGACATCTGGCGCTCCAGCCGGGACTGAGCGCCCACCGGGCCCATGTCCCTCGTGGCGCGCGGGATCGGCGATGAGCTGGGGCCCGAGAAGCTCGTGCTCCTGCGCGAGCCTCGCGTGGGGCTCGAGGCGGTGGTCGTCGTCGACAACGTGGCGTGCGGGCCGGCCATCGGCGGCGTGCGCATGGCCGCGGACGTCACGGTCGAGGAGGTCGCGCGGCTCGCCCGGGCCATGACCATGAAGAACGCGGCCGCGGGCCTGGCCCACGGCGGGGGCAAGTCCGGCATCGTCGCCGATCCCAGCGGTGCCCCGGCGGACAAGGAGCGCCTGATCCGGGCGTTCGCGCGGGCGATCCGCTCGCTCACCGAGTACATCCCGGGCCCCGACATGGGCACCGACGAGCGCTGCATGGCGTGGGTCAAGGACGAGATCGACCGGGCCGTCGGGTTGCCGCGCGTGCTGGGCGGCATCCCGCTCGACGAGATCGGGGCCACGGGCTGGGGGGTCACGATCGCGGCCGAGGTCGCCGCCCCGGAGGCCGGGATCGCGCTCGACGGGGCGCGCGTGGCGATCGAAGGCTTCGGGGCGGTGGGGCAGCACGCGGCCCGGTTCCTGGCCACGCGCGGGGTCCGGCTGGTCGCCGCCTCCGATAGCCGGGGCGCGATCCACGACCCCGCGGGGCTTCCGGTCGACGCCCTGATGGCGCACAAGCGGGCCGGCCGGCCGCTGGCCGACTTCCCCGGTGGTCGGCCGATGGGCCGCGACGCGCTGATCGCCGTCCCGTGCGAGATCTGGATTCCCGCCGCGCGGCCCGACACGCTCACCGTGGACAACGTGAGCGGCCTCCAGGCCAAGCTGGTGATCCAGGGCGCGAACATCCCGGCCACCGAGCCGGCCGAGCGGTGGATGCACGCCCACCGCATCCTGAGCGTGCCCGACTTCATCGCCAACGCGGGCGGCGTCATCTGCGCGGCGATCGAGTACCACGGCGGCACCCAGGCGCAGGCGTTCGCGGCCATCGAGGAGCGTATCCGCGCCAACACCCGGGAGACGCTCGAGCGCGCCCGGGCGGGGGGGCTGCTACCGCGGGAGGCCGCGACGGGCCTGGCCCACGCCCGGGTACAGGAGGCGATGCGCTACCGCAGGCCGTGACGCCCGCCGGAGGCGACGACGACCCGGACACGTTGCTGGCGCAACGGGACACGCAGCCCGGCGAGCCGGCGTGCCCGGGCGGACCGCGTATCCCCTGCTGGGGGTACTATTACCGGATCGTGACGGCACAAGGAGCGCATGCGTCCGGCATTCTGAGCGACCCGTCCGTCGCTCCCGAGCTCGACGCGCTCCCCGTACGCGGCTTCCGGGGCAGCGCCCAGGAGATCGAGCGCCAGTGGTACGAGCGGGTCTACCGCGGACGGGGCGACCGCATGCTCCAGCTCACGTGGCGCGCGGTGCTGATGGGCTCGATCCTGGGGGGGATGCTCTCCCTCACCAACCTCTACATCGGGCTCAAGACGGGCTGGGGCTTCGGGGTCGCCATCACCGCGTCCATCCTCTCGTACGCGATCTGGAGCCTGCTGCATCGGACCCGCCTCGTGCGCACGCCGATGACCATTCTCGAGAACAACTGCATGCAGTCCACCGCGAGCGCGGCGGGCTATTCCACGGGCGGGACGCTCATCTCCGCCTTCGCCGCCTACATGCTCATCAACGATCGCGCGCTGTCCCTGCCCGCCATGCTCGCGTGGATCTTCTTCCTGTCGGTGCTCGGGGTGACCATGGCCATCCCCATGAAGCGCCAGATGATCAACATCGAGCAGCTGCGCTTCCCGAGCGGTATCGCGGCCGCCGAGACGCTCCGGGCGCTCTATTCCGTCGGAGACCGGGGCCGGCGCTCCGCCCGCGCCCTGGGCTGGGCCGGGCTGGGCGCGCTCCTCGGGAAGCTCTGGGCGGACGGCCTCGTGCTCCTGAGCGCCAAGCTCGCTCCTTTCATGATCGGCACCTGGATCACCGCGGCCAACGACCGCCTGTTCGGCCCGGCGTGGATCGGACGGACGGTGATGCTCGCCTGGGAGCCGATGTTCATCGCCGCGGGGGCCATCACCGGATGGCACGTGGGCTGGAGCATGCTGCTCGGCAGCGTCAGCGCCTGGATGATCTTCGTCCCCATCCTCCAGCACCAGGGCGTGATCGAGGGCGGGGGCTACGGGACGGTCGTGCAGTGGACGCTCTGGGGCGGCGTGGCGTGCATGGTCACCTCGAGCCTCGTCTCGTTCGCGATGCAGTGGGGGACCGCGCGGCGCGCCTTCGCCGATCTCGGGACGATGCTCATCGGGGCCCGGCGGGCCGCGGACGACCCGATGGCCGCGATCGAGACCCCCGCCTCCTGGTTCCTCTGGGGACAGATCGTGGGCTTCGCCGGTCTCGCCTGGCTCGGCCACGTCACCTTCGGCATGCCCTACTGGCAGACGGGGGCCGCGGTGCTCCTCTCGTTCGTGCTGGCCCTCGTCGCGTGCCGCGTCACGGGAGAGACCGACACCACGCCGGTGGGCGCCATGGGGAAGATCACCCAGCTCGTCTTCGGCGCGATGAGCCCGGGCAACATGAACGTGAACCTCATGAGCGCCGCGGTCACCGCCGCGGCGGCGAGCAGCAGCGCCGACCTGCTCACCGACCTCAAGAGCGGCTATCTCCTCGGGGCGCACCCGCGCCGGCAGTTTCTCGCTCAGTTCGCCGGCGTCTTCGTCGGGACGCTGGTCAGCGTGCTGTCGTTCCGGCTGCTCGTGCCCGATGCGAGCGTGCTGGGCTCCGACCAGTTCCCCGCGCCCGCGGCCCAGACCTGGCGCGCGGTGGCGCTCGCGCTGTCCCACGGCATCCTCGCGCTCGGGCCCGTCAAGATGTGGTCCATCGTGGCCGGCGCCCTCGTCGGCATCGTCCTGTCCGTGCTCCCGGCGGTGTTCCCCGCGCGCCGGCACCTCTTCCCGTCACCGGCCGGGCTCGGCCTGGCCTGGACCTTCCACTGGCACTACGGGCTGCTCTTCTTCCTGGGCGGCACACTCGGCCGATGGGCGGAGAAGAGGTACCCCCGGTGGTCGGAGGAGCTCACCTTCCCGGTGGCCTCCGGCTGGATCGCGGGCGAGAGCCTCACCGGCGTGCTGCTCGTGATGTGGCAGAACGGCCCCGAGCTCGCGCGGAAGCTGATCGGCCACTGACCGCGGCCGGCGCCTCGAGCCCGAGCTCGAGCCCGCTCACCGCCGCGCGGCCTCCGCCGCCTCGACGGCCTCGAGGCCGCGCACCACCGCATCCGGATTGAGCGAGATGCTCGTGATGCCCTTCTCCACGAGGAACCGGACCAGGTCCGGATAGTCGCTCGGAGCCTGGCCGCAGATCCCGACCTTGCGTCCCGCGCGTCGCGCGCCGTCGATGATCATGCCGATCATGCGGAGGACCGCCGGATTGCGCTCGTCGAACTCGGGCGCGACCAGCTCCGAATCCCGGTCCACGCCGAGCACCAGCTGGGTGAGGTCGTTCGAACCGATGGAGAAGCCGTCGAAGATCTCGGCGAAGGCGTCCACCTGAACCACGTTGTTCGGGATCTCGCACATCACGTAGATCTCCAAACCGTTCTCGCCCCGGCGCAGCCCGTGGGAGGCCATCACTTCGAGGACCCGCTCTCCTTCCTCCACCCTCCGACAGAAGGGGATCATCAGCTTGA
>DATHSW010000204.1:0-11747 GCA_035463855.1 Candidatus Deferrimicrobiaceae bacterium | reverse complement strand
CTGCTCGAGCGAGGACGGCGCCTCGTGCTCACCGCCGCCGACTACACGATCCAGACGCTCTACCACAACCTGCTGCTCTTCGTGCTTCCCGCCTACTACGCGGCGGCCACGTTCGACTCGGCGAACGTGGTGTTCCCGGGGCTGGTGGCCGCGGGCGCGCTCATCACCGCGATCGACCCCCTGTATCGCCGGCTGGTCCACCCCCGGCCCTGGCTCAATCACGTCCTGCTCGGGTTCTCGATCTTCGCCGCGCTGAACGTCGCGCTCCCGCTGGTCGGCGTCCAGCCCATCCTGGCGCTCCTGGGCAGCGCGGTGCTGGCCGCGCTCGCGCTGGCGCCCGCCTTCCGGCGCGAAGGGGCCTTCGGCTGGCTGCGGGCCCACGGCCTGGCCCTGGCGGTGGCGGCGCTCGCGCTGGTGCTGGTCTGGTACGGGCGCGCGCTGGTGCCGCCCGCGCCGCTGTTCCTGGCCCGCGCGGTGGCCGCGCGCGGCGTCGCCGAGCTGGAGCCGGTGGAGCCGGTGGAGCAGGGGGGTGTGGTGGCCGCGTCCACCGTGCTGGAGTGGGGCGAGCTGGCCGCCTACACTGCGGTCTACGCGCCGGCCGGCGTGCGGCAGCCCATCGCGCACGTCTGGTGGCGGGACCGCGAGCGGCTGGCCCGCGTGTTCCTGCCCACGCCGGTGATGGGCGGGCGGCGGCAGGGCTTCCGCACCTATTCGCGCTATACGGATCTCAAGCCGCCCGTCGCGGGCCGCTATCGCGTGGACGTGGTCACGGCGTCCGGCCAGCTGATCGGGCGCCTGCGCTTCACCATCACCCCTTGATGAGGACGCCATGGACGGTATCTGGATCGAGCTGATCCTGATCGGCGTGTCGATCATCGCGAACGGCTTCTTCGCCGGCTCGGAGATCGCGTTGGTCTCGGCCCGCCCGAGCCGCCTCGCCGAGCTGCGCGACCAGGGCCTCTCGGGCGCGGCGGTGGCGGCGGCGCTCAAGCGGGATCCCGAGCGCTTCCTGGCCACCATCCAGATCGCGATCACCCTGGTGGGGACGCTGGCCTCGGCGGTCGGCGGCGCCGCGGCGGTGGACGCGCTCCAGCCCTGGCTGGCGAGCCTCGACCTGCCGGGCGCCCAGCGGTGGAGCGGGGCGGTCGCCCTCGGCATCGTGGTCCTGCTCATCACCTACGCCACCCTCGTCCTGGGCGAGCTGACGCCGAAGGCGCTGGCCCTGCGTAGCCCCGGGCGCTCCGCGGCCCTCGTGGCCCGACCCATCGCCTGGCTCGTGCGCGCGCTCGCCGCGCCCGCCCGGATCCTCACGTGGTCGACCCGGATCGTGCTCATCCTGATCGGGCAGCGCGACGCCCCCCAGGCGCCGCTGGTCTCCGAGGAGGAGGTGAAGTACCTGGTCCGCGAAGGCGCGTCCCTGGGGGTGTTCGAGGCGCAGGAGAGCGATCTCGTCCACCGCGTGTTCCAGTTCACCGACACCGCGGTGCGGCACGTCATGGTGCCGCGGCCGAATATCCGGGCGCTCGACGTCGACACCCCGCCGGAGCAGGTGCTGAAGCGGGCGGCCGAGCTGGGCCACACCCGCCTGCCCGTCTACCGCGGCACGCTCGAGGAGACGGTGGGGGTGGTGGTGATCAAGGATCTCTTCCGCTGCGCGGCCGAGGGCACGACCCCGGCGCTCGACCGGCTCGTCCACCCGCCGATCTTCGTGCCGGAGGGGACCCCGGTCAGCGCCGTGCTGCGGCAGTTCCAGCGGCGGCGGCTGCACCTGGCCCTGGTGGTGGACGAGTACGGCCAGGTCGTCGGGCTCGTCACCACCGAGGACCTCCTCGAAGAGATCGTGGGGGAGATCCGCGACGAGCGGGAGAGCCCGCGGCTCGAATCGGTCACCCGGCTGCCCGACGGCTCCTATATCATTGACGGCACGGCGACGATCCGCGATCTCCGCGAGCAGGCCGGGCTGCCGCTCGAGGACTCGCCGGACTACCAGACGATCGCCGGCTTCATCCTGCACCGGCTCGGCGTGGTGCCGCGGCCGGGGGCGACGCTGCACGCGGTCGGCCATCGCTGGACCGTGGTGGACATGGAAGGCCCGCGGATCATGAAGGTGAAGGCGGAGGCGGAGCGAACCTGATGCCGCTGTTCGACACGCACGCGCATCTGCACTTCCCCGAGCTGCTGGCGGACCTCGACGCGGTGCTGGAGCGCGCGCGGGCCGCCGGGGTGACCGGCATCGTGACCATCGGCACCGATCGCGAGACCAATCCCGCCGCGGTGGCGCTGGCCGAGCGGCTGCCCGACGTCTACGCCACGGTGGGCATCCACCCCCACGACGCGGGGGAGGCCACCGACGCGGACTTCGAGGCGATGGAGCGGCTCGCCCGCGGGTCGGCCAAGGTGGTGGCGCTGGGCGAGATGGGGCTCGACTTCTTCCGCGACCTCTCGCCCCGCGATGCGCAGGAGACGGTCCTCCGCCGCCAGCTCGACATGGCGCGGCGGCTCGGGAAGCCGGTCGTCATCCACTGCCGCGACGCCCATCCGGAGGTCCTCGCGATCCTGGCGGAGGAGCGCGTGGGCGAAGTGGGCGGCGTGATGCACTGCTTCTCGGCCGACGTGGAGGTGGCCAAGCGGTGCCTCGACCTGGACCTCCTGATCTCCCTGGCCGGGCCCGTGACCTACAAGAACGCGCGGTCGCTGCCCGACGTCGCCCGCTTCGTGCCCGCCAACCGCCTGGTGGTGGAGACCGACTGCCCGTACCTGCCGCCCCATCCCCATCGGGGGCAGCGCAACGAGCCCGCGTGGGTGGCCATCACCGCCGCGCACGTGGCCGGGCTGCGCGGCGTCGCGCCCGAGGCGCTCGGCCTGACCGTCACCGCGAACGCGCACCGGCTCTTCCGCATCCCTGGCCGCTAACCCCGTCGCCGAAGGAGTCGCGTCATGGCCTACACGGACATCCTCTTCGAGGTCAAGAACCAGATCGCGTGGCTCACCATCAACCGGCCCGACAAGGGCAACACGTTCCGGCGCCAGACCCTGCTCGAGATGATCCAGGCGCTCAACGAGGTGCGCAACGACGCGGGGGTGCGGGTCGTGGTGATCACCGGGGCGGGCGACCGCTTCTTCTGCATCGGCGGCGAGAAGGAGCCGAACGACGGCCTCCTGCACTATCACAACGTGCCTCCGGTGGTGGACCTCTACACCCTGATCGACATGATGCCGGTGCCGGTGATCGCGATGGTCAACGGCTTCGCGGTGGGCGGGGGCAACGTGCTCGCCAACATGTGCGACCTCACGGTGGCCAGCGAGCAGGCGACGTTCCGGCAGGTGGGCCCCGCCATGGGCTCCTACGACGCCGGCTTCGGCACCTGGTACCTGGAGGACTCGGTGGGACGCAAGCGGGCCAAGGAGATCTGGTACCTCAACCGCAAGTACGGCGCGAAGGAGGCGCAGGCGATAGGGCTGGTCAACGAGGTGGCGCCCCACGCCGAGCTGCGCGCGCGCACCGAGGCGCTATGCGAGGAGCTGAAGAAGCGCGGGCCGCAGGCGCTCGCCGCGCTCAAGGCCGCCTTCCACGCCCGCCACAACGGGGTGACCGGCCTCTCGCGCGTGTCCATCGATCACCTGGTCGCGAACTACTATCACACCGAGGAAGCCAAGGAGATGGGTCGCGCCTTCAACAGCAAGCAGGACCCCGACCCCGACAAGTTCTACAAGTAACTCCATCCCTATGACCCTCTCCCCTCAGGGGAGAGGGCAGGGTGAGGGGTGGTCGAGGGTGAGGGGTGGTCGAGCGGCCCTACGCGCGCCGCGCCAGCACGGCCTGCGCCCGCCGCAGATCCGCCGCGGCGACCAGCAGCACGACCTCGGCCTGCTGCCCCACGCTGAACGGATAGACCGACGGCGCGAGCCGGCTCCGCAGCACGACCTGGATGCCTTCGCTCTCGAGCAGCCCGCGGACCACGAGCGCCTCGGTCTGATCGCGGCAGCGTCGCGCTTCCACCAGCTCGGTGGGCCGGGCCGGTGTCTTCGGCGGCGGGGTCGGAAAGCGGATGATCTTCGCGCGGCGGGCGGCCATGCCGCTCATGCTAGCACGGCGGGCGGGCGCCTCGGCCGGAGCCACCAGAAGCAGCCGAGCGCGGCGACTCCGGCCAGCGCGATCGCGGTGGTCATCGGCCGCGCGGTGCCGTCGTAGAAGTGCCCCACCGCCACGCTGTAGAGCGCCGAGCCCGTCATCTGGAGGAAGCCGGCCACCGCCGCGGCCAGCCCGGCCATGCGCGGGAACGGGCCGACCGCGCCGGCCATGCCGTTGGGCAGGGTGAGCCCGAGCCCCACCGCGAACACGAACATCGGCGCGATCACCGCGGCCACCGTCAGCACGCCGCTCCACGCCAACCCGGCCAGGCCGAGCCCCGCCGCCGCGCCGAGCGTGGTGCCGCCCTGGATGGTGCGGTCGAGCCCGAGCCTCGCGCCGAACCGGCCCGAGAGGAAGGTGCCGGTCATGATGCCGAAGGCGACGGCGCCGAAGCAGAGCCCGAACGCGCTCGGCGAGACGCCGAGCGCGCCGATGAGCACGAAGGACGAGCCCGAGATGAAGGCGAACTGCCCGCCGAACATCAGCGTGTTCACGAGCACGTAGGCCAGATAGCTCCGGTCGGTGAGCAGGACCGCCACGTTGCGGCCGAGCTGCCCGGGCCGCAGCGCGGTGGGATCGCGGCGGACGTTGGTCTCGCGCACCCCCGCGATCATCAGCGCCACGAAGAGCGCGCCCGCGCCCGCCAGCACGAGGAAGATCGCGCGCCAGCCGAAGGCGTCGTGCACGTAGCCGCCCACGATGGGCGCCAGCATCGGGTTGAGGGATTGGGCCATTCCCATGTAGGAGAAGACCCGCGCGGCGCGCTCGCGGTCGTAGAGGTCGCGGACCACCGCGCGCGCCACCACCGGCCCGGTGCCCCCGCCGAGGGCCTGGAGGACACGCGCGCCGATCAGCACGCCGATGGTGGGCGCCAGCGCGCAGGCGAGGCCGGCCACCGTGTAGAGGCCGAGGCCGCCGATGAGCACCCAGCGGCGGCCGACGCGGTCGGACAGCGGCCCGTACACGAGCTGGGCCGCCGCGAACGCCATCAGGAACAGCGTGACCGTGAGCTGCGCGGTGGCGGGCTCGGCGCCGAAGACGGCGGCGATCGTCGGCAGCGATGGCAGGAACATGTCGATGGACAGGGCGCCGAGGCCGACCACCGCGGTGAGCAGGAACTCCACGCGCATCTGCGTGGTATACACCAGGCCCGCCCAAAGGGATAGAATCCGTCTCCAGGGGGGCGGCCATGGACAAGTTCGAGTACTTCAGCGGCTTGCCGGAAGTCGGCATCGTCCCGCGCGCCCCGCACGCGGGCCCCTTGCTCCAGCACGTCCACGAGCAGGAGCACGGGCGCGGCGGATTCGCGGGCCAGGTCAGCCACACCTATCACCTGTACCCGCCCAACAACTGGCTGCCCGGCGAGACCCGCGTGCTCGACGGCTGGGCGCCGCACTGGGAGTCGCCGCTGCGCCCGATGGGCGGCGTGCATCACGCCCTCGGCGTCCCGCGCCCGCCGGAGGCGCGGGACGTCTACCGGGGCATGGCGCGCCTGGTCGCCAACGCCACCGTGGCCATGAACGTGACCGCCCCGGCCGCGCCCATGGACTACTTCTTCGAGCACCACTCGGCCACCCTCGTGATCTTCGTCCACCAGGGCGGCGGCACGCTCGAGACGCTCTTCGGGCCCATCGCCTACGGCCGCGGCGACTTCCTCGTCGTGCCCAAGGGCATTCCGCATCGCTTCGAGCTGGCGCCCGGGCCGCAGTACTACTGGGTCTACGAGAGCTTCGCGGGCGATCCCGAGAAGTCGGAAGCGCCCACCACCGGGCGGTTCATCACCCACAGCCGGAGCGACTACCGCTTCCCGCGCACGCTCGACACCCGCAACGAGGCCGGGCGCTTCGAGATCGTCTCCAAGGTCGGCGCGGTCTACACGCGGCGGGTGCACCCGACGCATCCTTTCGACGTGGTGGGCTGGCGCGGCGACTACCTGCCGTATCGCTTCGCGGTGGAGGACGTGCGGCCGCTCACCGCGGACCGCTCGCACGTGCCGCCCTCGGGGCACACCATCTTCACGCTGCCCGGCTGCTATCTCTGCGTCTTCACGGTGCGCTCGGTCGAGAAGGAAGGGATGTGGCTGCCCTTCTTCCATCGCAACCTCGACTACTGCGAGACCATCGGGTACCACTGGGGCGATTTCTTCAGCCGCGGGGGCGTGATCCAGGAAGGCATGGTCACCGTGCATCCGGTGGGGCTGCCCCACGGCCCGCAGCCCTCCGCGCTCAAGGCCTTCATGGACGGGCGCCGCCCCGCGATGCACAACGAGGTCGGCATCATGGCCGACTTCGCCAACCCCGCGCAGATCTCGGAGTACGCCCTGGGCCTCTCGCGCCCGGACTACATGCAGAGCTGGGCTGCCTACACGACGGACGAGCGCTTCACGCACCGGCCGGAGCGGCTGGCCGAGGTGCGCTCGCTCGCGGAGCGGCTGGCGGACGCCCGCGACGAGCTGCGGCCGCGCTCATGACCGCGCGCGGCCTCTCGACCCGCGACGCGCAGCTGCCCGCCGCGTACTCCGACCGGCTCGAGGCGCTGTCGCTCGCGCCGCTGTGGACCGCGCTCCACGCGCTCCTGCCGCCCGAGCGGCAGACCCGGGTGGTGCCGCACCGCTGGCGGTGGAGCGAGCTGCGGGCGCCGCTGCTGGAGGCGGCGCGCCTGGTGCCGATCGAGCAGGCGGAGCGGCGGGTGCTGGTGCTCTGCAATCCCGGGCTGCCGGGCGACTTCGCGGCGACCGCCACGCTGTACGCGGGCCTGCAGATCATCCTGCCCGGCGAGGCGGCGCCGAGTCACCATCACACCGTGGCGGCGCTGCGGCTGATCGTCGAGGGCGACGGCGCCTACACCACGGTGGACGGCGTGAAGTGCGCGATGGAGCCGGGCGACTTCATCATCACCCCGCCGATGCGCTGGCACGACCACGGCCACGAGGGCCGCGGGCCGGTGATCTGGCTGGACGGCCTCGACATCCCCCTCGTGCGCCACCTCGAGGCCAACTGGGCCTCGGCCATGAAGCCCGCGTCCGCCCCGGTGACCGAGACCGACTCCTCGCAGGACGAGCTCACCGCCGCCGGCCTGGTGCCGCGCCGGTCCCGCTACGAGGAGACCGGCTCCCCGGCCGACTACCCGATGATCCGGTGGCCCTGGCGCACCGCGCGGGCGGCGCTCGCGGCCATGGCGGTGACCGCCCCGCGGCGCGCCCCGGTGGTGCTGCGCCACGTGAACCCGCGCACCGGCGAGTCCCCGCTCAGGACGATGGGCTCGGAGGTGCGCTGGCTACGCCCGGGCGAGGAGACGCGCGCGGAGCGGCGCACCGGCAGCGAGGTGATCCACGTCGTCGAGGGCCAGGGCGAGAGCCGAGTCGGCGACGACACGCTCGACTGGCAGGCCGGCGACGTCTTCGTGGTGCCGCCCTGGCACTGGACCGCGCACCGCAACCGCTCGGGCCAGGCGCCCGCCTGCCTCTTCCACCTCAACGACGAGCCCGCGCTCCGCGCGCTGGGGCTCTGGCAGGTGGAAGAGCGAGGCGCAGCCGAAGGCGAGCCGAGCCGGGTGGCCTGATGGCTCCGCTCACCCCGGTCGACCGGGTTCGCGTGACCACGGTGGTGGACAACTACATCGACGCGCTCCGCCAGGACGAGAAGGTGGCCCGCCGCCACAACGCCTTCGTGGCGCGGCAGATGCCCGACCTGCGGGCCGAGCACGGCCTCGCCCACCACGTCGAGATCACGCGGGGCGCCGAGACCGTGCGGATCGCCTTCGACTTCGGCCCCTCGGAGGCCGCGATCACCCACAACTTCCGGGTGCTCGGGCTCGATCCCGGAGCCATCGACGCCCTCGCGCTGAGCCACGGCCACTGGGACCACTTCGGGGGGCTGATCGGCTTCCTGCGGACCTATCGCCGTGCCATGAAGAAGCCGCTCACCTTCTACGGCGGCGCGGACCACTACCTCACGCGCTGGAACCAGCGCGGCGCCGACCGCGTCTGCATGGGCCGGCTCTACCGCGAGGAGATCGAGCGCCACGACGTCCGGGTGGAGACGGTGCGGACGCCGACCCTGCTCGCCGACGGCGTGCTGCTGAGCGGGGAGATGCACGAGGCGGAGCCCTTCGAGCCCATTCCCGAGAACCTCCGGGTCGAGCGCGACGGGGCGATCGTGCCGGACGATTTCATGGGCGAGCAGACCCTGATCGCCAACGTGAAGGGCCGGGGGCTGGTGGTGGTGACCTCCTGCTCGCATCGCGGCATCGTCGGTATCTGCCGGAACGCCGCGCGGATCGCGGGCTTGCCCAAGGTGCACGCGGTGATCGGCGGCTTCCACCTGAGCGGGCTCAAGGAGGAGCGCGTCACCCGCGTGGTGGAGGCCTTCCGGGCGCTCGAGGTGGACTGGGTGGTCCCGCAGCACTGCACCGGGCTCGAATCGATGGCCACCATGCTGCAGCGGATGCCGTCGGAGACGGTGGTCACGTCCGTCGGCAGCACGTTCACCTTCCAGGCGTAGCGAGGGCCCCTCACCCTGCCCTCTCCCCTGAGGGGAGAGGGGGGGCTATTCGAGGCCCCCCGAGGGGGGAGGGAGGACTAGGCGAGGTCGCGGGCGGCGGGGAGGCCGCCGGCGGCGGTCGCGGCGCGCACGCCGCGGACGATCGCGCGGGCCACCAGGTCCGCGGCCGCCGCCCCGAGGGCGTCCACATCGGCGTGTGCCGTGCCCACCGAGAGGCCGAAGAGCGTGTCGCCGTCCGTGGTCAGATGCGGCGGCGAGAGCGCCCGCGCGAAGCCGTCCATGGCCAGGCGCGCCAGCCGCGCGGCCGCCGGCTTGTCGAGCGCGGCCGTCGTCGCCACCAGGCCGATGGTGGTATTGACCGGGCGGAACGCAGGCGGCGGCGCCCCCGCGGCGAGGGCGGCGCCCGTGTCCACCAGCCGGCGCCCGTCCACGGCATCCCGCGCCCCCGCGAGGAGGCGCCCGGTCTCGGGATCGCGCACGTCACCGACCGCGTTCACCGCGACGAGCGCGCCCAGGTGGACGCCGTCGCGCTCCAGCACCGCGCAGCCGAGGCCGCCCTTGGTCGCGCGGGCGATGCCGTGGAGCTTGCCCACGCTGGCCCCGGTGCCCGCGCCCACGTTGCCCTCGGCGACGGGCCCCGGGCGGGCGGCCGCGGCGGCGCGATAACCCATGGCGCGGTCGGGGCGCGCGGCGGGATCGCCCAGCGCGAGGTCGTAGAGGATGGCGCCGGCCACGTGGGGCACCACGGTCTGGTTGGTCGGGAAGCCGACGCCGCGCTCCTCGAGATACTGCATCACGCCCCAGATCGACTCGAGACCGAACGCGCTGCCGCCGGCCAGGACGATGCCGTCCAGCGTGGGCACCAGATGGCGCGGGTCGAGGAAGTCGAGGCCGTGCACGCCGGCCGCCCAGCCGCGGATCTCCACGCCCCCCACCGCGGGCGCATCGCTCAGGACCACCGTGCAGCCGGTGAGCCCCTCGGTGTCCGTGACGTGGCCGACCCGCAGCCCGGGGATCATGACCGGGCGCGCCGCGCGGGCGCCCGGGTGACGTCCGCGAGGCGCGTGCGGCCCAGGGCAACCTCGGAGGCCATCTCGACCCCGCGCGCGGCCAGCGCCCGCGCGAACGGGATGGACGTAGCCGCCCGCCCGGGGTCGGCCAGCGCGGCCGCGGTCTGCTCGGCCAGCGTCGCCGCCTCGCCACGCCCGGTCATGCGAAAGATCTCCGCCATCTCGCGCAGCCGGCCCGCCCAGCGCCGGCGCGCCGCGTCGGGGAGCTGGGCCTCGACGACGCCGTCCACGATCGAGGCCTCGCGCTCGGCCTTGATGCGGTCGGAGACCACGAGCCGGCTCTCGCGCACCTGGAGCAGGGCCAGCGCCTCGTGCTGCACGCGCCCCGGGTCGACGAACCAGCCCATGAGCTCGGGGAGATCGAGGAGCTCCGCGGAGCGGTCGACAAGCGCCGCGTCCGGCGCAACCAACCCCGGTCGCCCGCCACCCGCAAACGGATGTCCGCCGGACGGTTGCCCGCCAGCGGCAGACGAAGGTCCACCAGACGGTTGTCCGCCAGCCGCCGACGGGTGTCCGCCGGACGGTTGCCCGCTATTGGTGGAGTGCGGGGGCCATTTCTGGGCCCCCGCATTCGATAAAGCCGTAAAGATTTTCCGCCACCGCGCGAACTCGGGTGGCGGCACGGTCCCGAGGCGCTCGTGCAGGGCGAGGGCGTCGGCGACCAGCGCGCAGGCGCGGTGGCCGTCCACCTCCACCCACGGAAGCTTCTGGCTCTCGCGCAGTCCGCGGAGCTCCGCCTCCAGCCGCTTGCGGGCGATGGGGCCGCCCGCCGCGTCCATGATGCCGGCCTCGTCGTTCAGGATCAGCGAGCAGAGGCGCAGGCCCCCGCCGAGCCCGCCCTCGAAGAGGATCCACGCGGCGCGGGAGCCGCTGCCGTCGATGCCGGACAGCCACGCGCGCACTGGGTGCTCGGCCTCGCGCGTGACCACCGGGCGGGCGGGCGCGGCGGCCGCGCGGCCGGCCGGCCGGAGGCCCGACTGCTCGAGCCGGTAGAGCGCGCGGCGGGCGGCGCGCCGGTGCTCCTTGTCGGGCGCGGCGTCGGCCAGGCGCTCGAGCAGCGGCAGCGCGGCGGCGCCGTGCCGCTTCACGAGGGCGCGCAGGGCCAGATCGAGGGCGGCCGCGCTCACGCGCGCGAGCGCGGGCAGGCCACTGCCGGCGAGCGCGGCGTCGAGGCCGGCCAGGCAGGCCGCGGCCTCACCGTCCGGCGCGAGCGTGGGGGCGGTCATTCCGCGAGGAGCGAGCGGAAGAACGGATCGGCCGGCCAGGCGCCCGCCGGCACCGCGTGCGCCCGGAAGTAGACCTTGCGGGCGTAGGTGAGGGCGCCCGCGTACATCTCGAAGCGATCCGAGAGCCGCCGGTAGAGCGGGGCGTCGGCCTCGGCGGCCGCGCGCGCCACCTCCGCCACGAAGCGATAGGCGCGGCGGCCCTCGTGCTCGTAGTAGCCGGTCACCGAGAGGCGGTCCACGTAGTCGCGGAAGATCCCGGTCATGAACAGGGTGTAGTCGCCGATCTGCCGTCGCAGCACCCGCTCCGCGCCCGGGTTGAAGCCGGGCCCTTCGAGATCCCACACGTGCTGGATGGCGAGCAGCGAGTCGGCGACGGTGTCGAGGCGCTGGCCGGGCAGCTCCCGGACCGTGCGCAGCGCCTCGGCGCGGACGAAGCGGGTCAGGATCTCGGTGAGGTAGCGCAGGGCGGGCGCGTCGTCGATCGCCAGATCACCGAAGGCCTGCCGGGTCACGCTCTCGAAGAAGCGCGGAAGCAGCCCGGTCTGCACGGGATCACTCTAGCAGATCGCCCCGCCCCGGAAACCTTTGGCTTCGTCCTGGGCCGGTGGTAGGCTTCGCGGCATGAGATTCGATGCCACCGCGCTCGCGACGTCTCCCGCGCCGACGGCCCGCATCACCCGGCGGGTCCGGCCACGGCGCCCCTGGATGCTGATCGGCGCCTGCCTGCTGCTGGTGGCGCTGACCGTGACCCTCTGGGGGAAGTGGGTCGAGAACCGGGAGCGCGCCGACCGGCTGGCCGCCGAGCTGAAGAAGGTCT
>DATHSW010000203.1:0-5730 GCA_035463855.1 Candidatus Deferrimicrobiaceae bacterium | reverse complement strand
GGCGGTGACGTTGTCGCCGACCTTCTTGCCGATCAGGGTGCGGGCGAGCGGGGACATGATCGAGATGAGCCCGCGCTTGGGATCCGCCTCGTCCGACCCCACGATCTGGTAGATCGCCTCCCGGCCGTCCCCGTCCTCCAGCTTCACGGTGGACCCGAACGTCACCCGGTCCCCGGAGGTCGGCGGATCGATCACCTCGGCGGTGCCCACCTTGGCCTCCAGATCGGTGATGCGCGCCTCGATGAAGCCCTGCCGCTCGCGCGCCGCGTGGTACTCCGCGTTCTCGCTGAGGTCGCCGTGGGCACGCGCCTCCGCGATCGCCCGGACGATGTTGGGGCGCTCCTTCCTGAGCCGCTCCACTTCCTCCCGCAGCCGGTCGTAGCCCGCGCGCGTCATGGGCGTGCGCTGGATGCTCATGCGCCGGTCCATGCGCCGATCACCTCGGCGGTGCGCTTCACCTCGGCCAGGAATCCGTTGAGGCTGCCCAGGTGCGTGCGGTGGACCTGGTCGTGGGGGATGACGGCGCCGTCGGGCCCCTTGACGTCCATCGCCGCGGTGGCGTCGGAGAGCAGCGTGACCTTGAAGCCGCGATGGGCCGCCTCCCGCGTGGTCGTGTCGCAGCACATCTGGGTCATGAAGCCGGAGATGATCACCCGCTCGACGCCCAGCCGCCGCAGCTCCGCCTCGAGGGCGGTATTCGTGAAGGAGCCCGGCAGGTGCTTGGTGATCACGGGCTCGCCCGCCGCGGGCGTCACCGCGTCGTGGATCGCGAGCGCCGGGCTGCCCGGGACGAACGTGGCGGCGCCCGGGCGCCGGCTCTCGTGGACGATGTGGAAGACCGGCATCCGGCGCGCGCGCGCCCACCGCAGCATCTCGGCGATGCGGGCGACCGCGGTGGGGCCGTCGGGCAGGACCACCTTGCCGATCGGCGCGAAGTACTCCTGCTGGGCGTCGATGATGAGGAGCGCGGTCCTGTCCATCGTGGCGATCCGTCCGTTCAGCGAGTGAGGGGGGCGCGCTGCCCGCCGACCTCGACCTTCGAGCTGGCGAGCCGGCCCCGGATCCAGTTGTCCCACGCGAGCGCGCGCTTCTGCTCCAGGACCTGCTTCTCCAGCTCCGCGCGCTCCCGCTCGAAGCCCTCGGGGGCGGCCGCCGCGCGCTCCAGCGTCTTGACCACGTAGACGCCCCCCTCCGCGCGCACCGGCTCCGCGACCTGACCGGCCGGCGTCTGCAGCGCGGCCACGAGCACGCCGCCGGGCAGGCTCCCACGCTCCTTGGGCGGGTCCGCGCGCGAGAAGAGCGGGATGCTGCCGGTGCTGAAGCCGTCGGCCTTGGCGGCCGCCGCGAAGTCCCCGCCCTTGCCCAGCGTCGTGATCAGGGCCTTGGCTCGGTCCGTGACCTGCTGCTCGGCGCGCTCGCGCTTGATGGCCTCCAGCACCCGGTCCCGGATCTCGGTCACCGGGGGCACGCCGGCCGGCATGTGCTGGACCACCTTGACGATCGCGAAGCCGCCCGCCGTCTTGATCGGCGTGGAGACGCCCCCGACCGCCAGTCCGAAGAGCGTCTCGTCGAGCTGGGGGTCACGTCCCGCCTCACCCAGGGCGTCGCCGCGGCCGAAGGTCACCTCCTGCGGCTCGAGCTCCAGGCGCTTGGCTTCGGCGGGAAACTCCTTGGCGGAGAGCAGCGCGGCCCGCACCTCCTCGGCCCGGGTCTGCGCGGCCCGCTCGCTCTTCTGCGCGCCGAGGGTCTCCTTGATCTTGGGGGCCACCTCCTTGAGCGGCGTCTTGCCGCCCTCCTTCGCGTCGATCACCCGGATCGCGTGATAGCCGAACGGGGTGCGGACCGGGTCCGAGATCTCGCCCTTCTTGAGCGCGAAGGCGGCCTGCTCGAAGGGGGCGACCAGCTCGCCGGGCCCCACGAAGCCCAGGTCACCGCCCTGGACCGCGGTCGCCTTGTCCTCGGAGATCTCGCGGGCGAGCTTGGCGAAGTCCTCTCCGCCTCTCGCGCGCTTGACGACGTCCTCGACCTTGGCCCGGGCCGCGTTCTCGGCGTCGCTGCCGCCCACCGGCGGGACCCGCACGAGCACGTGGGCCACCCGCAGGCGCTTCGGCTCCTCGAACTCGGCGGCGTGCTCCGTGTAGTAGGCCTCGACCTCGGCGTCCGACACCGCGACCGCCAGCTTCTTGGGGCTCACGATCACGAACTGCAGCTTCCGTCGCTCGGGCTGGCTGAACTGCGGCTGGTGGGCCTTCACGTAGGGCTCGAGGTCGGCGTCCGCCACCTGCACGGAGGCCATCACCGGCTTCACATCGGCGTAGGCCCACGCCGCCCGCACGCGCTCGTGGCGCTCGGTGTACGCCTGGCGGAGCTCCGCGTCGGACACCTTGACGCCCTGCTTGATCAGCGTCTCCATCTTGCGCCGGATGAGCTGGCGCCGGATCTCGGTCTCGAACTGGCCCGGGTCGAGCCGCAGCTGGCGCAGCACCTTGAGGTACTCGTCACGGGAGAACCGCCCGCTCTCCTGGAACTCGCGGATCTGCTGGATGGTGGCCCGCAGCTCGTCGTCGCTCACCCGCACGCCTTCCTTGGCCGCGCCCTGGATCACGACCGCCTCGGTCACCAGCTCGTTGATGATCTGCTGCGAGAGCCCGAGCCGCTCCGCGATCTCGGGGGTGAGCCGCTGGCGGGCCATCCGTTCGTAGGCGGCGGCGAGATTGGCCTGGGCGCGCCGGAACCGCTCCTGGGGGATCTCCTCGCCGTTGACCACCGCCACCGCGTTGCTCGGGCCGCGCTCGAACGGCCCGGTCCCGAAGTAGAAGAGCACGCCCGAGGTCAGGATGAAGACCACGATGACGATCAGGAGCACGAACTTCAGGCTCCTGGCATAGTCCCGCATCAGACTGATCACTACCGCGACCTCCTAGAGGGCCCCTGTGGTGAACACGGTCAAGGCCTCAGCCTACCACAGCCCGCCCCGCCCCCCGGTCGGCCTCAGCCGTGGAGGAGCCGCTGGATCAGGGGCAGGGCGAAGTAGACGACGAAGGCGAGCGCGGCCGCGTACATCATCGGCGCCACCTCGCGCCCGCGCCCGCGCACGAGCTTGATGAAGCAGTAGCTGACGAAGCCAGCCCCGATGCCGTTGGTGATCGAGTAGGTGAAGGCCATCACGGTCAGGGTCAGCAGCGCCGGGAAGCCTTCCTCGAAGTCGTCGAGCGGGATCTGGCGCACGACGCGGCTCATCAGGTAGCCCACCACGATCAGGGCCGGCGCGGTGGCCTGGGCCGGGACCACCCCGGCCAGCGGCGCGAAGAACAGCGCGAGGAGAAAGCAGCCGCCGGTCACCACCGAAGCGAGGCCGGTGCGCGCGCCCGCCGAGACGCCCGCCGCCGACTCGATGTAGGTCGTGGCGGAGGAAGCGCCCGCCGCCCCGCCCGCGACCGCGCCCAGCGAGTCCACCAGCAGGACGCGATTGAGCCGCGGCAAGCGGCCGTCGGGGGTGAGCCAGCCCGCCTCGCCGCCGATACCGATCACGGTGCCCATCGTGTCGAAGAAATCCGAGAGCATGAGCGAGAAGATCGTGACCAGCGCGGTGATCAGCCCGAGGCGGGCGAAGACCGAGAGATCGAAGCCGGCCCCCAGGCTTCCGAAGTCGGGCAGGGCCACGAGCGTGGCGGGCCACACCGCCTGCCCGGGCAGCGGGAAGGCGCGGCCCCCGGTGGCCGCGTTGACCGCGATGGCGGCCGCCGTGCTCGCCAGGATGCCGACCAGGAGCGCCCCGGTGAATCGCCGGGCGGTGAGCCAGAGCGTCAGCAGGAGGCCCCCGACCGCCACCGCCGCGGGCGGCGCGGTCAGATCGCCCAGCGTGACCGGCACCCCCGGCGGGCCCGGCTTCACGATGCCGGCCGAGACCAGGCCGATGAAGAGGATGAAGAGCCCGATGCCGACCCCGATCGCGCGCTTGAGCGCCACCGGGATCGCGTGCATGATCGCCTCGCGGAACCCGGTCAGCACCAGCGCGGTGATCACGAGCCCCTCCAGCAGCACCACCCCCATCGCGGCCGGCCACGGCAGCTTCAACGTCGCCACGAGCTGGAAGGCCACGACCGCGTTGAGCCCCATGCCCGAGGCGATCGCCAGCGGGTAGTTGGTGGCGAGCCCCATCGCGATCGTCATCACGCCGGCCACGAGGCAGGTGGCGGCCTGGGTGGCCGCGAACGACGGGCCCTGGCCCTGGAGCGGCGGGATCCCCGCGAAGGAGAGGATCGCGGGATTCACGAAGACGATGTAGGCCATCACCATGAAGGTGGTGAGGCCGCCCCGGATCTCGCCGGCCACCGTCGCGCCCCGCCGGCCCAGCTCGAACCAGCGCTCGAGCACGGGTCAGTCGCGCTCCGGGTCCGCCACCGGCGGGAGCGAGACGCCTTCCTCGGGCACCACCCGCCGGGCCACCGTCAGGAATCCCGTGTGGGCGACCATCCGGTGGAACGGCCGCACCGAGGTGCCCTCGATGTTCCACGGCCGGAGCAGCGTCTCGAACGTCTCCACGAGCGCGTAGCCGCGATGGCGGCGGAGCGTCTCGGTGAGCTGATGCGACTGGATGATGGTCGGCACGTAGGACAGGAAGATGCCGCCCGGGCGCAGGACGTCGGCGACCGGATCCACGAGGCGCCAGGGCTCGGGCAGGTCGAAGACCGCGCGGTCCACCGGCTCCTCCTCGGGGAGGCCGTCCTCCACCGGGCGGATGCGCACGTTCAGGTTGCCGACTTCCCCCATCCGCAGGTGGATATTGGCGAGCGCGCGCCGGCAGAAATCCTCCCGCTGCTCGTAGCTCACCACGCGGCCCTCGGGCCCCACCGCGCGCAGCAGCGCCAGCGTGAGCGCGCCCGAGCCCATGCCCGCCTCGAGCACGCGGGCCCCCGGGAAGATGTCGGCCCAGAACATGACCATCGCCAGGTCCTTCGGATAGATCACCTGGGCGCCCCGCGGCATGTCGAGCACGTACTCGGCGAGGGTCGGCCGCAGCGCCAGATACCGCGTGCCCTTGGACGTGCGCACCCAGGAGCCGTCCGGGTGGCCGATGATCGCGTCGTGGGTCACCCAGCCGCGGTCGGAGTGGTAGGTGTCGCCCTTGCGCAGCATGAGCAGATGGCGCCGCCCGCGCTGGTCGATCAGCAGGACCTGCTCACCCTCCTGGAACTTACCCGGCGTCACCGGTCTTGGGATCCGGAAGGAACAGGGCGACCAGGAAACCGGCCAGCGGCATGCCCGCGGAGATGCCGAGAGCCGCGGTGAGCCCCCAGTGATCGGCGACCCAGCCGAGCACGCTCGCGCCGAGGCCGCCCGCGCCGATCGCGAAGCCCACGATGAGGCCGGAGGCCATGCCGGGATGCGTCGGCAGGTAGGCCTGGCCCAGCACCACCGAGACCATGAACGTCGAGACGAGCACGAAGCCGAGCAGGGCCAGCAGCACGAAGACGAGGGGGCCGCCGCTCACGAACAGGAAGCCCACCGCGATCGGGGCCGCGAGGAGAAAGACGCTCACCACGTAGCGCCGCACGCCAACCCGGTCCGCCACCGGCCCCGCCACGAGCGTGCCGATGACGCCCGCGCCCAGGAACACCGCGAGGAGGGTGCCGACCAGCCGCGGATCGCCGTGGAGCACGTCCCGCCAGTAGAACGGCATGAAGGTCGTGAAGCCGAGCTGCGTCCAGGAGCGGATCGCCACCACCA
>DATHSW010000202.1:0-5554 GCA_035463855.1 Candidatus Deferrimicrobiaceae bacterium | reverse complement strand
ATCCCGATGGGCCGCGCCGCCTCCGACGAGGAGGTCGCGGGCCTCATCGCCTTCCTCTGCTCACCCGCCGCCGCGTTCATGACGGGCCAGTCGGTCAACATCGACGGCGGCGTGGTGATGTGGTGACGACTCCGCGGCCCGCATCCGGAAGCCGGCCGCCCGGCTGGCAGCAGGAGCACGCGCGGCGATACATCGAGACCGGCGGCAAGGATGGCCACCGCGACGGCGACCGCTACGTGGTGGTGGCCTCGCGCGGCGGCGCGCCCGCGCACCCGGCCTGGTACGAGAACCTCACCGCGCAGCCGGAGATCCACGTGCAGGTGATGGCCGACCGCTTCAAGGCCCGCGCCCGCGTCGCCTCCCCGACCGAGCGGCCGGCGCTGTGGAAGAAGATGGCCGCGATCTGGCCGCCCTACGACGAGTATCAGGCGCGGACCACGCGCGAGATCCCCGTCGTCATTCTCGAGCGCGCCTGAGGCGCCCCCGGTGAGCCACGCCTCCCGCCCGGTCGCCCGGATCGTCACGCCGGAGCCGGTGGTGGAAGGCGCCGGGGTGCATCTGCGCCGCAGCATCGGGACCCGCGGGCTCGATCATCTCGACCCGTTCCTGCTGCTCGACCACTTCGAGTCGGTCCGGCCGGAGGACTACGAGCCTGGTTTTCCCTATCACCCGCACCGCGGGATCGAGACGGTGACGTTCGTCCGCGTGGGGGAGGTGCAGCACCGGGATTCGCTCGGCCACCGGGGGAGCATCGGCGCCGGCGACGTCCAGTGGATGACCTCCGGCAGCGGCATCCTGCACGAGGAGATGCCGCAGGTGCGGCCCGAGGGCATCGGGGGGTTGCAGCTCTGGCTCAACCTGCCCGCGCGGGAGAAGATGACGCGCCCGAAGTACCGCGACCTGAGCGGGAGCCGCCTGCCCGAGACCGACCTCGAGGGCGGCGCCCGCGCGCGCGTGATCGCGGGCGACGCCGCGGGCGGCCGCCTCGTCGGGCCGGTGGAAGGCCTCGCGGTGGCCCCGAAGTTCCTCGACGTGACGCTGCCCGCGGGCGCGACGCTCCGCGAGGCGGTGCCGCGCGGTCACACCGCGTTCGCCTACGTGGATCAGGGCGCGGTGCGCTTCGGCCCGGCGCGCACCGCGGCGCGGGCCCCGGCGCTGGTCGTCTTCGGCGACGGCGACGTCGTGGAGGCCTCCGGCGCGCCCGGCGGCGGTCGCTTCCTGCTCGCCGCCGCGCACCCGCTGGGCGAGCCGATCGCCCGCCACGGCCCCTTCGTGATGAACACCCGCGCGGAGATCGAGCAGGCGCTGCGCGATCTCCGCAGCGGGCAGTTCATCAAGGAAGACCCTACTTGAGCTTGAGGTCCTCGGCCGGCCCGACGTACGGGTAGCCCTGGATCAGCCCGGCCGCCGGCTCCGCGACGCGCGCGCCCACGCCCCACGGGAACCCCTGCTGGAAGATGGGAGCGGCCAGCACCTGATCGGCGACGATCTTCTGGATCTGGTGCAGGATCGCCGCGCGCTTGGCGCGATCCAGCTCGTTAGCCTGCCGCTGGAAGAGATCGTCGATCTCCGGCCGGGTGCCGTAGGCGTAGATGCCGTTCTTGGTGAAGAAGGGCTCGAGCCGCGCGGCCGCGTTGCCGGCCGCGCCGGTGGCGCCGACGACGAGCCCGCGCAGCTTCTTCTCCCGCCAGGTGGTCATGAAGGTGGCCCGCTCCATCGAGCGCACCGACGTCCGGATGCCGATGGCCTGGAGGTAGCCGCCGACCGCCTCGCCCAGCGAGGTGTAGGGCGGCAGCGGCGTGAGGTCGCCCGCGTCGAAGCCGTTCGGGTAGCCGGCCTCGACCAGGAGCTGCTTGGCCCGCTTGGGGTCGAACGGGAGCGGGTCCATCTTGAGCGCGAAGTCGAACTCGGGCGGCACGAAGGCGCCCCCGGCCCGGCCGAGGCCGAGCATCTCCGCCTGGTTGATCGCGTTGCGGTCGATCGCAAGGCTCGCGGCCTGCCGCACCCGGCGATCGTGCCACGGGGACTTCGGGTCCCACTGGTCGATGAAGTCGAGCCAGTAGACACCGTAGAGCAGCGGCGCGACCACGCGGACGCCGGGCGTGCGCTTGAGGTCGGCGGCGATCGCCCCGCCGAAGAGGTACGCGAGGTCCACCTCCCCGGTCTTCACCGCGGCGGCGCGCGTGGTCTCGTCCGGGATGGAGCGCATCACGAGCCGCTTCACCTGCGGGGCCTTGCGCCAGTACTCGGGGAAGGCGTCCAGGGTCAGCTCGATGCCGGGGGTGAACGCGGCGAACTTGAACGGCCCCGCGCCCACCGGCGCCTTCTTGTAGGCCTCTTCGCCCACCCGCTCGATGTACTTCTTGGGCACGATCCAGCCCGCGCCGGTGGCGGAGGTGCCGTAGAAGGCGATGAAGTCGGGCCAGGGCGCCTTCAGGATGAACCGGACCCGGTTGGGCGCCGGGGTCTGGATCTCCTTGACCTTGTCCTTGAGGAGCTTGGCGCTGGCGCCCTTGTAGCGGTCGAAGGAGAACTTCACGTCCTCGGCGGTGACCGGGTCGCCGTTGTGGAACTTGGCGTTCTTGCGGAGCACGAACTCGTAGGTCACCCCGTCCTTGGCGAGCGACCAGGACTCGGCGAGGCTCGGGGCGTTGATGTTGCCCGGCATGGGCTTGAGCAGCGCGTCGTGCAGGGTGTACAGCACCATGAACGGGGTGATGAGGGCCTCGGTCTCACCGGGGTCGAGCCAGCGCGAGACCAGCGTCACGTGGACGCCGATGACGAGGGTGCCGTCGGGCGGGGCGGCCTGGGTCGCGGGCGCTCCGCCGAGCAGCGTGAGGAGCAGGGTGAAGGTCAGGACGAGGGTCGGGATCGAGCGGAGAGCGGGCATCGGTCACCTCCGTCTGAGATCGGACCCGCCGAAGGTACCACAGGTCTCCGAGGCGGCGGCATACCGGTGCCCACGTTGACAGTGGTTCCGAACTCGCGCAGACTCCGAACGGGATCGTTGCGATCCAACCCGCCCGCACAGGAGGCAACTTCCCCATGGCGAAGATCAAGCACATCGCGCTCTCCACCCAGGACGTCGACAAGACCGCGAAGTTCTACATCGACGTGTTCGGCATGAAGGAGATCGCCCGGATCGACAGTCCCGGCGCCCGGGGCTACTACCTGAGCGACGGCGACCTCAACCTGGCCATCCTCAACTTCAAGAGCGACGCGGTGGCCGGCGTCGAGCGGGGGAAGGGCTGGAGTGGCATCCATCACATCGGCTTCCAGGTCGAGAGCCTGGAGGCGATCGCCGAGCGGCTGGCCGCGGCGGGATCCGAGCCGCGCCACGACGTCAACCAGGCCCTCGGGGTCGGCTACGGCCGCCAGGAGCATGGCAACGTCGAGGTGAAGTACAACGGCCCCGACGGGGTGATGGTCGACGTGTCGGAGACTGGCTGGGTCGGCACCTCCGGATTCAACGTCTAGCCGTCCCCCGGGGATGGGTCGCGTGGTGAGCGCGGGTGAGGAACCGGTGCCGGTCCGTGATCGGGTCACGGTCCTCACGTCTGTCGTGCTTCTTCTCGTTGCCGGCGCGGCCTGGGCGTCCGTCGTCCGGTCCGCTCTACGGGGCGACGACATGATGATGACGATGCCGATGCCGGCGACGGCCGCCGACGGCCTCGCCTTCGTCGTCAGCTGGGCCGTCATGATGACCGCGATGATGCTGCCGAGCGCGCTCCCGATGATCTCGCTCTACGGCGCGATCCAGCGCGGTCGCGCCGGCCCGGCCAAGAGGGGAGTGCCCGTCGCGGTGTTCACCCTCGTTTACCTCCTCCTGTGGGCCGCGAGCGGGGTCCCGGTGTACTTCGCCAACACCCTCCTCATGACGCTGGCCGGGTCCGCGTTCGCCTACGGGATCGCGGTGATCCTGCTGGCGGCCGGGGCGTTCCAGCTGTCGCCCCTCAAGCAGGTGTGTCTCCGGGCGTGCCGGAGTCCGCTGGGCTTTCTCCTCGGCCACTGGCGCGCCGGCCGCCGGGGCAGCCTGGCGCTCGGCTGGGCGCACGCGGTGTACTGTCTCGGATGCTGCTGGGCGCTCATGCTGGTGCTTGTCGCTGCCGGCGCGATGGGGCTCCGCTGGGTGCTCCTCATCACGGCGGTGGTGGCGGCGGAGAAGCTGCTCCCGGGTGGCGAATGGCTCGCGCGGGCCGCCGGCGCGGCGCTCCTGCTCCTTGGCGTGACGGTGGCCCTTCGTCCCGATCTCGTGACGGTGCTGCGCGGCGGTCACGCGATGTGATCGCGCGCATCACCGGTGGAGGATGATCATGGCGAACCCGCAATGGAAGATCAGCGGCGACTACTTCGAAGCCTGCAGCTGCGACTCGGTCTGCCCGTGCCCGACCTCGGGGCTGGCCGCGCCGCCGACCAAGGGGGCCTGTGACGCCGGCCTTGTCTTCCACGTGGAGCGCGGCTCGCACGGCGCGACCAAGCTCGACGGGCTCAGCTTCGCGGTGCTGCTACACACCCCGGGGCCGATGATCGCGGGCGCCTGGACCGTGGGCATGATCGTGGACGAGCGGGCGACCGCCGCCCAGCGCGACGCCCTCGTCGCGATCGGGAGCGGGCAGGGCGGGGGCCCCATGGCGGCCGTCGGGCCGCTGGTCGGCCGGTTCGCGGGGGTGGAGACCAAGCCGATCCGGATCGAGCGCAGCGGGATGGGCCGGTCCGTCTCGATTCCCGGCATGCTCGACATCGCGGTGGAGGGCATTCCCGGCGCCAGCCCGAGCGAGCCGATCTACTTCGACAACGTGGGCCACCCCGCCGCGAGTCGTCTCGCCCTCGCCAAGGCGTCCCGGGGCCACATGCACGCCTTCGGGATCAACTGGGACGACACCTCGGGCAAGAACAACGGTCACTTCGCTCCATTTACCTGGAGCTCGAGCTAGGGAGTGCCCGGCCGCCGCGCGGCTCAAGTCGATATGGCCTTTGCACTTTCGGCTTGACAGATTCCTCGGACGGTCGCGCCGTGCCCTGCGCGCGCCCGTGGGATGCCGGCCCAGCGGGTCGCATCTGCCGCGTGGCGTGCGATCGCGCCGCCGGGGACGACGAATCATGACGCATCCCGCGCATGCGGGTTCTCGGCGTTGCCCGGGGCCGCCGAGAGCCGGGTGTAGAGTCGCCTCAGCAGGAGGAGGGCTCTATGCTTGCGAATCCTCATCTCGTCTCGGAACTGGACCGGCTGGGCGACGAGATTGCCGAGCTGTCCGCGCACCTCGACGCTGCCACCGCGCGCCTCCTGGTGCTGATCCGCGAGTTCGACCTCCGGGGCGGCTGGAACACGGGCTTCCGCTCCTGCGCCCACTGGCTCGCCTGGCGGGTCGGACTCGCCCTGGGCGCCGCTCGCGAGCGCGTGCGGGTGGCGCGCGCCCTCGGGACGCTGCCGGCCCTGGCCGCGGCGCTGGCGCGCGGCGAGCTGTCCTACGCCAAGGTGCGCGCCCTGACCCGGGTGGCCACCCCGGAGACCGAGGCCCGGCTGCTCGCGGTGGGGCGCGCGGGGACGGCGGTC
>DATHSW010000201.1:0-2257 GCA_035463855.1 Candidatus Deferrimicrobiaceae bacterium | reverse complement strand
CGGTCCATCTTGTTGACGTACACGATGCGGGGCACCCGGTACTTGTCGGCCTGCCGCCACACCGTCTCGGTCTGGGGCTCGACGCCGGAGACCGCGTCCAGGATCGCGAGCGCGCCATCCAACACCCGAAGAGACCGCTCCACCTCCATCGTGAAGTCCACGTGGCCCGGAGTGTCGATGAGGTTGATCCGGCAGTCCTTCCAGAAGCAGGTGGTGGCCGCGGACGTGATGGTGATGCCGCGCTCCTGCTCCTGGACCATCCAGTCCATCGTGGCAGTCCCCTCGTGCACCTCGCCGATCTTGTAGGATCGGCCGGTGTAGTAGAGGACCCGCTCGGTGGTCGTGGTCTTCCCGGCATCGATATGGGCCATGATGCCGATGTTCCGGGTCTTTTCCAGAGGGTACTGCGCTTCCACTGCTCGTCTTCTCCCTAGGGCCGGCGGCGGGACTCAAGAGAAGAGGGGGGCGAGGTCACCGCCCCCCTCTGTGCATCTCGTCGCTACCAGCGGTAATGCGCGAACGCCTTGTTGGCCTCCGCCATCTTGTGAGTGTCTTCTCGCTTCTTCACCGCGGTGCCGCGGTTGTTGGCGGCGTCCAGCAGCTCGGCGGCCAGCTTGTCGGCCATGCTCCGCTCGGCCCGCCGCCGGGCGGCGCCGATGAGCCACCGCATGCTGAGCGCGGTGCGCCGGTCCGGCCGGACCTCGACCGGGACCTGGTAGGTGGAGCCGCCGACCCGCCGCGACTTCACCTCGACGGCCGGCTTGCAGTTGTCCACCGCGCTCTTGAAGAGCTTGAGCGAGTCCTGACGGGCGCGATCCTCCATCGCCTGGAGGGCGTCGTACATGATCCGCTCCGCCGTGCTCTTCTTGCCCCCGTACATCATCATGTTCACGAACTTCGCGACCAGCCGGCTCCCGTGCTTCGGGTCCGGAAGGATCTCGCGCCGCGCCGCCCCCGCCCGCCGCATCCTAGGCTCCGCCGCCCTTCGGCTGCTTGGCGCCGTACTTGGAGCGGCTCTGCTTGCGCCCGGCCACCCCCGCGGTGTCCAGGGACCCCCGGATGATGTGGTACCGGATGCCCGGGAGGTCCTTCACGCGGCCGCCCCGGATGAGCACGATCGAGTGCTCCTGCAGGTTGTGGCCGACCCCGGGGATGTAGGACGTCACCTCGAGCCCGTTGGTCAGCCGGACGCGGGCGACCTTCCGGAGCGCCGAGTTCGGCTTCTTCGGGGTCGTGGTGTACACGCGAATGCACACCCCACGCTTCTGGGGACAGGACTCCATGGCGGGCGTCTTGGACTTCTTCCGCACCGCCTCGCGGCCCTGCCGTACCAGCTGGTTAATCGTGGGCATAGTTGGTCGTCGACTTTCTCATGGCCTCAATTGGGCCAAAACCCTAACTTTATATCCGACAGGACCACTTTTGTCAATTGCCATCGGGGCGGCCTCTAGCCGGCCTCCGCGACCGTGTCGTCCTCGTCATCCACCACCTCGGCGATCTCCGGAGCCACCGCCGCCGCCACCTCGACCGCCGGCTCCTCCTCGCCCCCCTGGCTCAGGACCTCGACCCGGGTGTAGTTGCCGAGCCCGGTCCCGGCCGGGATGAGCCGCCCCACGATCACGTTCTCCTTGAGCCCGCGCAGGTCGTCGACCTTGCCGCTGATGGCGGCCTCGGTCAGGACCCGGGTGGTCTCCTGGAACGAGGCGGCCGAGATGAAGCTGTCCGTGGACAGCGAGGCCTTGGTGATGCCCAGCAGGACCGGCTGAGCGGTGGCGGCCGACTTGCCCGCCGCGACCGCCTTCTCATTCTCCTCCTGGAAGACGAACTTGTCGACCAGTTCGCCCACCACGAACTCGGTGCCGCCGACCTCCTCGATGCGCACCCGGCGCAGCATCTGGCGGACGATGATCTCGATGTGCTTGTCGTTGATGGTCACGCCCTGCAGCCGGTAGACCTCCTGGACCTCGTTCACGAGGTACCGCTGCAGCTCCCGGTCGCCGAGCACGGCCAGGTAGTCGTGCGGGTTCGGGGAGCCGCCCATGAGGGCCTCGCCCGCCTTCACCCGGTCGCCTTCCCGGACCGAGACGTGCTTGCCGCTCGGGATGAGGTACTCCTTGGTCTCGCCGTCGTCGGCGCGGATGACCATCTTCCGCATGCCCTTCACGAAGCCGGCGAACTCCACCACCCCGTCGATCTCGGTGATGACCGCCTGCTCGCGGGGCTTGCGCGCCTCGAACAGCTCGGCCACCCGCGGCAG
>DATHSW010000200.1:0-18077 GCA_035463855.1 Candidatus Deferrimicrobiaceae bacterium | reverse complement strand
CCCACCGGCCGCCGCCGGAGGCTCAGCGCGCAGAGGGCGGTCAGGACCGCGAGCGCACCGTAGCCCACGCTCCAGAGCGTGGTCTGGGTGAGCCAGCCCGGGCCCTGCAGGGGCAGGCGCGGCTCGACCAGGGTCGGATAGCCCAGGAGCGCCAGCATGCTGCCGAGATTGCTCGCCGCGTAGAGGAAGTACGGGTCGCGCGCGGCCGGGTGACCGGTCTGCGTGAACCACTTCTGGAGCAGCGGCGCGGTCGCGCTCACCACCAGGAAGGGCAGCCCGACCGAGACCGAGAGCAGCGTGAGCACGTCGAGCACCGGGTTGGCTTCGCCGCCGCGCAGCAGGCGCGGGTTCACCGCCAGGGGCAGGACCGCCAGCGGCAGGGCGAGGACGACCAGGTGCAGCAGGGCCTGGCGCCCGGGCGCGAGGCGCGCGGTGCTCGCGTGCGCGTAGGCGTAGCCGCCGAGCAGCGCGGCCTGGAAGAAGACCATGCACGTGCTCCACACCGCGGGGGTGCCGCCGAGCAGGGGGAGGATCATCTTGCCCACCATCGGCTGCATGACGAACAGGAGCGTGGCGCCCGCGAAGAGAGTGAGCGCGTAGAGCAGCAGGACGGCGGTCAGGTGCGGATCCTCCCGTGGCCGCCCGGGGCGGCGGGCCGTAGCATACCGTATGAGGGGCTGCGCGGGCGCTCGGGCGGTGCGGCTCTTCGTGACCGACTTCCCGCGGATCACGTCGGGGCTGGCCTTCGACTACCGCGTGGAGGGAGGGGCCCTCGTCGCCCGCCTCTACGGCCCGGGGCCAACCAGGCGCCAGGCGCCGTTCTCCTTGCGGGCCACGTCGGGCTCTCGCTCCCACGCCAGCGCGGAGGTCCACACCCCGATGCCGCGCAGCCGTCCCGAGATCTCGCCGGTCGAGTAGACCCAGGCCGCGCCGTCCACCAGGCGCACCTCGCCCACGCGCACGCGGGCGCGCACCGCGTCGTAGAGCGTGAACATGGCCAACAGGTGTTCGCGGAGCGAGCGCTTGGTGAAGGGGCCGTTGCGGTACTGCTCGGACACGTGGGCGAGGACGCCGGCGGGATCCAGGGCCTGGAAGCGGTCGGTGGCGGCGGCGAGCGCCTGCTGCAGCTCGCGCATCACCGGCTCCGGTGCGGGCGCGCCCGGCGACGGCGTCTGGGCGCGGACCGGGCCCGGCCTCGCCGCCGCGGCGAGGCCGGCGAGGGCCAGGCGGAGCAGCGCGCGTCTACGGATGCGCGGCCCCGTTGTGGCGTCGCCAGTGGGCCACCGCGCGGCCGAAGCGCAGCGCGTCCAGGCGGGTCTGGCCCCGCCGGCGGCCCTCGCGATAGGTGCGGAGCATGGTGGCGATGAAGGCGATGGACCGGAAGCGCCGGGCCAGCCGTCGGTAGCGTCGTCGCATCTCGCCTCCTGTGGGGAGCATCTCTGGAACATCTTACGTTCCCATCGCGTGTAAGCCTTACATCCTGATGGCCCTCCGGGCGCCCCAATCCCCGCTTCGGCGCCGCGATTGCCGGATCGGTATTGCCCTTGCTGTGACTCTATGCGGAAGCGGGGCCAATCGCCCCGCGGTAAGAACTTCCCATCCGGAAAGGAGATATCATGACCCGCAGATTTCTCCCGAGTTTCTTGAAGTTCACCACGATCGGGACCGCGGCCCTCCTGCTCACGGCCGGCGGCACGCTCGCGCAATCGCGCCTCGACCAGACCCAGCTCACCGGCTCCGAGGTCGCGGCCGACGTCCGGGCCGTCGACGGCAAGGTCGTCGACCTCGAGCGACGTCCCGACATGGTGACGATGCTGAAGCTCGACAACGGCGCGTCGCTCCAGGTGGCGCCCGAGAGGCAGGGGCCGGGCGAGCCGGCCCAGGTAGGGGATTCGATCATCGCCCGCTATGCCGAGACCGGCGGGCGCGACAAGATCGCGACGCAGGTCCGGGTGATCGAGACGCAGGCGCCCTGACGCGCCCGCAGCGGCCCCACGTTCGTCCGGAGAGCCCGGCGGGGCGCGGCCGCCGGGCTCTCCCGCCCGAGAGGAGGACACACCATGACCCGACTCGCTACGCTGCTCGGTACGGCTACGATGCTGATCTCCACCGTGATGGTCGTGGAGCCCGCCCTCGCCCAGCGGGCCGTCGGGTCGGGCCGGCCCCACCCGCTCCAGCCGACGGCGCCCGGCATCGAGCGGCTCGTGAAGGCCACCGGCACGATCGAGGGCAAGCTCACGCGGGTGGACGGACGGAGCGAGAGCGTCGACGTGTCGATCGGCCCCTTCGGCCTGCTCGGCAAGACCCTCGAGGTCGGCCGCGACACCTTCATCCAGGTGAACGGCCGGGAGGGGCGGTTCGCGGATCTCCAGGAGGGCGCGAAGGTGAAGGCGTACTACGAGGAGCGCGGGGCGAAGCTGGTGGCCACCCGCCTCGAGGTGTCGACCGGCGCCTCGCGCGGCTAGAAGTACTCGAGCGCGCCGGGCTCGGCCGCCATCTTGAGCCGCAGCCCGGCCATGAAGACCAGATACGGGTGCGCGCCGCGGGCCACCAGCGCGTCGCGGTCCATGCGACGCAGGTCGGCCCGCTCGCCGTCCGACAGTCCCATCTCGGTGGTGGCGGCGATCGGGTCGGCGAGGAAGCGCTCGATGAAGGCGCGGTCGGACTTGAGCGAGTAGAGGCAGCGGTTGAGCGGGTAGGCTGCGGACGGCGGGAAGCGGTAGTGAGCGCCCTCGCCGTGGGCGCTCACAGCGGCCACTCCACCACCGCGTTGCCGTGGTGCCAGGACGGCTCGTAGCAGTAGACCTCCGCGGGGACGTCGCCCACCGCCCCGAGCAGCGTGATCCAGGTGCGCAGCTCGATGTTGCCGCGCTCGTCGAGCTCCGCCCCGGTGACCTGCGCGAGCTCGCGGCCGCGCCCCTCGCGCAGCCGGTCGAGCAGCCCGCGATCGTAGTCGAACTCGGGCGAGGCGTAGCGGTCGGTGCCCGGGAAATGCGACATGCCCCCCGAGGCGATGAGGGCCACGCGTTCCGGGCGCGCGCGCAGGATCGCGCCGAGCGCCGCGCCCCAGGCGTGGCAGCGGGGCGGAGTGGGCTGGGGCGGCAGGTACACGTTGACGTGCAGGGGCACGATGGGCCGCGCGGGCTCGGGCATCACGAAGTGCAGCGGCACGTAGAAGGCGTAGTCGAGCGGGGCATCCTGCGTGTAGAGCAGGTCGAAGCCGCGCTCGATGCCCTGCTCGACCACCGCGCGGGCGAGATCCTCGTGGATGTCGAACCGGTACCGGTACGGACCGAACGTGCCCGCGCACTCGCGCCCCACGTAGACCGCCAGCGCGGGGACCGCGTTCAGGAAGAAGGCCTCGATGTGGTCGCCCGCGATCACCGCGAGCGCGTCCGGGCGCAGCTCCTGGAGCCGGCGCTTGACCCGCCCCATCGCCGCATGCACGCGCAGCACCAGATCGCGGTCCTCGGTCTCCGGGCGGATCAGGAGCTGCGGGGTGTGCGCGACCGCGAAGGCGCCGACGAGCATGTCGGCGTCACCCTAGCACAAGAGGGCCTCGACGGCAGGCCCGGGGGGAGCGTATGCTTGGGGGCCGCGGACGCGGTACTCACCCCCAGACCACCCAGGAGGTCGTCGGCATGGCAGCCGGAGCCAGGAAGTTCAAGATCGTCGTCCAGAAGCCGTCGGGCGGAATCACCTATGACCTGGCCGATTCGGCCTACTCGATCGAGCGCGAGGCCCTCGATCCGATCGGGGCCGAGATCATCGAGGTGCCGGCCAAGACCGAGGAGGAGTTCATCGCGGCGGCCCGGGACGCCGACGCGGTCATCGCCCGCAACCGGCGGATCAGCGCGGCCATAATCAAGGGCCTGCGAAACTGCAAAGTCATCGGGCTCGGCAGCGTGGGCGCGGACACGGTGGACGTGGACGCGGCCACCGAGGCCGGCATCGTGGTCACCAATGTCCCCGACGTGTTCATCGACGAGGTGGCCGACCACACCATGGCCATGTTCCTGGCCGCCCACCGCCGCCTGCGGCTGATGCACCAGCTCACCGTGGACAGCAAGTGGACGGAGGGGCGGCCGTACTTCGCGAAGATCCCGCGGCTCTACGGCCAGACCATCGGCCTGATCTCCTTCGGCAACGTGGCCAAGGCGGTGGCGCGCCGCTGCCACGCCTTCGGTTTGCGAGTGATCGCGTACGATCCCTTCCTGGCCGAGCTCGAGATGACCGCGGTGGGGGTGGAGCCGGTCACGAGCCTGATCGAGCTGTGCCAGCGCGCGGACTTCCTGTCCATGCACGCCCCGCTCAACGCGGAGACGCGCCACATGATGGGCGAGCGTGAGTTCCGCGCCATGAAGAAGAGCGCGATCTTCATCAACAACGGGCGGGGGCCGACCGTGGACGAGGCCGCGCTGACCGAGGCGCTGCGCCAGGGCTGGATCGCGGGCGCCGCGCTCGACGTCTTCGAGGTGGAGCCGGTGGACCCGAACAACGCGCTGCTGCACATGGACAACGTGCTGGTGACCCCGCACATCGCCTCCGCGACCGCGCGCATGGCGCCCGAAACGCGGCGCCGGCTGGGCCGCGAGCTCGCCACCGTGCTGCAGGGCAAGTGGCCGCGCTCCGCGGTCAACCCCGGCGTCCTCCCCAAGACCTCGCTGATCCGCTGGCAGCCCTACCCGATGGGCCGCGGCCCGAATCGGTAATCGGAGGGGGCCCCTACTTGATTCCGCTCCAGATGGTCTGGAGGGTGGTGAGGGCGGCGGGGGAGAGGGGGCCCTTGTTGACCGCGGCGGCGGCGACGTCGAGCTGGGCGAGGTCGGAGCAGCCGATGAGCACGGTGGAGAGCGCGTCGCCCGTGATCGCGAAGCGCAGCGCCGCCTCGACGAGGCTGCCCGCGTGGCCCTGGGCCACCAGCGGCTCGAGCGCGCGGGCGCGGGCCACGTCGGTGGCGTAGTCGGGGCCGGAGGCGATCGGGCTCACCGACGGGATCGCGGTGGGGTGGCGCGCCACCTGACCGCTCAGCGCGCCCCCCGCCAGCACCCGGATGCCGATGGTGCCCACGCCCTGCTCGCGCGCGAGCACGAGCAACCGGTCGTAGTCCTGCGCGGGATACCCCGCCGGCGGCGCGTACGCCCCCGTGGGGTTCAGCAAGTTGAAGACCACCTGCGCGGTGTCGATCGCCCCGCTGCTGAGCGCCCGATGGAGCGCGCCGGTCTCGCCGGAGGCGGTGACGCCGAAGAAGCGCACCTTGCCCTGCTCCTGCAGCCGCCGCATCGCGGGCACCACCGCGTCCAGCACCCGCGCGACCCCGAGCGGCCGCTCGTCGCCCACCCGCCCGATCAAGTTGTGCAGATGGAGCAGGTCCACGCGCTCGAGCCCGAGCCGCCCGAGGCTCGTCTCGACCGAGCGCGCGACCGCGCCGGCCACGTCGGCGAGATCGGCGGCGACGAGCCGCCACTTGGTGCCCACGATCGCGGCGGGCTTGAGCGCGCGCAGCACCTGGCCCAGGTTCTTCTCGGATTCGCCCGAGCCGTAGGACGGCGCGGTGTCGAGGTAGTTGATCCCGAGCTCCATCGCGCGCGCGACCCCGCGCTCGCGCTCCGCGGGGGTCCCGCGCACCATGAGCCCGCCCACGTCGCCGCAGCCGAAGGCCAGCGCGGAGACCCTGAGCCCCGTCCGTCCCAGTGTCCGGTATTCCATGGCCGTTTCTTATACCACGGCCCTCGCGCGCCCGCTTGCCCGCCGCCCGACCGTCGTTTACTCTCTGACCCCTATGCAGCACGCTCGCCTCGGTCGCACCGGCCTGTCCGTCTCCCGCCTCTGCCTCGGCACCATGACCTTCGGCCTGCAGTGCGACGAGGCCGCGTCCCGCGCCATCCTGGACCGCGCGGCCGCGGGCGGCATCACCTTCCTGGACACCGCCGACGTCTATCCGCTCGGCGGCGGCCTCGACACGGTGGGCCGCACCGAGGAGATCCTCGGCCGCTGGCTCGAGGGCCGCCGTCAGGACTTCGTCGTCGCCACCAAGTGCGTGGGCGCGATGAGCGCCCGGCCGTGGGACCGTGGCGCCTCGCGCAAGCACATCCTGGACGCGATCGACGGCTCGCTGCGGCGGCTGCGCACCGACTACGTGGATCTCTACCAGCTCCACCACTGGGACCCGACGACCCCGATCGACGAGACCCTGCGCGCGCTCGACGACGTGGTGCGGGCGGGGAAGGCGCGCTACGTCGGCTGCTCGAACTTCCACGCCTACCAGCTGGCCCGCGCGCTGGGGCGGAGCGAGGCGCTCGGCGTCGCGCGGTTCGACTCGGCGCAGCCGCGCTACAACCTGCTCTTCCGCCAGGTCGAGCGCGAGCTCCTGCCGCTCTGCCGGGAAGAAGGCATCGGCGTGATCCCGTACAACCCGCTGGCGGGCGGCTTCCTCTCCGGCAAGCACCGCCGAGACACGGGCCCCACCGCGGGCACCCGCTTCACGCTCGGCACCGCGGGAGGGCGCTACCAGGAGCGATACTGGCACGAGCGCGAGTTCGAGACGGTGGAGGCGCTCCGTCCGCTGGCCGCCGAGGCCGACATGTCGCTCACCCGGCTCGCGGTGGCGTGGACGCTGGCCGAGCCCGCGATCACGGCGCCGATCGTGGGCGCGAGCCGCCCGGAGCAGCTCGACGACGTGCTGCCCGCGACCGAGAAGCCCCTCGACGCCGCGCTCAAGGCGCGCCTCGACGAGATGACCCGCGAGTACCGCTGGGGCGACGATCCGCGCTGACCCGCGGCCCCGCCCGGAGGAGGACGCCATGCCCACGCCCGTGAATCGCCAGATCGTGCTCCGCCGCCGCCCGGTCGGGATGCCCAGGCCGGACGACTTCGATCTCGTCGAGTCGTCCCTGACGGCGCCCAAGGACGGCGAGATCCTGTGCCGCACCGTCTATCTCTCCCTCGACCCGTACATGCGGAGCCGCATCAGCGGCGGCAAATCGTACGCGGCCTCGGTGGAGCCGGGGCAGGTGATCGTGGGCGGCACCGTGAGCGAGGTGCTCGAATCGAAGCACCCGGGCCTGGTCCGCGGCGACCTCGTGCTGGGCTACGACGGCTGGCAATCGCACGCGGTGGCCAAGGGCAGCGCCGTGCGCAAGCTCGACCCCAAGCAGGCGCCGGTCTCGACCGCGCTGGGCGTGCTCGGGATGCCCGGCATGACCGCCTACGTGGGCCTGCTCGACATCGGGCAGCCCAAGCCGGGCGAGACGGTGGTGGTCTCGGCCGCCTCCGGCGCGGTGGGCTCGGCGGTGGGGCAGATCGCCAAGATCAAGGGCTGCCGCGCGGTCGGCATCGCGGGGTCCCCGGACAAGTGCGACTACGTGGTGCGCGAGCTCGGGTTCGACGCCTGCGTGAACTACAAGACCGGCGACCTGCTCGCGTCGCTCAAGGCGGCCTGCCCGAGCGGCATCGACGTCTACTTCGAGAACGTGGGGGGCGACGTGCTCCGGGCCGTGATGCAGCTGCTCAACATGAACGCGCGCATCCCGCTCTGCGGGCTCATCTCCGAGTACAACGCGACCGAATCGGTCCCCGGTCCCAACCTGCGCCCGTTGCTCTTCAATCGCGCGCTCGTGAAGGGCTTCATCGTCTCGGACCACATGGCCCGTCTGGGCGACTTCCTGGCCGACTGCGTCGGGTGGGTGCGCGAGGGCCGGCTCAAGTACCGGGAGGACATCGTGGTCGGCCTGGACAAGGCGCCGGAGGCGTTCATCGGCCTGCTGCAGGGGAAGAACTTCGGCAAGCTGCTGGTGCGGGTGGGGGAGGATCCGACGAGATGACGCGGCGCGGGGGCCCGGCGCGCGTCCTCGCGGCGGTGCTGCTGGCGCTCGGCCTGGCTCCCGCGGCCGCCTCCGCCCAGGTCTTCATCGCCTCGAAGCCGCAGCCGGAATTCTGGATCGCGCCGGTCTTCATCACCGCGAACATCCGGCGGGCGGACGTGGAGGACGGGCCGGCCCCGTTGACGCTCCAGGTCTCGTTCAGCGTGGCGCCGCCCCCGGCGCGGGACCCGTCCGAGTTCGCCCAGGATCTCTACCTCCTGTGGCCGGGTGAGCTGGTCGGCACGGACGGCGCCGACGGCGCCGACCCCGCGCTCGTGCGCCAGGTGGAGGCCACCGGGTTCAAGGTGCTCGCGAACGGCCGGGTTCCGCTCTCCGCGCGCAGCCGGGCCCAGATGGGCGCCGGCGCGGGCGCGGCGGGCCGGCGCGAGCTCGGCGCCGCGCCCTTCGTCACCTTCGCGCGCCCGGAGGGGCTGGCCCGGGGCGCGAAGCCCGCGACCTACATCCGCATCCCGTGGAAGCCCGAGCTGGCGAGCCTCGACTGGCTCCCTCGCCTCGATCTGCGCGTGAGGGGGGCCATCACGTCGCGGCGGGTGAGCTGGCTCGAGGAGACGTTCTGGGGCCGTCGGCATATCGTCGCGCTGAGCTTCGGCGACGTGGGGTACTCGTCGCTGTATCCCCTCTACTATGGCAACCGCGATCGCGTCGTCCCGCTCGCGCCCGATTTCTCCCGCCTGTCGATCAACTTCGCCGAGTCGAACCACCTCAAGATCGACGAGGTGGTGCCGGGCACCGCGAGCCGCCGGATGAGCGAGACGCGGGACAGCACGGAAACGCTCTCGATCCCGCTCGTGGCGGCCGACGGGATCATTCCGCAGACGCTGAAGGTGCAGTTCGTGTACTTCCGGGGGCGGCTGCCGTGGCGGCCCATCCTGCTCTCCGCGCTGCTCCTGGGTCTGGGCAACCTCACCGGCCCGATCGTCGGCAACCTGCTGCGCCGGCTCGCCCGGTCGCTGCGGAGCCGGGTGCACTTCGGGCGCGGGGACGTGCCCGGCCGGGCTCGCGGCCAGGTCCCCCCGCCGGAGATGCTGGCGCGCATCCGCCCCGGAGAGACGACCCACGGGGAGGTGCTCAAGCTCGCCGGCGGCGAGCCCGAGGAGGAGCAGCGCCTGCCGTCGGGCGAGATCCGCGCCGTGATCTACCGGGGCCAGCGGCTGGTGCCGCATCGCGGCCGGCGGTTCGGGTGGCTCGCGACGGTGCACCACTGGGAGATGGAGCAGCAGGAGGTGCAGATCGATTTCGAGCAGGAGCGGGTGCGCGACGTCCAGGTCCGCATCCGCCGCACGCGCCAGAGCCAGCCCGCGGCCGTCTGAGCCGCGGGCGCGATCAGTGGGCGCGGATCCAGGCGCCGATCGCCGAGACCACCTGCGCCTCGATCCCCAGATAGCCGTGGGCGGCCTTCGCCTCGCACGGCGCCGAGATGGGCGGGCTGCCGCCCTGGAAGGCCATCAGCTCCTTCACCGGCGCCTGCTTGAGCGCCCGCACGATCGGCTCCGCGCCGGAGTAGGGCGAGGCGCGGCAGGTGTCGTCCTTGTGGTGGACCACGAGGGTCGGCACCCGGATGTCGCCGAGCCCGGCGTGCCGGACCGTTTCGTAGCTGAGCTTCGAGGTCTCGGTGACCGAGGAGGTGAGCACGACGCCGTCGGGCCCGCCCTCGGTCAGCCGGGCGGCCGCGTTGGCCGCGGAGAGCGTGCCCATGCTGGTGCCCACGAGCCACACCGGCGCCTCGGTGATCTCGCGCACCGCCGCGATGGCCGCCTTGACGTCGGCGGCGTGCTCGGGCGTCGTGCGGAAGTTCCACAACCCGGTCTTCCGGTCGGAGGGCCGGTCCAGGATGGCCACCAGGAAACCCTCGCGGACCCAGCGCGTCCGGGTCCGGACGAGGAAGTTGCCCTGGAGCTGGCCGATCCCCGCGCCGGTCAGCGCGAGGTCGCCATCGCCGCCCGCGAAGAGGATCAGGCCGGCCACCGGCTGGCCCGGCGGGCGCAGGAGGAGGACCGCCTGGGTCACGCCCCGCCGTGTCGGGATCGTGCGGACCTCCTCGTCGGCGGCCCGCGCGGGCGGTCCAGGGAGGAGGGCGGCCAGGAGCAGGGCCGCGAGGACGTACCGGCCGGGCATGGCCGGATCATAGGCGGGGCGCCGGGTGCTGGCAAGGCGGGGCGGCGCGTTGTAGAGTCCCTGGCCAGGAGGCGGCGAGCATGGCGACGATCTACGACGAGTGCTACCGGCGCGCGCTGAGCGACCCCGCGGGATTCTGGGCCGCGCGGGCCGAGGACGTCTACTGGGAGAAGCGATGGGATCGGGTGCTCGACGACTCGCGCCGGCCCTACTACCGGTGGTTCGCGGGCGGGGTGCTGAACACCTGCTACAACGCGCTGGATCTCCACATCGAGCGCGGGCGCGGCAAGCAGACCGCCCTGATCTACGACTCGCCGGTGACCGGGACGGTGCGCGCGTTCACCTACGCCGAGCTGCGCGACGAGGTGGCGCGCTTCGCGGGGGCGCTGCGGCGGCAGGGGGTGGAGAAGGGTGACCGGGTCATCATCTACATGCCGATGGTCCCGGAGGCGGTTATCGCGATGCTGGCGTGCGCGCGCATCGGGGCGATCCACTCGGTGGTGTTCGGGGGCTTCGCGCCCAAGGAGCTCGCCACCCGCATCGACGACGCCAGGCCGAAGGTCATGCTCTCCGCGTCGTGCGGCATCGAGGTCAACCGGGTCATTCCCTACAAGCCGCTGCTGGACCAGGCCATCGCGATGGCTTCGCACAAGCCGTCGCGCTGCCTGATCCTTCAGCGCCCGATGGAGACGGCGCCGCTTCAGCCGGGACGCGACGTGGACTGGGGGGAGGCCGTCGCGGCGGCCGCCCCGGTCGGGTGCGTGCCGGTCGCGGCCACCGATCCGCTCTACATCCTCTACACGTCGGGTACGACCGGGATCCCCAAGGGAGTGGTGCGCGACAACGGCGGTCACGCGGTCGCGCTCAAGTGGAGCATGGACGCGGTCTACGGCATGGGCGCGGGGGAGACCTTCTGGGCGGCCTCCGACATCGGCTGGGTCGTCGGGCACTCCTACATCGTCTACGCGCCCCTGCTCCGGGGCTGCACCACGATCCTCTACGAGGGCAAGCCGGTGGGCACGCCCGACCCCGGCGCGTTCTGGCGGGTCTGCGCCCAGCACGGGGTGAGCGCGCTGTTCACCGCGCCCACCGCGTTCCGCGCGATCAAGAAGGAAGACCCGCAGGGCGTCCACATCGCGAAGTACGACCTCGCGCGCTTCCGCACGCTGTTCCTGGCCGGGGAGCGCTGCGATCCCGACACCCTGCTCTGGGCGCGCGAGCGTCTCCAGGTCCCGGTGGTGGACCACTGGTGGCAGACCGAGACCGGCTGGCCGATGGCGGCCAACTGCGTGGGCCTCGGCATGCTCCCGGTCAAGCCGGGCTCACCGACCAAGATCGTGCCCGGCTACGACATCCGGGTGCTCGGCGAGGACAACCGGGAGATGCCGGCGGGGCAGATCGGGTCGATCGCGGTGAAGCTGCCGATGCCGCCCGGGACCCTGCCCACGCTGTGGAACAACGACGCCGGCTTCGAGGGCTCGTACCTCACGCGGCACCCCGGCTACTACCTCACCGGGGACGCGGGCTACAAGGACGAGGACGACTACATCTACATCATGAGCCGCGTGGACGACATCATCAACGTGGCCGGGCACCGCCTCTCGACCGGGGCCATGGAGGAGGTGCTGGCCTCGCACCCGGACGTGGCCGAGTGCGCGGTGATGGGGGTGGCCGACGAGATCAAGGGCGAGGTGCCGGTCGGCCTCGTGGTCACCAAGGCGGGGGTCGCGCGCGGCGACGCCCTGCTGTGCCGCGAGCTGGTCGAGCTCGTGCGCGAGAAGATCGGCCCGGTGGCCGCGTTCAAGACGGTGGCGGTGGTCAAGCGGCTGCCCAAGACCCGCTCCGGCAAGATCCTGCGCGGGACCATGAAGAAGATCGCCGATGGCGTCGAGCACGCGGTGCCCGCCACCATCGACGATCCCGTGATCCTCGACGAGATCAGCGCCTCGCTCAGGACCCTCGGCTACCCCCGCTAGCTCGCGGCCGGAAACTACCCGGTCGGACCGACCAGGACGTGCTCCTCGCCGAACCAGATCGGCGAGCGCGCGAGATCGATGAAATGCTTCTCATCCTCGGCGAGGCGGCGCCCGGCGGCCCGACCCTCGGGGGTCGCGCCCGCGCGGGCAAAGGCGTCGATGGTGTCCCACCAGAGCTCGGCGACGCCGTCGAAGTCCTCCGGCGCGCCGCGGTGGCGGCGCATCGCCTCGCTGAAGGCGGAGGTCACGCTGTGTACCTGGACGTAGCGCCGGATGCCCAGGGCGGGGGCCAGCTCCCGCACCAGCGGGCCGTGGGTGACGAGCCAGTAGCGCTGGAACTCCTCGCGCGAGAGGTGGGGCAGGCGGCGCAGGCAGAACACGAGCTTGATCATGGCGTGGGCGCGAGATCCTTCCTGAGGAAATGGTGGGCGTGCCCCGCCGGCCAGTCGTCGGCCTTGGCGTAGACCCGGTAGCCGAGCTTCTCGTAGAAGCCCGGGGCCTGGAAGCTGAACGTGTCGAGGAAGGCGCGTCGGCAGCCGCGCTCCAGCCCGCGCCGCTCGGCCGCTTCCATCAGGCCCCGGCCGAAGCCCCGCCCGCGCAGGGCCTCGCTGACCCAGAGGATCCGCACGTAGAGGACCCCGCCCCAGATCGAGCCGAGCAGGCCGCCCACCACCTCGTCGCCCGCGTCGCGGAGGAAGAGATTGACCGGGGAGTATTCGTGAAAGCCGGTCACCGCGACGTTGTAGGTGTCGAGGTGATCCACCACGACCTGCTTGAGCCCCTCGGAGGCGTGAGGATCGGACACGATCCGGATGTCGGTCATCGGCACCTCCTCCTCTCCACTCGGGCCGGTGCGCGGCCGAGGCTAGCACGCCCGGCCGGGGGCGGCAAACCCGCGCCGGGGGCTCGCGGGTCCCCCGCGGGATCGGGTAAGATGCCGGGCGTGACCAGGTCCTCGCATGACGCCGACGTGCTGGTGGTGGGCGGCGGGCCGGGCGGGAGCACCGCCGCCGCCTTTCTCGCCCGGGGCGGCCTGCGGGTCGCGCTCGCCGAGCGCGAGGCCTTCCCGCGCTTCAAGGTCGGAGAGTCCCTGATCCCGACCTGCATGGACATCTGCCGGCGCCTGGGCGTGCTCGACCGGGTCCTCGCCCACGGCTTCCAGATGAAGTACGGCGCCACCTTCCACGATCAGGAGCTGGGGCTTCAGTCCACCTTCGACTTCAAGCCCGGCCGGCCGTGGCCCGCCTTCACGCTCGACGTGCATCGGGCGGAGTTCGACCAGGTCCTGCTCGACCACGCGGTGGCGCAGGGCGTGACGCGGCTGCAGCCCGCGACGGTGGAGAAGGTGACCTTCGACCGCGACGGGGTCACCGCCCGGATCAGCGGGGGCGATGGTGAGCGCGAGCTGCGGGCGGCCTTCCTGGTGGACGCGAGCGGGCGCGACGCCTTCCTGGCCGCGCGCCAGGGGCAGCGGAAGCCGCGCCCGGGGCTCGGCAAGGTGGCCATCTTCGCCTACTTCCGCGGCGCCCGCCGCTTCCCGGGCCGCGAGGAAGGCCACGTTCGCATCCACATCTTCCCCGAGGGCTGGTTCTGGTACATCCCGCTCGCGCGCGACGAGACGAGCGTCGGCTGCGTGCTGCACCGGAAGGTGGTGAAGGCGCGCCGCGGCTCGCTCCAGGAGCTGTTCGACGACATGGTCGAGCGGTGCCACGCGGTGCGCGACAACCTCCGCGGCGCCGAGCGCGTGACCGAGCTCTACACCACCTCGAACTTCGCCTATTCGGTGGAGCCGGTGGTGGGCGACCGCTTCCTGTGCGTGGGCGACGCGGTGGCCTTCGTGGATCCGATCTTCTCGCCCGGGGTGTTCCTCGCCATGCAGTCGGGCGAGCTGGCGGCCGGCGCGATCCTCCGCGCCTTCCGCGCCGGGCGCTTCGAGGCCCGCCGCTTCCGGGCCTACGAGCGGGCGGTCCGCCGCGGCACGCGGCCCTTCGAGCGGTTCATCGAGTCCTTCTACGACCGCGCCTTCCTCGAGGTCTTCCTCCGCCCGCGCAACGTGCTGGGCATGATCCCCGCGGTCACCGGCGTGCTCGCGGGCGGCTCGTTCGGCACCCTGCCCAAGCACCTGCGCCTGTCGCTCTGGGGGTTCTTCCAGGTGGTGCGCTTCACCCGTTGGCTGAACCGGCGCCGTGGCGTGGTGCTCGAGTCCCGCCTGGACTGGTAGCCCGCTCTGAGCCCCGCCCGGGTAAGCTCCGCCTCGGCCTTCACGCGGCGCGAGGTGCGCGCGCTGCGGGCGCTCCGGAGCCCCATCGGCATCCAGCGGGCGCTCGACGCGATGCCGTACCATCTGGCCGGGACGGCCTGGTCGCCGCGGCGCGTGCTGCGCGAGCGCACCGCGCATTGCCTGGAGGGCGCGGTGTTCGCGGCGGCGGCGCTGCGCGTCCTCGGCTTCCCGCCGCTCCTGCTGGATCTGGAGGCGGTGCAGGACACCGATCACGTGGTCGCGGTGTTCCGGAGCCGCGGGCACTGGGGGGCCATCGCGAAGTCCAACTTCTCGGGGCTCCGCTATCGCGAGCCGGTGTACCGGGGCCTGCGGGAGCTGGTCATGAGCTACTTCGACGGCTACATCAACCTGCGGGGCGAGCGCACCCTGCGCGCCTACGCGGGACCGGTGAACCTGGCCCGCTTCGACCGGGCGCGGCCCGGCTGGATGACGACCGAGGAGGATCTCTGGTGGATCGCCGAGCACCTGCTGGAGATCCCGCACACGCGGCTGCTGCGGCCCCCGATGGTGCGCGCGCTCTCCCGGGTGGACCGGCGCGCGCTGGCCGCCGGGCTGGTGGGATACCGTGAGCGCTGACGCGACGACCGTGGAGGAGAGCCTGGACGGCGGCCGCACCGAGTACTTCGCGGTCGAGTGCGCGGAGGCGCGCCTGCTCGCCCTGCTCCGGGAGGTGTTCGAGGAGCACTGGGCGCACGTGATCTTCGGCCCGTGCATCGAGGGCGCGGTCTTCGAGGGGCGGTTCGGCCGGCGGCCCACGCTCTCCCTGCTCGACGGCTACGTCACGGTGCAGGTGGAGGGCACCGAGTCGTGGCACTTCCACCTCTGCATCGGCCCGCATCGGGGGTCGCCCGGGCTGCCCACGCCGCCCGCGCTCGCGGAGTGGCGCCGCTGCGGGCGCGCCGCGTTCTTCCAGAGCCGCGACCGGGCCGGCCGCCCCAGCGCCTGGGGCCTGCGCCTCTGGAACGGCCGGGGCGAGCAGATGCTGACCGTCTTCTTCCCGAACCCGTGGATCGACCCGGCCCGAGGCCGCTACGTGGACACGCCCGACTGGTCGCGGCTCGAGCTCTGGATGGATCTGCGCGCCCGCCACGCCGGCGTGCCCGCCGAGGCCCCGCCCGCGCACGCCGAGCCCCCGAGAACCCACTGAGGTAGAATCGCCGCGTATGGACGGGGTGCACGATCTGGGGGGGATGCAGGGCTTCGGGCCGGTCGAGCGCGAGGCGAACGAGCCCGTCTTCCACGCGGCCTGGGAGGCGGCGGTGCTCGCCATGATGCGCGCGGCCGGCGCGCGCGGGCTCTTCAACATCGATGAGTTCCGCCACGGCATCGAGCGCATGGCGCCCGCCGACTACCTGCGCGTCAGCTATTACGAGAAGTGGCTCGACGGAGTGTCCCGCCTCCTAGTGGAGAAGGGGGTGGTGCGCGCCCAGGAGCTGGCCGTGCGCCGGGCCTTCTTCGAGGCGCAGCCCGGCGCTCCCGCCACCGCGGCACTGTCGGGGCCGCTGCCCCCGCGCCCGCCCTCCAATCCGGGCTGGCTGCAGGACGCCATCCGCGAGACCGGGGCCACGCCCCGCTTCGCCCCGGGCGACCCCGTGCGCACGCGCGAGATGCACCCGCACGGCCACACGCGGCTGCCCCGCTACGCGCGCGGCAAGCGCGGGGTCGTCCATCGTTGCCACGGCATCCACGTCTTCCCCGACACCAACGCCCACGGCCTGGGCGAGCAGCCCCAGCCGCTCTACAGCGTGCGGTTCGACGCGCGCGAGCTCTGGGGCGAGTCGGCCGAGGCGAACCAGGCCGTGCACATCGATCTGTGGGAGAGCTATCTCCTGCCCGGGAGGTGAGCCGGATGGGCAAGAACCATCCCAACGTCGATCCGTACATCGTCTCCCGGGTGCGGGCCCTCGAGTCCCTGCTGCTCGAGAAGGGTATCCTCGCCCCCGACGCGGTGGACCGCGTGATCCAGCGCTACGAGGCCGACACCGGTCCCATGGTGGGGGCCCGCGCGGTGGCGAAGGCGTGGACCGATCCCGAGTACCGGCGCCTCCTCCTGGAGGATCCGACCGCCGCGCTCCGGCGCTTCGACCTCGACTACGCGATGCTGAGGGTGGTGGAGAACACCGAGGCCGTGCACAACCTGGTGGTGTGCACGCTCTGCTCCTGCTACCCCTGGCCCGTCCTGGGGCTGCCGCCCACCTGGTACAAGACGCCCGCCTACCGCTCGCGCGCAGTGAGCGAGCCGCGCGCGATGCTGAAGGAGATGGGCCTCGAGGTGCCGGCCGCGCGCGAGATCCGCGTGTGGGACTCGAGCGCGGAGATGCGCTACATGGTGCTGCCCCGCCGGCCGACGGGCACCGAGGGCCTCACCGAGGCGGCGCTGGTGCCGCTGATCACGCGCGACGCGCTCATCGGCGTGGCCGAGCCGGGCGCCGATTCCTGATCGGAGGAGCGGCCCGGTGTACGAGCGGCGGCGCAACATCGTGGTGCGTCGCGACGGCCGGCGCGTCAACGTCGCGCGCTTCCGCGGCCAGCTCTTCGTCTGCGCCACCGGCTGCTGCTGCGGGCGCACCGAGGACGGCTTCGCCGCGGTGCCCGCCGAGACCTTCCACCGCGAATGGGAGCGGCGGCGCCTGCGCAACATCGTTCACCTCACGATCGGCGGCTGCCTCGGCCCCTGCGCGCTCGCCAACGTGGCGCTCCTGCTCTTCGACGGGCAGGCCCAGTGGTTTCACTCGGTGGACACCGACGCCCTCGCGGTCGCCCTCTACGACCACATCGAGGCGATGCTGGAGGCGGATCGGTGCCTGCCGCCGCCGCCCGCGCTGGCCCCGTACCAGTTCACCGCCTCCGCCTGGCAGGAGCGGCCCGACGGCCAGCCGGTCGACGACGCGCGCCGGTGGCGCGGCGCCTCCGCCCACGCCTGCGACGCGACGCCGTCGGGCGTGTCGGCGAAGGGCCAGGCCCTCACGGTGGATCGCGTGGTGGCGGTGATGGAAGGCCGCGCCTCGTTGCCGCGCCAGAACGGCGAGCTGGTCTTCGAGGAGCCCTGGCAGGGCCGCGTCTTCGGCATGGCGGTGGCCCTGCACGAGCGCGGTCTCTACGAATGGGAAGAGTTCCGCCAGGTTCTCATCGCCCAGATCGCCGCCGCCGAGACCCGCGGCGGCCCCTTCGTCTACTACGAGATCTGGCTCGAGACCTTCGAAGCGCTCCTCGCCCGCAAGGCCCTCGTCTCCACCCCCGAGCTCGACGAGACCACCTACCAGTTCGAGTTCGGCGAGCGCGACGACGTGTTCTAGCCCGGAGGGGGGCTTCCGCCCCCCTTCCGGCGGTCGTCGCGCGCCTGACGGCGCACTCCTCCCTGCCTCCCCCCAAGAACCGGATGCGCGGGCGAAGCCCGCGCTCGAAGTGGCCAGTCGTGAGCGCGCCAGGAGTCGATGGTGGTTTCGGAGGTGCGGACGCATAGGGCCGGGCCGGGGGGCGGGGGCCCTCCCGGGAACCGTGTCTTCTGCGCGTCGCCGAAGGGCAGCGCGCCCGTCTCGTGGCTCGTGACAGAGCCCACGCGGGTCGCGAGTCAGCGTGTTCCCGGGAGGGCCCCCGCCCCCCGGCCCGGCCCGCGGGCGAGCTCCGACGCCTAGCGTGAAGCGGACGCGGAAAGCGGGGCGGGCGAGGAGAGACGCTCGAGGGTAGGCAGCAGGAGGCCGGTGACCCGCACCGGCAGCGCGCTCGTGAAGTGGAAGCGCCCGGCCTCGGGCCCCGGCACGTAGGCGGTGACGGTGCCGAAGTAGCGGTCGTCGAGCATGAAGACGAAGGTCGCGGCGCGGC